>DATHQE010000205.1:0-5037 GCA_035483035.1 Streptosporangiaceae bacterium | reverse complement strand
GGCTCGCTGGTGAAGGCCGGATCGCAGACGACGGCACGATGGAACGGCAGCACTGTCGGCATGCCGTCGATCTCGAACTCGGCCAGCGCGCGCCGGGCACGTTCCAGCGCCTGCGCCCTGGTCGCGCCCGTCACGATCAGCTTGGCAATCAGTGAGTCGAACGCCTGCGGCACAGTCATCCCGGCCGTATAGCCGGCATCCAGGCGGACGCCAGGACCCGATGGCTGCCGCCAGCCGGCGATCGTGCCCGGCGCGGGCAGGAAGCCGCGGCCGGCATCCTCGGCATTGATCCGGAACTCGATCGAGTGCCCGCGCACGTCAGGGTCCGAGTACGTCAGGGGCTCCCCGTCGGCTATCCGGAACATCTCCCGGACCAGGTCGATGCCGCTCACTTCCTCGGTGACGGGATGCTCGACCTGGAGCCGGGTGTTCACCTCGAGGAACGACACGGTGCCGTCCTGGCCGATCAGGAACTCGCAGGTCCCGGCGCCCACGTAGCCCGCAGCGCGGAGGATGTCGGCTGAGGCCGCGCGTAGCTGCTTGTCCTGCTCCAGAGTCAGGAACGGGGCCGGAGCCTCCTCCACCAGCTTCTGATGGCGGCGCTGAAGCGAGCAGTCCCTGGTGGAGACGATCACGACGTTGCCGTGCACGTCAGCCAGGCATTGGGTCTCGACGTGCCGCGGCTTGTCCAGATAGCGCTCGACAAAGCACTCGCCGCGGCCGAACGCAGCGACAGCTTCGCGGACCGCTGACTCGAACTGCCCGGCAATCTCCTCGGTCGTCCAGGCGACCTTGAGGCCGCGGCCGCCGCCGCCGAACGCGGCCTTGATCGCTATGGGCAATCCGTACTCGGCCGCGAACGCCACCGCCTCGTCGGCGCCGCTGACCGGGCCGTCGGTACCCGCCGCGAGCGGCGCCCCGACCTGCTTGGCGATGTGGCGCGCTTGCACCTTGTCTCCGAGCGCCTCGATCGCGGCCGGCGGCGGCCCGATCCAGGTCAGGCCTGCCTCGATGACCGCGCGGGCGAAGTCGGCGTTCTCGGCCAGGAAGCCGTAGCCGGGGTGCACTGCGTCCGCGCCGCTGTCAGCGGCTGCCTTCAGGATCTTGGCGATGTCCAGGTAGCTGTCTGCCGCGCTGAGCCCGCCGAGCGCGTACGCCTCGTCGGCCATGGTGACGTGCAGTGCATCGAGGTCAGCCTCGCCGTACACGGCCACGCTGGCGAGGCCGGCGTCGCGGCAGGCCCGCACAATCCGCACCGCGATCTCGCCCCGGTTGGCGATCAGGACCTTGTGCACCGCATCGTCTCCTTTCGACTGTGAGGAGTCTAGGTGAGAACGTGCTTCGGTGGCCGGGCGGCCGGCTGGGCCGCGCCGGTCGGCAGGACGGCGGAAATGTCCGGCTAGCGAGGCAGGGCGCTGGCCCGCCAGGCGCCGGGCCCGGCCGAATGCGGCGGCCGCATCAGCTGATCCCTGGCGGCCCACTGGGCACTACCGGACCGCTGGGGAAAGGGGCGCGGACTGCCGCTGCGCGCCAGGGCCCCGATCACGACGGTCACGGCGGCGAGCTCGGCCGCCGTGGGTGCGCCGCGCACGACCCTCAGCAGCGGCCGCGACTGCACGGCGGAGGGCTCGGCCGGACCCTGCGACATGAATTCAGCCCTTCGACTTGCCGACACCGAGGCCAAACTGGCGATGCACTCTAGCCCAGAAGGCATCCCGCAGCCATTCCCTGGCCTCCTGATAGGCACGAAGCGACAAGCCGAGCTCCTTCTCGGCGTCGACGAGGAGCTCCTTGTCGATGACCGGCGGCAGGATCGGGCCCGGCAGCAGATCGCGGATGTTGTCCTCGCCGCGTGTCAGGATCCACTTCTGCGCGACATGCTCGCCCGCCTCCTCGACCCGTTCGCGGTCGGGACCGAGCCGGGCCGACGGCAGGTGCGGGACCGGGAAAGGCCTGGAGAACTGCCGGCTCGAGTGCCGTTCCCCGAATACCTGCGCCGGCGATGGCGCGCCCTGGACGGTCTGGGCCGGGGCCGCCTGGCCGGACCGCACCGGTCCCGGTTCTGCGGCCGCGACGGGTGTCGGCTCGGGGGATAGCTGGCGGGTGAAGAACGGCTCGACAAACGAGCGCTCGAGCACGTCGACGGTGTCAGACTCCCACACCAGGCGCTCGGCCTGGTTGGTGCCGTACGGCGGTTCGACACCCCACAGGTGGATCCGTACGCCGAAGGCCTGGGCTGCCTCGACGGCCGGCACCATGTCCTCGTCGCCCGCAACCAAGATCGCGTCGGTGATGGCGCGGTGCCTGGCCAGCGCCTCCATGTCGGCGCGGATCTGGGCGTCCACGCCCTTCTGCTGGCCGCGGGCGTTCAGGTTACCGAGGCGTAGCTTGACCCATGGCATCTGGGCGATGACGCGCTGGTCGATCGTCGGCACCCGGTCCCTGGCCGCGTCATACCAGTACACCCGCAGCAACTCGCCTCGGACGTGATCTTCTGCATGCCTGGTGAGCGCCTGGATGAGCTTGTCGGCGTCGACCCGGTACTCACGCCTGGAAGCCGCGCTGAACAGCAGCTCGCCGGCCGACGCGTAGATGTACCCGACGTCGACCATGATCGCGTAGCGGGACAGCAGCGGGAGCGCCGGGGCAGTCTCGGTCATAATACTGACGACTCTAATCGCTTCGAGGGTCCCTGAGCCGCCAGAAGGCAGTACCGCAGCGCAATCGGGCCGTCACGATATGCCGATCTCGCCTGGTCAGGCCCCTCCCCGGGCATAGCGGCGCGCGCCAGCGGTCGGCCGAAGCTGGATCCGGCGGCGAGGCGTGATCTCGCCTAGAGCGGGATATTGCCGTGCTTCTTGGGCGGCAAGGTCTGCCGTTTGGTGCGCAGCGCCCGCAGTGCTCTCGTGACCTGGGACCGGGTTTCGGCCGGCCTGATGACGGCGTCGACATATCCCCGCTCCGCCGCGATGTAGGGGTTGAAGAGCGTGTCCTCGTACTCCGCTGACTTCTCCTGCCGCAGCGCCGCCCGCTCCTGCGGGTCGGCGACAGCGGCCAGGTCGCGGCGGTAGAGGATGTCCACGGCACCATCAGCGCCCATGACGGCGATCTGGGCTGTAGGCCAGGCCAGATTGATGTCGCCGCCGAGATGCTTGGAGCCCATCACGTCGTAGGCGCCGCCGTAGGCCTTGCGGGTGATCACGGTGATCTTGGGTACCGTCGCCTCGGCATAGGCGTAGATCAGCTTGGCACCGCGCCGGATGATCCCGCCCCACTCCTGGCCAGTGCCCGGCAGGAAGCCTGGCACATCTACGAAGGTCAGCACCGGGACCCCGAAGGCGTCGCACGTCCGGACGAACCTGGCGGCCTTCTCCGAAGCGTCGATGTCCAGGGTGCCGGCCGAGTGCATGGGCTGGTTGGCGACGACGCCGACCGACGTCCCGTCTACCCGTCCGAACCCGACCAGCATGTTCTGCGCGAACCCGGCATGGATCTCCAGGAACTCACCGTCGTCCAGGACGTGCCGGATAACTTCGTGCATGTCGTAAGGCTGGCGCGGCGAGTCGGGGATCAGCGCGTCCAGCTCTGCGTCGGAATCGGTGAGCTCGAGCGCGGCGGCGGGGTCGGCCGCTGCCGGTCCCGCCGGGGGCTCGTCGAGGTTGTTGGACGGCAAGTAGGACAGCAGCTCCCTGGCGAATTCCAGGCAGTCCTGCTCGTCAGCCGCCTGGTAGTGGGCGACGCCGGATTTCACGTTGTGCGCGTGCGCGCCACCGAGTTCCTCCTGGCTGACTTCTTCGCCGGTCACAGTCTTGATTACGTCCGGCCCGGTGATGAACATGTACGAGGTCTTGTCGACCATGAGCGTGAAGTCGGTGATCGCTGGCGAGTACACCGCGCCGCCGGCGCACGGCCCCATGATGAGAGAGATCTGCGGGATGACGCCCGAGGAGATGACATTCCGGTAGAAGATCTCGCCATACAGGCCGAGCGCGACGACGCCCTCCTGGATCCGTGCGCCGCCGCTGTCGTTAATCCCGATCATCGGACAGCCGGTCGTCAGCGCGTAGTCCATGACCTTGACGATCTTCTCGCCGAAGACCTCGCCGAGCGAGCCGCCGTTGACAGTGAAATCCTGGCTGAACACCGCGACCGGGCGCCCGTCGATCGTTCCGTACCCGGTGACGACGCCGTCCCCGTACGGCCGGCTCGCGGCCATCCCGAAGTCAGTGGCCCGGTGCCTGGCCAGCTCGTCGAACTCGGTGAACGAGCCAGGGTCCAGCAGGATGCCGATCCGCTCGCGCGCAGTCATCTTGCCCTTGGCGTGCTGCCGCTCGACCTGGCGAGCGGCGCCCGCGTGCACCGCCTCGTACCTGCGCTTCTCCAGGTCAGCGAGCTTGCCTGCGGTGGTGTGCAGGTTCGGCTCGGCCGGCTCGAATGCGCCCAGCGGCGCGGATGCATCGTTGGCCATGCGGGACAGGTTAGGGCAGAACTACGGCCGGCTGCCGCGACGGGTGGCCCAGCCCAGCCCCGGCCGCGCCACCAGCTCGCTAGCCGCGAGAGGCTAGGCCCATGATTAGCCCGACGCGGCAGCCGCAGCGGACACCCTTGTCGGCGGCGTCTATCCGGGCCGCCGTCCTGTCCGGGTCTCGTCTGTACACGGCCGTAGATGTCGTCGAACAGACCGGATCCACCAACGCTGACCTGCTAGCGGCCGCGCAGGCAGGCGCGCCAGCCGGGACGGTCCTGGTCGCCGAGACGCAGACGGCGGGCCGTGGCCGGCTCGACCGCAGCTGGCAGAGCGAGCCGGGCGCGGCGCTGACGTACTCGGTGCTGCTGCGGCCGGCCCGCGTTCCGCCTGCGCGCCGGGGCTGGCTACCGCTCCTGACCGGGGTCGCCGTGGCGTCGGCCGTGCGGACCTCGGCGGGCGTGGGCGCCAGCCTCAAGTGGCCCAACGACGTGCTGGCCGCCGTGGGCGCGCCGGAGCGCGCGGGCAAGCTCGCTGGCATCCTGGCCGAGCAGGCCGGCGACGCGATCGTC
>DATHQE010000204.1:0-3745 GCA_035483035.1 Streptosporangiaceae bacterium | reverse complement strand
AGGGATGCCGTGCCGAAGTGATTGACCTCACGGTCGGAGAACTGCTGCACCCGGCTGAAGATGTCGTGCCGGAGGTCGCGGCCGAGCGCCATCGCGACCCGCGCCCCGAAGTACACCGCACCGACGGCACACAGGATCTGCACCAGCGTGATGGCCAGCATGACGCCGCCGGTCGTCAGGATGTAGTGCGTGTTGCGGAGGATCACGCCTCGGTCGATGATGTCGGCGTTGAGCGTCGGCAGGTAGAGCGTCGCCAGCGTCTGCGCCAGCTGCAGGAGCAGGACGAGCGCAAGCGGCTTGCGGTAGGGCCGCAAGTAGCTGCGCAGCAGTCGGATCAGCACGGGAGGTCTCCGGGGAATTTTAAAAAGGGAACGGGGTAGGGCGCAGGTCCGCCGCGGCTTAGCCGGAGTCAGCCAGCGCTGGTGCTGGCGGCAGCACCTGGCACATGCCGTCGGCGAGCTGGCGCAGAGCCCGCCGCACTAGCGGAGCGAGCGGCACCGGCGGGTCGGAGTGCAGCCACCGGTCCATCCCGGCCTCGATAGCCGCGGTCACCGCCGCGGCCAGGATCCGGGGGAACATGGTGGCCGCCGGATTGGCGCCGAGTCGCACGGCGATCGCCTCGGCCAGCGAGTACTGGGTCATGGCCTGCACTTTGAGGTATTCACCGCGCAGCGCCGGCGTGCTGGTCACTAGCCGTACTCCGGCCATCCACTCCTCGTCCAGCGCGCGGTCGGCGGTGCCGTACTCCGACATCACCGCGTTGGTGATCGCCTGCCAGATCGGCTCGCCAGCCGGCCGCTGGCTGAGCGTCATCCCGATTCGCATGGCCCGGTCGAAGCCGAGCGCACAGATGGCCTCGTATTTGCTCGCGAAGTAGTTGTTGAAAGTCCGGGCCGATACCCCGGCCGCCTCGGCGATGTCCTCCACGAGGACGTTGTCCAGGCCGCGCTCCATCGCGAGCCGCATCGCCGCGACGCCGAGCGCGTGCCGGGTCGCGGCTTTCTTGCGCTCGCGCAACCCGGACGGCTCGTGGTCGGGGTCGGCAGCGATGACGGGGATCACCGGACCAGCCTAGCCGAACTTTCGCATCACGCAACTTTGCCGAACGCGAAATTATCTGGGCGCAAACACCTCTATCGCGCGGCCCCGGATCGATGGGGGCGCTGCCATGATGACTGGTATGCGCGGACGAACCAAGACCGACTGGTGGGGCGTGGTGCTCGAGGCGCCGGACGGCCCGGCGCTGGCGGACTTCTACTCCCGACTGCTCGGCTGGCCGATCGCCAAGGACGACGACGACCCCTACGGCGCGGCGATCCAGGTGCCGGGCACGTCGTCGTACCTGGCCTTCAACACGTCGGACGGCTACGTCCCGCCCGTGTGGCCACCTGCGGCTGGGCTCCAGCAGATGATGCTGCACATCGATATCGCCGTCGACGACGTGGCCGCAGCCGTGGCCGACGCCGTTGAGCTCGGCGCGACGCTGGCTGATTACCAGCCTCAGGATGACGTGCGCGTCCTCCTCGATCCGGCCGGGCATCCCTTCTGCCTGTACCTGGACGCCGGCTGACGGCCGATTGTCCTCATCTGTCGCCGTGGCGGCCGGCAAAGTCAAGGAACGTCCGGTTGAACTGCGCGGGGTGCTCCCAGCAGCAGGCGTGCCCGCCCTTCGTGGTAGCCCACTCCGAGCCACCGATCGCCTCGTGGATGCGGCGCGATAGCGCGACGGGGATCAGGATGTCCTCCTCGCCCGCCAGGACGAGCGTCGGGACGGCAATCTGACCGAGCCGGCTGGTGGTGTCGTGCTCCTGGATGACGGCGAGCTGCGCCAGGTAGGCGTGGACGGGCTGCGCCATGTACCGCATGGCGGTCTCGAACTCGGCCAGCTCGGCTGACCGCTGCTCGAAGAAGGGGACGGTGAAAGCCCAGAGCGTCACGTCGCGCATCACGAACGGGACCCCGAGTACCGGCGCCAGCTCCGCCCACATGGCGAACATCCGGGAGCAGAAGGGGCCGGGTGCCGCGTAGGTACACCCGAGCGTGACCGAGCGGAGATCGCCCGGGTAGCGGAGCGCGTATTCCTGCGCGATCATGCCGCCCATCGACACGCCCATCAGATGGAAGTCGCGCACCCCGAGCGAATCGACCAGGGCCTTGGCGTCAGCGGCCAGCATGGCACTGGAGTAGGGACCCGCCGGAGCCGAGCTCGCGCCGACGCCGCGGTTGTCGAACCGCAGCACCCGGTAGCCCGCTGCCAGAAAGTCGGGAACCTGGAATTCCCACGTCTCCAGGTCGTCGGCCAGGCCGTTGATCAGGACGATGGTCTCCGCGCCATCGCCTTCCAGCCGGTAGTTCAGCTCTATGCTGTTCACTGCCGCCAGGGTCATCCAGCTCTCCTTCTAGGCTAGCGAATTTGCGACATTATCCATCTCAACTGCGGCTTGCTTGTCTCGGTGTCGCATTCTCGCTAGACCACACTGGGGATGCGGCCTGAGACTGATGGCATGAACGACGACCCGACTCAGCTGGACCCGATTCATCAAGATACGGCGCGCTGTGTCCGCGCGGTCCAGTCGAAGGACGCCAGGTTCGACGGGTGGTTCTTCACCGCGGTGCTGACGACCGGCATCTACTGCCGGCCGAGCTGCCCGGTAGTTCCGCCGAAGCCCGAGCACATGCGCTTTTATCCGAGCGCTGCCGCGGCTCAGCAGGGAGGATTCCGGGCCTGCAAGCGCTGTCGCCCGGACGCGAGCCCCGGCTCACCGGAGTGGGATGTCCGCGCCGATGTCGTGGCCAGGGCGATGCGGCTGATCGCCGATGGCGTCATGGACAACGGTGGCGTGCCGGCCCTGGCGAGCCGGCTTGGCTACAGCGTGCGGCAGGTCGAGCGCCAGCTGCTGGCCGAACTTGGCGCCGGTCCGCTGGCCCTGGCGAGGGCTCAGCGCGCGCAGACCGCGCGGCTGCTGATCGAGACGACCACGCTGGCGATGGGCGAGGTCGCGTTCGCGGCCGGGTTCGCGAGCATCAGGACGTTCAACGACACCGTGCGCGAGGTCTTCGCCCTCTCCCCCAGCCAGCTCCGTGACCGGGTCGGCCGCGGCCACCCCGCGGCCGCCGCCGGCGCGCTGTCGCTCCGGCTGCCGTTCCGGGCGCCCTTGCAGCCCGACAACCTGTTCGGTCACCTGGCCGCCACCGCCGTGCCAGGCGTCGAGGAGTGGCGTGACGGCGCTTACCGGCGCACCCTGCGGCTGCCGCACGGCCACGGGATCGTCGCCCTGCGGCCCGAGCCCGACCACGTGAGCTGCCAGCTGCGCCTGACCGACCTGCGCGACCTCGCCAGCGCGATCAGCCGGTGCCGCCGGATGCTGGACCTCGACGCCGACCCAGTGGCGATCGCGGACTTGCTCGGCGCCGACGAATGGCTCGCGCCCCTGGTCCGCAAGGCGCCAGGCCGCCGGGTGCCGCGGACAGCAGACGCTGCCGAGTTCGCTCTGCGCGCGGTGCTCGGCCAGCAGATCTCGACCGCCGCGGCACGCACGCACGCGGGCCGCCTGGCGACGGCACACGGCGAGCCAGTCATCGATCCGGACGGCGGGCTGACGCGGCTCTTCCCGGCGCCGGCCGCCCTAGCCACGGCCGGTGACCTGGCCATGCCGCGCTCACGGCGCGCATCGTTCGCTGCGCTGGCGGCGGCGCTAGCGGCTGGTCACATCGACCTGAGCGTCGGCAGTGACTGGCACGAGGC
>DATHQE010000203.1:0-2914 GCA_035483035.1 Streptosporangiaceae bacterium | reverse complement strand
GAGTAGTGGCCCGAGCCGTCGGCGCGGGTCCGCCGGTCGGTCAGGCCGTCGGTGTAGAACACCAGGATGGCCCCGGGCGGCATGCCGATCGTCTGCTCCTTGTACGTGGGCAGCCCCGTGATTCCCTTACCGCGCACGCCGAGCAGGACGCCCTTGTACATGAACTCGAGCTGCCGCACCTGCCCGGCGCTGATCAGCAGCGGGGCGTCGTGGCCCGCGTTCGCGAAGGTCAGTTCCCTCGACCACGCGTCGTAGATCATGTAGATGCAGCTGACGGTGGGCGGGTCCCCGGCCCCCACCCCGTTCTCGTCGGCCGGGGCGAGCGCGCGGCACCAATCGTCCAGCTTGCGCATGATGTCCGCGGGTGACTTCTCGTCCTGGGCGAACGCCCGCAGGGCCGCCCGCAGCTGGCCCATGATCGCCGCCGCCCGCGCGCCGCGGCCCTCTACGTCGCCGATGACGATGCCCACCCGCCCGGCGGCCAGCGGGATGATGTCATACCAGTCGCCGCCCACCTGCGTCTGGATCCCCTGGCCCTGTGTCTCCAGCGGCTTGGCCGGCACGTACCGGCAGGCGACCTCCAGGCCGTCCAGATCCGGGATCGCCTGCGGCAGCAGGCTCTTCTGGAACGCCAGCGCGGTCTGCCGCTCGGTCTCGAACAGCATCGCGTTGTCGATCGCGATGGCCACCCGGCTGGCGATGGCGCCGATGAGATCGCGGTCCGGCGTGTCGTAGTGGTGCTCGTCGCGTTCGGTGAGCCTGGACAGGGCCAGGCTCATCACGCCGAGCAGTTCTCCCCGGGCGTAGAGCGGCGCCGCGATCACCGACGTCAGGCCGGCCTCGTGCGCCGCCGACATGCTTTCCGGGCTCGGCGCCGGATAGTACTCACTGTCCAGGTCGTTGACCGCGATCGTGTCGAGGCGCGTCATCGCCTGCTGGCAGAAGTGCCCGTCCGGGTAGTGGATCTGCTCACCCACCTGAGCCCAGGTCCGCGGGGGCGGCGCCCAGTCGCTCGCGTGCCGCTGGGCGCGACGGATGAGCTGGTCGCCCTGGAACAGGTCGATGAAGCAGTGATCGGCGAACTGCGGCACCAAGATCTCCGCCACGTGCTTGAGCGTGGTGCCGATTTCCAGCGAGCCGGCCAGCCGCTCGCCCACCCGGTCGAGCAGAGCCAGCCGGTCCTGCTGCCCGTGACGGTCGCGCTGGCCGGCCTCCCTGGCCAGGATCACCATCCCGTCGATGGCTCCGCCGGGATGACGCAGCGGGACGGCGAAAGCCCAGATGAGCACCTGCGACCCGTCACCGCGTACGCTCTCGAACGTGCCCTCCCAGGACCGGCCGCGCAGCACCTGCCCGGCCAGGTCCTCCGCCTTGCGCACGCCGTCGTCGGCAAACAGGCCCAGGGCCAGGACGGGGCAGCCGGCCAGCTGCGCCACGTCACCGGAAACCCGGAAAAGCCTCGCCGCGAACTCGTTGACGAACAGGAGATTGCTCAGCCGGTCGGTGACCACGACCGCGATATCGGCCTGCCCGAGGACCATGTCCGCGGGGAGGTATGCGTCGGAAACGGCCTCACCCCAGCCCGTCACGTCCGCACTCCCCGGCCCAGGCAGCGTCGCCGATTGGCATGATCACGCTCCGGCCACCGTTTGATACCGGCTGCTAATGGACACGAAGATATGCGCGGCGATCTGACTGGGGAGTTCGGTCGAGATGGCGTCCATCGAGTCGCCGGCCGTCACCCGCACACCATCCTCGCCTGCCATGAGAATCACCTCGCGTCCGGGTTGTATCCCGGCGCGCTTGAGTTTAAGCATCAAAACAAGATCACTCTGGATCTGCTCGCCAATTCGCCGGATGACGACCCGCGTATCGCCGGAGGACGCGATCTTCGTCATCGCCTCACCCGCCTCATTCGTGGCCGCGTGCACCCGGTCGAGCGCCTCGGCGGGCAGCCCGAGTTCAGCCAGGCCAGGGATGAGATTGCCGTGCGGGCAGCGAACCGGGTAACCGAGCAGCTCGAGCAGGCGGCGCTCCACGCTCTCCGAGATCACGTGCTCCCAGCGGCACGCCTCGATATGCACTTCCTCCCACGGCAGCTTGATGACGCCGACGAGGAGGCACTCGGCCAGCCGGTGCTTGCGCATCACCCGGGTGGCGAGCGTCCGGCCGACGTCGCTCAGCGAGAGCTGCCTGTCCCCGGCGACGTGCAGCAGCCCGTCCCGTTCCATCCTGGCCACCGTCTGGCTGACGGTCGGGCCGCTTTGCGTCAGCCGCTCGGCGATGCGCGCCCGCAGCGGTACGACGCCCTCTTCTTCGAGTTCGAAGATGGTACGGAGGTACATCTCCGTCGTGTCAATGAGCCCCTGGGCTGTCAACTCCTCATCCTCCTGCTTGAGATGCTATGCCCAGGAACTAAGGGGACAGGCGCTCGATGGCCCAGCCGTCGTCGTGCCGCAGGTAGCGCAGCCGGTCGTGCAGCCGGAACGTGCCCGCCTGCCAGAATTCGACGGTCTCCGGCATCAGCACGTATCCGCCCCAGAAGTCGGGCATCGGGATGGTGGCCGGCGGCGCCCAGCGCCGCTCGAGTTCGGCGACGCGGTCGTCGAGTTCCGCACGCGACCCGATGACCTGCGACTGCCTGCTGGCCCACGCCCCGATCTGCGATCCTCGCGGCCTGGACCGGTAGTAGGGCTCGCTGTCGGCCTGCGACATGATGTGCACGCCGCCCTCGGCCGTCACCTGGCGCCTCATGCCGTACCAGGGGAAGACGGCGCAGGCCCGGGGGTTCGCCGCGAGGTCCCGGCCCTTGCGCGAGGTCCGGTTGCTGTAGAAGGTGAAGCCGGCCTGGTCGTGCGCCTTCAGCAGCACGGTGCGGGCTCGCGGGCGGCCTTCGGCGGAAACGGTGGCGAGC
>DATHQE010000202.1:0-6591 GCA_035483035.1 Streptosporangiaceae bacterium | reverse complement strand
GAACTGACGGGCGGTGCCTAGCCGCCCGCCGGGAAGGCCCTTGAGATCCTCGAGCTTCGCGTCCTGGTACGCAGGCGAGATGAGCGAAGGGCCGGGTCCCCGGCTCTTCGCTGGCCGGACCCGGTCCCGCCGACACGTCTGTGTCCGACCGCGGCGCCAGCCGGCGCCCAGGGGAGAGCGAGTGGCCAGTTCCTCAGCACGCCCATCAACATCCGCCCCACGGGAGTCTGCTTCAGCAGCTCCTGCCAAGCCGAGTTCCACCCGCCATGCGCCCGCCGCGCCCGGCCTCGCCGGTCATCAGGCAGGCTCCGTCAGCGTCAGCCAGTCCCGGCTTACCTACGTCCTGGACACCAGCGTGCTGCTGGCGGACCCGGCGGCTGTCGGCAGATTTGCCGAGCACCGGGTGGTACTGCCCATCGTTGTCATCACCGAGCTTGAGGCCAAGCGGCATCATCCAGAGCTTGGTTACTTCGCCCGTCAGGCGCTCCGCTACCTCGATGATCTTCGAGTCGAGTATGGCCGCCTGGACGCCGACCTGCCAGTCGGCGACTCCGGCGGCAGCGTCCGGGTCGAGCTGAATCACTCGGACCCCTCGGTGCTGCCGGCTGGGTTCCGGCTGGGTGACAACGACACCAGGATTCTGTCCGTCGCCTGCAGCCTGGCTGCCGAGGGCGAGAGCGTAATCCTGGTCAGCAAGGACCTGCCATTGCGGGTCAAGGCTGCGGCGGTGGGGCTGACGGCGCAGGAGTACCGGGCAGAGTTGCCACCGGACTCTGGCTGGACGGGCATGGCGGAACTGGATGTCACCGCTGCGGAGATCGACGAGCTGTACGAGACCGGCCAGCTCGACCTGGCCGCCGCACGTAACCTCCCCTGCCACACCGGCCTGGTGCTGATGTCGGGCGTCACTGGCGCAGGCAGCGCGCTTGGGCGCGTGCAGCCCGACAAGTCGGTCAAGCTGGTACGCGGCGATCGCGAGGCGTTCGGCCTGCGCGGCCGTAGCGCCGAACAACGCATCGCGCTGGACATCCTGCTGGATAACGAGGTGGGCATCGTCTCGCTCGGCGGGCGAGCCGGCACGGGCAAGTCGGCGCTCGCGCTCTGCGCCGGCCTCGAGGCCGTGATGGAGCGCCGCCAGCACCGCAAGCTCGTGGTCTTCCGGCCGCTCTACGCGGTCGGCGGCCAGGACCTTGGCTACCTGCCTGGCTCGGAAGCCGACAAGATGAACCCGTGGGCGCAGGCTGTGTTTGACACCCTCGCGGCCGTGACCTCACAGGCCGTGATCGAGGAGGTCCTCGACCGGGACATGCTCGAGGTCCTGCCGCTGACCCACATCCGTGGCCGGTCGCTGCACGACTCTTTCGTCGTCGTGGACGAGGCCCAGTCGCTGGAGCGCGGCGTGCTGCTGACCGTCCTGTCGCGGATCGGTGCCGGGTCCAGGGTCGTGCTCACGCACGACATCGCTCAGCGTGACAACCTGCGAGTCGGCCGGCACGACGGAGTCGTCGCGGTCATCGAGAAGCTCAAGGGTCATCCGCTCTTCTCCCACGTCACGCTCGTCAGGTCCGAGCGCTCGCCGATCGCCGCGCTGGTCACCGAGATGCTGGAGGATCCGGGACTCTAGCGACTGCGCGCCTTACTCGGTGGCGGAGTTGTCGGGCATCTTGGCGGTATCGAGGAGGGCCGCCGCTACGGCGAGGTCGGCCGCGTAGGTGATCTTCAGGTTGCGCTCACTGCCTTCGACGGCGCCGATCGGCACGTCGGGCAGGTAACGCTGCACGACACCGCAGTCGTCGGTCGCCGGCGTGCTGGCAAACGCCGGATCGGCGTCGGCCAGCTGATAGGCCGCCGCGATGACCGAGAGCCGGAATCCCTGCGGCGTCTGGCACCGCGCCAGCGTGTCGCGTGGCAGGACTCGCCTGATAGCGCCGTCGGCGACCTCGACGATCGTGTCCGAAGAAGGGACCACCACGCCGACGGCATCGAAGCGGTCAAGTGCGGCGATGCAGTCGGCTATAGTCCGCTGATCGAGCAGCGGCCGCGCGGCATCGTGGAACAGGACCTTGCTGTCGTCAGGCACTCGGGCGCGGAGCCAGGCAAGAGCCTGCCTGGTGGAGTCGGTTCGGCGGGCACCGCCGTGGATGACGTCGGCAACTTTGCGGTAGCCGGCCAGATCCCGGCGGACTTGCTCGCTGATATCCGCGGCGGCGACGACCAGCACGTCCGCTATGGCTGGTGCCTGATCGAATGCCAGGACGCAATGCTCGATCAGGTTACGGCCCGCGAGCACGCGCAGCTGCTTCGGGCTTGCCGAGTCGAATCGGCGCCCTGATCCGCCTGCTAGCACCACGGCAACGGTCCGCATGGCCGGACCTTACCTGGTCCGCTCAGCGTTCTCAGCCGGTGGCCGCTGCCAAGCGCAGTAGCGGTCTGTACTCTGGGTAGCGCTCTGGCTACTAATTGCTTAGCAAGGACGATCAAACGGAGGATCAGACGCCCGCTGGCGTCGACGGACCGGCGGACGACGCTACGGCAGGAGAGGCTAGCGGCAACTCCGCAGCCAGCGCCGGCGTGCGTCCGCGCGGACGTCGGCGCTCTAAGCGACGGCCGTCAGCCGAGTCTGGGCGTCAGGCCACAGGCCGAGTCAAGCCGGGAGCGACAACCGCCAGGGCCGACCGAGAGGCGTCGCAGCCGCTGACCGCGCGACCGCAGTCCGGCGGCCGGGACGGGCCGCAGCCCCTGGCAGCGCCACCAGCGATGACGGACCGGCCGGCGCCGTCGGCCCCGGCGGAGAGCGCGGATCCGCCGCCGCTAGGAAATCAGCTCGTACCGCCTGCGCCAGCGAAGTTCGCCGCGCAGCCTGCGAGCCGGAGCGGCCGGGCCGGGCCCGCTGCCCCGCTGACCGGCACCGCACCGAAGCCCGGCATGCCCGCCGGCAGCCTGCCCACTAGTGCGCCGCCCGTCGGCACGCCGCCTGACCCGCCGCTGCCCGGGCTGCCGGGGAACCTGCGGCCGGGCCCGATAGAGGTTCCTGATGTCGAGGTACCAGCGGACTGGGTGAAGGACCGCGGAGATCTGGGTGACGCCGGGCCAGGCCCTAGTGGCGGAGCAGATGATGGTCCCGACACCAACGTTCTGGACCGCGCCATTGCCGAGGCGTTCACCAGCGACGACCAGGCCGCCGCAGACCCGGCGCCCGAGGTGGAACTAAGCGACACAGAAGTCGCCGAGGTACTGTCGGGCCGGGTCATCCCCATTGGCTCGTTCTTTGGTCGCGCCCAGTCTTCGGCTGCCGGTCAGTCCGCTGATGCCGGTCAGGTGGCGGGGGCGACGTTTCTGGCCGACGCAGGGCGGATCGCACTTAGCTGGGCTGAGGAGCGCTATCTCGGCCTCACTTCAGCGTGCGGTATTGGCGTGGCACTCGCTGTCTGCGCGGCCGCCTGGTTCTCCGCGGGCACTAGGGCCGATAACGTGCGCGGAGTCGCCGCGCTGTGGATCGGCTACCTGATCCTCCGGGCCGGGCAGTGGCTTGTGCAGCAGGCCGGTCAAGGTCAGGCACGCGGCGTTCTGGCCGCCGGCGAGGAGGCCGAGCCAGGTCAGGGCACTGGTGGCGCAGCCGCCACGACCGCGGCCGGTTCCGACTTGGGTCACGCCGTGCGCCGCGACGGGAACACTGCAGATCGCCGCCGGGCCGGACCAGTGACGTGGCTCGCAGCACTCGGCAGGGCAGTCGCTGAGTGCGTCGTTTACGCAGGACTTGCCCTCGGCGCGGTTGCTGACCGGTGGAGCGACGTCTGGACACTTGCCATCGCCGTGCTGAGCCTCGTCGCCGTCCGGAACCTGATGACGGTGTGCTCGACGCCACCTGGCTTCAGCGAGCCTTCTGACAGTGCCGTCCGCCGAGTCATCGAAGCCCTGCTGACGATGCCTCTGGGCGGCCGATTCCTGCTGGTCGGCATTGTGGCGCCGGTCTGGGGCGCACGGGCGGCCCTGATCGCCTTGGTGGACTGGGCAATCGTCTCGATCGGCTACGGGATCGCTGGCCGGGTGGCGGCGGGCGTGACGGCCCGTGCCGGGCGCCGTGGCCAGGTGGGGCGAGTAGCCGCCCAGTCAAAGCTCGTGCGGCTGCGTGACGACGGCGCGCTGGCACGCGCGCTTGGGTTGCTTGTGCAGGGGAACCTGATGCCGTTGCCGCCCGCGATCCTCGGCCTGGCAGCGATAGCCGGGCTTGCGTTCCTCGGTCTGCACGGGCTGCCCGGAGCGCTGATGATCGGCCCGGCCGTCGTCATGCTGCTGGCCGCACCCGGCTCGGCGCATCCGCACGCAGGGCGATTCGATTGGCTTGCTCCTGTGCTCCTGCTCGGGGCGCAGTGCCTGTATCTCACGGCCATCGGCCTGGCGGCTCGCGTGCCGGGCCCGCTGATCTACGCACTGATCGCCGTATTGCTGCTTCGCTACACCGACATTGCCTGGCCTGATCGTCCGGTCCAGCTGGCTAGACCGCGGGATCCGGACGGCGATCCGGCCGAGCGCGGCACCTGGCTGGGCTGGGAGGGCCGCCTTCTGTTCGCCGGCCTGGCCGCTGCCCTGGGCGTGGCGACGTATGCCTACGTGGCACTGGCCGCCTATCTTGGCCTACTTCTCTGCGCGAAGATCGTGACAAGCTGTCTCGCGCCCGAGGGCGACCGGACTGTCGCCGACCAGGGCAGTCAGTGACTGGCCAGCCGCCAGCCGAGCATCTGGCCAATCCTCGTCGTCGGAGGGCCGAACAGCTTGACCAGGAACCTGCCTAGCGGGCTGCTCGGCGTCGTCACGGCCACGACCGCGGCAGGCTTCCACGTGGCCACGTCGGCGCGGATCTGGGCGGCGGTTGGCGGCGTCGGGTCGACCTGGTCGGCGTAGAGGTCATCGATGTAATAAGCGGTTGGGGTCATGGCCGACCGGCCCGCCCGGCCCAGGCGGCCTGGCTGGTCAGGGGCGATGAAGTCCCCGCCCACCATGGTGGCAGGCTCGCCGGTCTGCGCCTGCCAGCGCAGCACCTGCGTGGTCGCCGCCCACGGGAACGGCGCCACCAGCACCCGGTCCTGCGGTGAAACGTGCAGTGCAGTGAATGTCGCCTGCCACCCTGCTGGCAGCGGCTCGACACTAGCGGTGGCATACGGCGCGGGGACAAGCGGCAGCAGCGCGAAGACGGCTAGCCCAGTCGCGATGCCGGCGCCGTGGCGCCAGTTCTTGAACGGGGCGACCTGCCCGCTTCGAGCCCGGTCGAGCGCGAAGGCGAGGACGACGGCGAGCGCGGCGTCGGCAAGGATGCAGAGGCGGTCCGGGACCATACCGGCGATCACTGGCAGGTCCTCGAGGAAGTGCCAGGGCAGCAAGAAGGACGGCAGGCTGACCTGGTTCGGCTGGAAGGGCTTGGACCCCATCCCGAGCCACTCGAGCACGAGGCACGTGATTCCCGCGACCCGGATTGGTAGCTGCCGCCAGAAATAGACGATTGCGACCAGCAGCAGGATGATCATCGGGATGCCGAGATAGGCGAGATACTCGGCCAGCGGCTGCGGGTAGTTGTTGGCGATGACGCCCGTGCGGTGGGTGTGCAGCAGCACCGAGCTCGCTGGATTCACGAAGGCATCAGGCAAGGTGCCGAGGTTCGTGAGCTGGTTGTGATAGTTGATGATCACGGCCGCGGCTGCGTGGGAGGACACGCCGTGGAACTGGACCCACAGGCTCCTGGCGCCCAGCACGAGGGCCACCGCAGCCGCCGTACCGAGGCCAGCCAGCAGTGGCCGGACGCGCCCCAGCACTTCTCGTGGCCTCGACAGCGCGAGGACCGCCAGCAGCACGATCGTGGCGATGACGGCGTCGACAAGCGACTCCTCGCTGATGAACAGCTGGGCCGCGACGAGCAGCCCGAGCCACAGGCCGTTGCGTACCGGGCTGCCCTGGCCGGTGACCATGCGCAAGACGCGGTCGATGATCAGCGGCAGCAGCATGGCGAGGACGAGCGAGTAGTGGCCGATCCCGGAGTTCACCAGGGCCGGCGAGAACCCGTAAAGGCCACCGCCGAGCGCGGCCGCGAGCGGGCTTGCGTGCCAGCGGCGCAGGACGTAATACATGGCGGCCGCAGAGCCGGCGAACGCGATGGTCAGCAGCGTGGTCAGGGCGACCTGCGGGCCGAACAGCAGAGTGACGGGCGCTATGACGATCCCCGGCAGCAGCAGTGATGTATTCCACATCAGGTTGACGCCGTGCGGCGCGTTCATCGCGATCGTCTCGAGCGCCGGGAGCCGGAAGTGCGAGACGGCGGTGGCGGTGTAGCGAACGAACCACGTCGCCTGGTCGATGTCCTCTGTGTCGCCGGTCTGGCTGAGGCCAGCCGGATTGACCCAGACCTGCGCGGTGAGGTAAATGGCGCCGGCGAGGTAGCAGTACATCGTGATCGCCGGGGCGCTCCAGGCCCGGGCGAGCCCGCGGCGGCGCGGCTCCTGCGATGACTCGACCACCTCGGCGGCAAGTCTCGTCACCGCTGCCTCCTCTGGGATACAGGACCTCGCCGGCGGTCTTCTTAACATCTCGGCCGGACCGGGT
>DATHQE010000201.1:0-1664 GCA_035483035.1 Streptosporangiaceae bacterium | reverse complement strand
CGGGCCGCTCCTCCCATCAGAGGAGGAGCCGTGTCTCGCTGCGCGCTGTTCGGGCGGCTGGCCGAAGCGGAACGCGTCGTTCAGATATCGGCGCCGGCCGGGAGCGGGAAGACCGTGCTACTGCGGTCCTGGATCGCCGAGGCTGGCCTGGCCCGGCACGCCGCGTGGGTACCGGTGGATAGCGAGGAGCGGGATCCGCAGCGGTTCTGGCTGTCGGTGCTCGGCGCGCTGCGCGAGACGGCCCCGGGGGCGGCGCTGGTGCGGGCGCTGACGGCGGCACCGGACCTGGACAGCTGGGCGATCGTGGAGCGGCTGCTGACGGACCTGGCGCCGCTGGCGGACCGGATCTGGCTGGTTATCGACGACGTGCACGAGCTAGGCCCGGACGCGTTGCGGCAGCTGGAGCTGCTGATGATGCGGGCGCCGCCGGGGCTGCGGTTCGTGCTGGCCACCCGGCATGATGTGCGGCTGGGGCTGCACCGGGTGCGGCTGGAGGGCGAGCTGACCGAGATCCGTGAGCCTAATCTGCGGTTCACCGTGGCGGAGACGCGAGAATTGTTCGCGGCGGCGGGAGTGCAGCTGCCCGATGAGGCTCTGGTGAGCTTGCAGGAGCGGACGGAGGGGTGGGCGGCGGGGCTGCGGCTAGCTGCGCTGTCGCTGGCCGGGCACCCGGATCCGGCGCGGTTCGCGGCCGGATTCTCCGGCACCGATCGGACGGTAGCCGAGTACCTGCTGGCCGAGGTGCTGGACCGGCAGTCCGAAGAGGTCAGGCGGCTGCTGCTGCGCACCTCCATACTGGAGCGGGTGAACGGGGAACTAGCCGACCTGCTGACCGAAGATAAGGGCGGGGAGCGGGTCCTGCAGGACCTGGAGCAAGCGAACGCGTTCGTGGTCTCGCTGGACGGGTCGCGGTCCTGGTTCCGCTACCACCAGATGTTCGCCGGGCTGCTCCAGCTGGAGCTGCGCCGTGCCGCCTCAGATGAGGTCGCCGCGCTGCACCGGACAGCCGCAGACTGGCTCGCGGAACACGGGTACTCGGTGGAGGCGATCCGGCACGCTCAGGCCGCCGGGGACTGGGGCCTGGCCGCCGGGCTGCTCGCCGATCACTGGCCCGGTCTGCACCTGGACGGGCAGGCCGCCACCACCCACGAGCTGCTCGCCGGATTCCCGCCTAGTGTCCGCGCGGTCGATGCCGGGCTCGCGGCGGTAGCTGCGGCGGATGAGCTGGCGTACGGGTCGCTGGAGGCGGCCGAGCGGTACCTGGGCCTGGCAGAGCGCGGAACGGCCTCGGCGCCGGACGCCCGGGGTGTCCAGGCGCAGCTGCTGCTTGGCATCGTCCGGCTGCTGGTAGTCCGCCAGCGCGGCGATCTGCCGACGGTGGCCGATGAGGTCCGGCGGCTGGAGGTCCTGGCCGAGGCCCCGGACACGACGCAGCCCGGCCTGGGCCAGGACCTGCGCGCGCTCGCGCTGATCGGCCTTGGCATCACCGAGGTCTGGACAGGCCGGTTCCAGGAGGCAGAGCGGCACCTGGAGCGAGGCGTCGCGCTGGCGCGCCGGATCGGGCGGCCGTTTCTGGAGTTCACTGGCCTGGCACACCTGGCGCCGGTCGAGATGTTCCGGTCGTATCCACGGGCGGCCGAACGCAGCAGGCAAGCTATCGAACT
>DATHQE010000200.1:0-7352 GCA_035483035.1 Streptosporangiaceae bacterium | reverse complement strand
AATAGACCAGCGAAATCCAGAACACCAGGCAAATCGCGATGACGATCGGCATGACGATGACGCCCAGCTGAGATCCTGACATGTGACGGTCACCCCCTGGCAGACCCATACCCTTCCGAGCCCTGGTCATGACACTTTGTGATCGCTGTATAACAGTCAGTACTCGCCATGAACCGGATCAAACCGACTCTCGGCGGCGGGCCCGTCAATGGCCGCGACTCAGCGGGCGATGACCTGGAACGTCTGCAAGCTCGGGTCCGCCGCGTAGGCGATCCGGCCGCCATCGGCGGCGACCTCGCGCAAGGCGTCCAGCGCAGCCGCAGTGATCAGCTCGCCAGGCGCCAGCACGGGCACGCCAGGCGGGTATGGCGCGATCAGCTCCGCGCTGACCCGCCCGATCGCCGCGGCCGCCGGCACGGCCTCGTTCGGCGCGAAGAACGCCTCCCGCGGCGCGAGCACCGCCTCCGGCTCGACCGTCCACGACGCGGCGACCGTCAGCTGCCGCGGCACGCCGCGATGCCGCTCGATCGCCTCAACCAGGACCTCGGTGAACCTGGCGATCTGGTCCTCGTTGTCCGCGATCGTCGGGATTGGCACCACCGTGTCGCGGTCAGCCATCTCCACCGGCATGCCCGCCGCGATGATGTCCGCCTCTACCTTGTTGCCATGCGCTCCCGTCCCGGCGAGCAGTACCACCAGCTTGGTCGGCTCGACCCCCGGCCCGTCCAGCACACCGACTCCTGGCACCTCGAGCAGACGCTTGCGAGCGGCCGTGACGCCTCGGATCAGGCGGCCGCACAGCCGCTCGCCATCAGCCGCCAGCAGCGCGCGGGCCGCATCGATGCTCGCCATGATCGACCCGGTAGGGCTCGTAGTGTGCGTAGCCTCGAACGCCCGGTCCAGCCGCGCCGGATCCAGTCGGTCTGTCCTGGCCAGCACTAGCGCACCCTGTGTGTAGGCGGGCAGCGCCTTGTGCGCACTGGTCACCATCGCGTCTGCGCCGGCCGCGATCGCGTGCGGCGGGAGCTCCGGGTGAAAGCCCAGATGCGCCGCCCAGGCCGCGTCCACGATCAGCGGCACGCCCGCCTCGTGCGCTGCCGCGGCGTGCCCGGCGAGGTCGCTGATCGTCCCGACGTAGGTCGGGTCGCCGAGGAACACCGCGCACGCGTCCGGATGCGCCGCCAGGGCGTCCCGCACGGTCTGCACAGCGACACCGGCCGGCAGGCCGGACGAAGGATTGATGTCCGGCCGCACCCAGACCGGCCGCAGGCCGGCGAGGACCAGTCCGAGCAGCAGCGACCTGTGCAGCGTGCGGTTGATGATCACTTCCCGGCCCGGCTGGCCGACCGCGAGCGCCAGCGCCTGGTTGCCGTGCGTCGAGCCGGCCACCGAGAAGCGGCACCAGTCGGCGCCCCACAGCCGGGCGGCCCGTCCCTCGGACTCCACGCGCAGGTTGTCGGCATTCTTGATGGTGTCGAGCCCGCCGTAGAACGGCGCGTCGCCCGCGACGACGGCACCGACCAGGTCCTGCCGCTGCTTATGGCCCGGCACGCTCATCGGCAGCAGCTCACCGGCCCCGGCCTGGCGGGTGAAATCCAGCCAGGCGGCCAGCATCGGAGCGTCGGCACGCAGGCCGAGCGGGTCGCGCGGATCGAACGCGAGCTCAGTCACGAGGCGGTCCCGCAGCCACGTAGTCGGTAACCTCGCCGGCGCCCTGCCCGACACCGAAGCCCTCGAGCAGCCAGGTCACGCCGGCCTCGCCTAGCTGCGCCACGACGTCCGCGCGCGCCGCCGGATCCAGCCGGTGCAACGAGCAACGAACCACCACATCAAGGGAACGGGGTGCGCCGAGGTCAGTCAGCGCTGCCCGGAGCGCGGTCAGATCCGCGATCGGAGGCGGCGCCGGGAGGTCGGCGCCGGCCGGAAAGATCGGGAAGCAGCCCTGCAGCCGTGAGGCCCGGACGAGAGGCCTCTTGTGCGGCCACCGGACCGCGGCCCAGATCGGCACGGGGTCCTGGACTGGCCGTGGCAGCAACGGCTCGGCGTCGATGACGTACCGCACCCCGCGGTAACTGACCGTGTCCCCGGCCAGGAACTGAGTCAGGAGCCTGAGTGACTCGTCGAGAACTTCGCCGCGTGCGGACGGCGACGTCTCCTCGCCAAACGCGCTGAACTCACGCCAGCCGTCGTCGCCGAGGCCGATACCGGCGACGAGGCGGCCGCCGGACAGCTGATCGAGGGTGGCGATCTGCCGGGCCAGCACCCAGGGGCGCCGGCGTGCGAGCGGAGTAACGAGCGCGCCGATCCGGATACTCGACGTCGACAGCGAGATCGCCGCCAGCGTCGTCCAGGCCTCAGCTACGGCCATGCCTGGGGGCCCATACATGTGATCCCAGATAAAGAAGCCGTCCCAGCCGGCCCGCTCAGCCGTGGCGGCTAGTCCGGCGGTCCGGCGCACGTCGGCGAAGTCCGCGAATGGCGGCAGGTAGATCCCGTGCTTCACGAAGCGATTATCCAGCGTCTTCGATCGCGGGCGCGCGCGAGTAGAACTCGGCAGCGACGGGCGCCAACGGGGTGTTGCCGAGGATCACGTCAGCCGACTTCTCCGCGATCATCATCACTGGCGCGTAGATGTTGCCGTTGGTGACGTACGGCATGACCGAGGCGTCGACGACCCGCAAGCCGTCGAGCCCGTGCACCCGCATGGTGTCCGGGTCGACCACCGACATCGGGCCGGTGCCCATCGCGCACGTGCACGAGGGATGCAGCGCGGTCTCGCCATCCCGCCGGACCCAGTCCAGGATCTCCTCGGGCGTCTGCACGCCTGGACCAGGGGACAGCTCACCGGCGTTGTACGGGTCCATGGCGGGCTGGCCGAGGATCGTCCGAGCGACGCCGATCGCCTCCACCCACTCGCGCCGATCCTGATCGGTCGACAGGTAGTTGAAACGCAGCGCTGGCTTAGCGGCCGGATCGGCCGAGGTGATCCGGACGCTGCCGCGGGCGTCGGAGTTCATAGGGCCGATGTGCACCTGGTAGCCGTGACCGCCGGCTGGCGCGGAGCCGTCGTAGCGGACAGCGATCGGCAGGAAGTGAAACATGAGATTCGGATAAGCGACATCGTCATTGCTGCAGGCGAAGCCGCCTCCCTCGAAGTGGTTGGTCGCGCCGGGCCCGCTGCGCAGGAACAGCCAGCGGGCGCCGACCGCCGGCCGGTTACGCCACTTCAGCGCCGGGGCGACCGACACCGGCTGCTTGCAGCCGTACTGGACGTAGACCTCGAGATGGTCCTGGAGGTTCTCGCCAACCCCCGGCAGGTCGTGTCGCACTTGCACGCCAGCCTGCTCGAGGACGTCCGGTCTGCCGATACCGGAGACCTGGAGCAGTTGCGGGCTGTTGATCGCGCCACCGCACAGAATGATCTCGCCGGCCCGCGCCTTGTGCTGCTGGCCGCCGCGCCAGTACTCGACACCGGTCGCCTGGCTGCCGTCGAACTGGATCCTGGTGACGAACGCGCGAGTGAGCACCGTGAGGTTCTGCCGGTGCCGGACCGGGTGCAGGTAAGCACGGGCGGCGCTGAGCCGTCGGCCGCGGTGCAGATTGCGGTCGAACGGCGCGAAGCCCTCCTGCCGGTAGCCGTTGACGTCATCAGTCAGCTGGTAGCCGGCTTGCTGTACGGCGTCGAAGAAGGCTGTGAACAGCGGGTTGGTGACCGGACCTCGTTCCAGCACGAGCGGACCGTCGCCGCCGCGGAACTCGTCGGCACCCGCGAGGCAGGTTTCCATCCGCTTGAAGTACGGCAGGCAGTGGGCGTAGTCCCAGCTGCTCATGCCGGAATCGGCCGCCCAGCGGGCGTAATCGAGCGGGTTACCGCGCTGGAAGATCATGCCGTTGATGCTGCTCGAGCCGCCGAGTACCTTGCCCCTGGCGTGGTAGATGCGGCGGCCGTTCATGTTCGGCTCGGGCTCCGACTCGTACTGCCAGTCGTAGAACCGGCTGCCGATGGGGAACGTCAGCGCCGCCGGCATGTGGATGAAGACGTCCCACTTGTAGTCGGGCCGCCCGGCTTCCAGCACGAGCACGCGGCGGGCCGGGTCAGCCGAAAGCCGGTTCGCCAGCGCACAGCCAGCCGAACCGCCGCCGACGATGATGAAGTCGTAGCTCGCCTCGCTCGCCGTCATCGCGCCTGTGATCACCGCCTATGTCGTAATCCGCGATGATAGCGCGACGCCGGGTGTCGACCCGGTAGTCAGCCCACCGCGCTAGCTGCGGGGGGGCGCCGCGGTAGGTACCGAATGACCAGAGGTTGCCTTCCGGGTCGCGGACGGCGAAGTCGCGCGAGCCGTAATCGGTCTCGTGCAGCGCAGCGAGGACATCGGCGCCGGCCGCTGTCGCGCGAGCGAACAGGGCGTCTGGCTGATCGGTGACGACGTACGCGGTGAAGCCACCCGGCGCAACCGACCAGGCGTCGTCGGTGCCAGAGTCACGGGCCGAGCCGAGCATGATGCCGCCGCCGGGTGGCCACGACAGCTCGGCATGGTGGACATTGTCCCCATCACCGTAGACAACGGTCTCCTCGAATCCGAATGCGTCGACTAGGAAGCGGATCAGGGCGCGGGCGTCGCGTGCCCACAGCGTGGGCCATACCTGGGGAGCCGGAGTTTTACTGTCCATGCAGCCAGCTTTGCAGCGCCTACGCTGCAGTGGCTTGGAAGTTTCGGAACTCCTCGGCCAGCCATCTCGTCGGCGAGCAGCCCGCGATCAGGCCGAACTCCCGGTCCAGGTGTGCCTGATCGAAGTAGCCGCAGGACGCCGCGAGGTCGGCGAGGCCAAGCGACGCGCCCGTCGCGGCCCGGAGCTGGAGCCCACGCCTGGCCCGGTTGAACCTGATGACGCGGGCCGCCGCCTTCGGTGCCAGACCCGTCTCCGCCCGGAACCGGGCCCGCAGATGCCGGTCGCTCCAGCCGGTCTCGGCGGCAAGCGCGCGCACCGAAGCCGTGCCGCCCGTGCACAACAGCTGCCGCCAGGCATAGCTGACCTCGGCGGCGACGACACAGGCCCGGTCGGCCCGACTCAGCTGCGCGAGCAGTGCCGCATCGAGGATCGCGAAGCGCTCATTCCAGTCGCTCGCACGCCGCAGCCTGTCCTGGATCTCGTTCGCCAGCGGGCCGAGGACGTCATCGGCATGCAGGTCGCGCTCGGCCAGTTCGCCCGCCGGCACGCCAAGCAGAGCCTTCGCGCCAAGCGGGCTCAGGCCTAGCTGAATGCCAGACTGGCGCCCATCGTGAGTGATGATCGCGTGCCTGGTGTGCAGGCCGCCCACGATGGTCTCGTAGATCCCGGCTGGCTGAGCAGGATCGGGATGAGCGCTCAGGACCAGGGGGTCGTCGAGCGTGAAGATGAGCGTAAGTGACGGCGACGGCAGGCCCCGGTGTCGCGCAGGCTCCACGCCCGCCTGCCGGAAACCGACGTAGGAGTCGACAAACCCGTGCAGGGCGGCCACCGGAGGGCGCCACGCTTGCTCGTTGACGACTGTCCCGGCTGCTTCTGCCGTGCTCACAGCCTCGCTCATACCTTCATTGTCCCCCCGGGCCCGCCGAATACCGATTGGGCCGATCGAGCTGTCGATGATCGCGTGCGCTCGTCTCGGCGGACAATAAGCCGTACAGTCGCTGCGTGCAGTTCGAGGCGCGCCTGCGCAAGGGCCTTCACGACGGCAGCATCACGGTGGCTTTCCGCCGATGGCGCCGCAGTCAGGTGGTCGCTGGCCACCAGTACCGTACCGGCCAGGGCATGGTGCTGGCCGAGGCCGTCGACGTCATCGCGCCGGGCGACATCACGCCAGAACTGGCGCGGGCGGCCGGCTTCCCCGACGTCGAGACGGCGCGGGCGGACCTGCGCGGCGACCCTGCGCTGCCGCTCTACTGCGTCCGGTTCCGCGCGCTGGACGGCCCGGATCCGCGCGACGAGCTGGCCGCTACGGCGGCGCTGACCGACGCGGAAACCGCGGCCATCGCCGGCCGCCTAGCCCGAATGGATGCCGCCAGTAAGCGCGGCCCCTGGACCGCCGCCGTTCTAGCGGAGATCGCCGCACGCCCGGCCGTCTCGTCGGTGTATCTCGCCGAGACACTCGACTGGGAGCGGTTCGATTTCAAGCTCCACGTCCGCCGCCTCAAAGCGCTCGGCCTGACCATCAGCCTTGACGTCGGCTACCGGCTCTCGCCCCGCGGCGCTGCGTACCTCGCGAGCCTGCCACGCCGCGAGCGCCGGGCCTAGTAGCCGGCGCTTGGGTCGATCACGCCGACGAGCGGCTGACCGGCGGCAAACCTGGTCACGTTGTCCTGGATCCGCCGCGCCAGCGGCCGGGCGACCATCTCCGGCGTGTCGGCGGTATGCGGCGTGATGATGCACCGCGGCTGCGCCCACAGCGGATGGCCGTCGGGCAGCGGCTCTGGATCGGTCACATCGAGGGCCGCGCCGGCGATGGTGCGGCTATCCAGCGCGGCGACGAGCGCGTCGGTGTCGACGAGCCTGCCGCGGCCGACGTTGACCAGCCAGCTGTCACGTCGCATGGCGGCGAGCTGCGGTGCCCCGATGAGGCGATCGGTCTCCGGTGTCAGCGCGAGCGCCAGAAAGACGACCAGCGCGTCCGCCAGCGCGTCGGTGAGCCCGCTGGTCGGGACGGTCCGAGCCGCGCCCGGCACGGGTTCCGGGGTGCGGCGCACCACGGTAGCCGCCACCCGGAAGGGCGCCAGGAGCTGGAGCAGACTCGCGGCGATCCCGCCACCGCCGAGGATCGTCACATGCTGGTCATAGAGGGACGTCCCGCCTGGCGGACCCCACGAGCGCGCGTCGATCCGCTCGGGCAGCATCCGCAGGCCCGCCAGCGCGAGCGTCAGGGCGTGCTCGGCGACCGGCTCGGCGAACGCACCCTTGGCGCACGTCCACGTCCGCTCCGGACTCAGCAGGCCAGCCGCCGCGGTGGCCTCGACTCCGGCCGAGGACAGCTGCACCCACGTGGCGCCGGTCGCGCCGATCGCGCGGCGGAGGCCATCGCTATCGTCCGGTGCCAGCCAGACCAGGCCGACCGCAGGCTCGTCCGCGTTGACAGGCTGACCGCCGCCCTCGCGGATGGCCCTTTCCACGGACTCGACACGGCTAGGGCCGACAGCGACACGCAATTCGCTCACGCTGCTGAACCCTAACTCAGCGTGCCCGCCCGGCCTTCACCGCGGACCTGGCGTCCGGCGAGGAGGTAGTAGACAGCGCCGCCAGCCAGCAGCCCGACAAAGACGCTGAGGTCCGAGCCGTCCGTCCGGCTGGACAGCGGCCCTGTGGCGGCGAGGACTCCC
>DATHQE010000199.1:0-3748 GCA_035483035.1 Streptosporangiaceae bacterium | reverse complement strand
GCCTCCCGAGCGGCCCGCTAGCTAATCCCGGTGAGCTGGTCGTCATTCGGTCACGAACAAGTGTGGATTCTCTACTAGTGGCCAGGCAGAATATAGATGCCGGGTGTCACGGCCGAACCGTGGCGTCCTAGGTGACGCCGTGGGTTCCGCACCGACCGGACCAGGATGAAGGCGTCATGAGCGATGCAGAGGTTTCGCTGCGATCTGAGAACGCTGAGCTGCGACGTCTGCTGGAAAAGCACCAGTGGGCAGGTCTCACCCCCTTCAAGTCGAGGGGGTGCTGTCCCGAGTGCTCAGGCTCTCCGCTTCGGGCGGGACACCGTCCCGGATGCGCGATCGCGGCTGCCTTAGCCAGCGAGCAGGTCACCGCTTAGTCAGCTACCCCTTCCAGTCTCCGGCCAGCCGAAAGATGAGATCCGCGTCCGCTCCGGTTCACGTCGTGATCATGCTCTCCCCGTGCGCCGCTGCGAACACGCTGCCAGTCAGGGGACAAGCACCAGCATCCCCCCGGCCCCACGGCTCTCAGAGCCACGTTAAGACTCCCGTCTCCAATCCTGGTTGACCCTGGGTGCAGGACTGGCTCCCCCGGCAGCCGGAAGTGCTCGGCCGCGGCCCTGGCCGCATCCCGCTGAGCGCTGACACCCAGTCCCAGGCAGCATCGAGGCGGTGGGTCGACCCCTGGCATCTGACCGCGACCAGATTAGGCTCGCAGTACATGGGCGAAGCGCAAGGCGACGGGCCAGTACTCATCGCGTCCAACAGGGGGCCGGTCTCGTTCACGCGAGGCGACGATGGCCGCTTGTCGGCCAAGCGCGGCGGCGGCGGCATGGTGTCCGGCTTGTCCGCGGTGGCCGACGAGGGCGACATGCTGTGGGTTTGCGCGGCGCTGAGCGATGACGACCGCGCGGCGGCGCGCCTTGCGCCCGATGGCCTGCTCGACCCGGCCGATGCCGGGGCCGGCGCAGCCGTGCGCATGCTGGACATCCCGGAACCGATCTTCTACCGCGCCTATAACGCGGTCGCGAACTCCACATTGTGGTTCGTGCATCACATGCTCTACGACACGCCTAACCGGCCGAGCTTCGGGCCAAGCTTCGCGCGTGACTGGGAGGCATTCCGTACCTATAACGAGATGTTCGCGGCGGCGCTCGCGAGCGCAGCCGCGAATGGCGAACGGGCTGATCGCGAGCCGGTCCGCGCCGTCATCCAGGACTACCACCTGTGCCTGGCGCCAGGCCTGCTGGCCGAGCGTGCGCCAGGCGTGCGGATCGCCCACTTTTCACACACCCCGTGGGCGCCACCGGACTACTACCGGATGCTGCCCGACGACGTCGGCCGTGAGGTACTGGCCGGCATTCTCGGCGCCGATCACGCCGGCTTCCTGTGCCGGCGCTGGGCCGACGCGTTTGCCGACTGCTGCGCGGCGTTCCTCGGCGCGGAGGTCGACGCGAGCCGCAGCCACGTCGCCTATCGCGGACATGTCACCAGCATCGGCGTCCACCCGCTGGGCGTGGATGCCGGGCAGTTGCGTGACCGCGCCAGCCAGCGGGACGTGCTGACCAGGCGGGCGGTACTGATGGACGCTGCGGGCGGCCGCAAGCTGATCGTCCGGGTCGACCGGACAGAGCTGTCCAAGAACATCGTGCGAGGGCTGGAGGCCTACCGCGAGTTGCTGCGGAGCCGCCCGCAGTGGCGAGGCCGGGTCGTGCACCTGGCCTCTGCCTACCCGTCCCGGCACGACCTGCCCGAGTACCGCGAGTACGCCGCCACGGTGCAGCGGCTTGGCCGGCAAATCGAGGATGAGTTTGCCGAGCCGGGCTGGAATCCCCTGATGCTCGAAGTCAACGACGACTACGCGCGGTCCCTGGCCGCCTGCCGACTCGCTGACGTTCTGCTGGTGAACCCGATCCGAGACGGGATGAACCTCGTCGCGAAGGAAGGGCCGGTCCTGTCGGACCGCGGCTGCGCGCTCGTGTTGTCCACCGAGGCCGGCGCCGCGGCTGAGCTCGGCGAGTACGCGCTCATGGTGAATCCTTACGACGTGACGCAGACCGCTGACGCGCTGCACGCGGCGCTGACGATGGACGACGCGGAGCGGACGCGCCGCAGCGAGGCGCTCGCTGCCGCGGCCATGTCGATGCCGCCGAGCCGGTGGCTGGCCGACCAGCTATGCGCGCTGGACCGGATAGCAGTGAGCTAGCAGGCGGCAGGCCCGACCGGCCGGCCGGGCCTAGCCAGCTCCGTCCTGTTGCGCGGCGAACGCGCCGGCGAGGCCGGCGAGCAGCTCGGCTACCCCGATCGGTCCGCTCACCACGAGGTCGGCGTCAGCCATGATCGGCTCAGGAGTCTCCGCCGACCCGCTCGCCACCAGCAGCCCGGGCGTGCCATCGGCGCGCAGTTGACGCCCTGCCTGGAACGCAGGCAGGTCGCCGAGGTCGTCGCCGCAGAAGAGCACGGCGGCCGGAGACCGCTCGGCCGCCAGGTCGAGGAGGGCTTGTCCCTTGTCGGCGCCGGGCGGCCGGAGCTCGAGCACGAGCCGGCCGGGCTCCACGGCCAGCCCGGTGCGGCCGGCCAGCTCCGTCAGCGGACCACGGAGCCGGTCGAGTTCGGGCTGCGGCTGCGCGGCGCGACGGGTATGCACCGCGAGGGCCTCGCCCTTGTCCTCGATCCAGGTGCCAGGGTCCGCCCCGGCGGACGCCAGCACCGCCGGAAGGTCAGCACGGGCCACCGCCAGCCCTGGCGGAGCGGCCGGGCTGGAGAGCCGACCCCGTTCCCATCTCTGCATTCCGTAATGACCAAGGACGATCACCTGCGGGACCGCAGCAACGCCAGCAAACGCGGCAGCGTCGGCAGCCGGCCTGCCGGTAATGATCGCGACCGTGCCAGCAAGCCCGGCGAGCTGATGCAGCGCCGCGACCGCGGTCGCGGTGGCCCTGGCCTGTGTGGGATCGGCGACGATTGGTGCGAGCGTGCCGTCAAAGTCCAGCGCGATGAGGGCACGCGCCGGGTCGGCAAGCAGCGCGGCGAGGCCGGCGCGCCCCGCGGCCGTCCGTGGCTCCGGTACGCCAGGCGCGGCGTCCGGCGTGTCCCCCCGCGTCACCATGAGCTCGGCATCCCCTTCTGGTCAGTCCGGCTCTGCTAGTCAGGCCGGGGCTAGTCAGGCCGGGGCTAGTCAGGCCGGGCCGAGCGCATCCGCTGCCGCCTGCTGCGCTGCCTGCGCAGCCTCGCGACCAGCACCGGGTCGAACTCGGCCGCCTCAGGTCGGTCGATGAGCTGGTTGAGCAGCTGGTAGTACCTGGTCACCGGCACGCCAAATACCTCCAGGATGTCGCGTTCTTTGGCGCCCGCCAGCCGCCACCAGCTCCGCTCGAAGGCCAGGATGCGCATATCGCGCTCGGACAATCCAGCCACCCTGCCTCCCGGCAACCCCGCGCCTTGAAGCCATCTTAGGCAGTGACTTTGCTACCAGGCCTTCCCGCTGGTCCTCTTTGCGCGGAGCCGATGGCGACGTACGCTCACAGGTCGTGACCGTCTATAACTGCATGAGCTTCCTGACCGACTACGGGCTGGAGGATGGCTTCGTCGCGGCCTGCCACGGCGCTGCGGCCAGGATCGCTCCATCCGCGCGCATCATCGACATCACCCACCTGGTGCAGCCAGGTGATGTCCGGCGGGGGGCGGCCGTGCTAGCGCAGACGGTTGGCTATCTCCCGCCCGCGGTCCACGTGGCCGTGGTCGACCCCGGCGT
>DATHQE010000198.1:0-2195 GCA_035483035.1 Streptosporangiaceae bacterium | reverse complement strand
CTCGGATCGCAACCACGCGCCGAACGTCGCCATCAGCATCGTGCTCGTGATCGGCATCGGGTTCTGCTTCCTGACCAGCCTGGTCAACCTGGGCAGCATCGTGGCCCTGCAGAGCCTGTTCTTCGCGCTGATCCTGCTGGCCGGCGGCGTCGCGGCCACCGCGCTCCCGATGCGCCGGGCCGACCTGATCCCGACGCCGGGCCTGCCGGACGACGCTCGGCGCAGCTGGCTGCGGAAGGTCGCACTGGTCGGCGGGGCCACCACGGTGCTCGCCCTGTTCACCATCTACGAGCTGATCGCGCACTCCAGCGTGTACGGCAAGTTCAGCTGGGAATCGATCCTCACGCTGGTGATCGTGCTCGGCGCCGGACCGGTGATCTACCTGATCGCCCGGCAGGTGCGCAGACAGCGCAACTCGCTCGACCTGGACATGGCCATGCGCGAACTTCCCCCGGAGTAGCGCATGTGGGGTAAGGCCAAGGGCTCGAAAAAGCGCGCGCTGCGTATCTACTTCGCCACCGATCTGCACGGCTCGGAGGTCTGCTTCCGCAAGTTCCTGGCCGCGGCGAAGGTCTACGAGGCGGACGTGATCATCTTGGGCGGCGACTTCGCGGGCAAGGCCATCGTCCCGGTGCTCACCGAGAACGGCTCCCTGCGGGCCCGGGTCGGCGGTGAGGAGATAACCGTCCCCGAATCGGAGTGGGGACGGCTTAGCGGCGACCTCGGCAAGGCAGGGCTCTATCCGGTCCGGATGGAGTCCAGCGAGCTGACCCGTCTCTCGGGCGATGAAGCTGCGCTGGGCCGGTTGTTCCGCAGCGAGATCGCCGCTCAGATGCAGCGGTGGTGCGACCTGGCCGCCGAGCGGCTCGACCCGTCGGTGCGGTGCATCATCACACCGGGCAACGACGACCCGGTGGACGCGGATCCGGTGATAGCGGCCCATCCGCGGGTCGAGTGCCCCGAGCTCGAGCTGTGCGACCTGGGCCCGGTCACCATGGCCAGCCTCGGGGTGGTGCCGACCACGCCGTGGAACACTGAGCGGGAGTGCTCAGAGGACGAGCTGGGCAAGCAGATCGAGGAGATGCTGGAGCAGGTGCCTTCGGGTCAGCCGTGCATCTTGAACCTGCACTGCCCGCCGTACGCGTCGGGCCTGGACGACGCCCCGGAGCTTGACGACACGCTCAAGCCGGTGATCCGCGGCGGACGGCCCAGCATCATCCCGGTCGGCAGCCACGCGGTGCGCGACGCGATCAAGCGCTACCAGCCGGTGGTGGGCCTGCACGGGCACATCCACGAGTCGCGGGGCGTGCAGAAAATCGGCCGGACGCTGTGCGTCAACCCGGGCAGCGACTACTCCTCCGGAGTGCTACGCGGGGCCGTGATCGACCTCGCCCAGGATGGGTCCTGCCTGGACTTCCTGCTGACGACCGGATGAACGCGGTGGATGACGTCGGCCCTTTGGCCGATCCTGTCGCCGAGGCCAGGCGGCTGATCGCCGCGGCGGCCGAGCAACGGCTGCTGCTGCGCGCCCTCGGCGGGGTCGCGGTGTACCTGCTGGCGCCGGACGGCAAGCCCCGGCTCCCCCGCCGGGTCAAGGACATCGACGTGGCCGTGCCGCGCGGCAGCGGCCGGCCCGCGGCCCGGCTCCTGGAGGAGGCCGGCTACGTAGGCGACCAGATGTTCAACGCGCTGCACGGCAGCCGCCGGCTGCTGTTCATCGACCCGGCCCACGAACGGCACCTGGACGTGTTCGTGGGCGAGTTCTCCATGTGTCACGAGATCCCGCTCACCGCGCGGCTGGACCGGGCTCCGCTCACCGTGCCGCCCGAGGAACTGCTGCTGTCCAAGCTGCAGATCGTCGAGGCCACCGCGAATGACCAGAGCGACCTGTACAGCCTGCTGGTGCAGTACGAGGTCGGCCCTGGTGCCGACCTCGACGCGTCGTTCGTGGCTGCGCTATGCGCCAAGGACTGGGGCCTGTGGCGGACCTGCGTGGGCAGCATCGAGCGGCTGCAGGCCAACTTGGAGAGCAGCCCTCTGGACCCGGGCGAGGCGTCGCGGGTCCAGGCGCGGCTGGAGGCGCTGCGCGGCTACCTGGAGGCCGCACCGAAGACCATGAAGTGGCGGCTGCGCAGCCAGGTCGGCGACAAGGTGCGCTGGTACCAGCAGCCGGAAGAGGAGCAGGGCCAGGGGGT
>DATHQE010000197.1:0-2565 GCA_035483035.1 Streptosporangiaceae bacterium | reverse complement strand
GCGACCCTGGCCGCAGCCCCGAAACCGTCCTGCCGCCGCGTCGCGGCGTTAGCGGCATCAGTCGCGCCGATAACGCAGGCCACGACAGTGGCGAGAGTGATCGCAGCGAGTACCAGGACGGCGACGGCACGCCGATGGACCAGGACGTTGCTGATGGCGCCTGATGTCATGGACCGATGCTCGCGCGGGAGTGGGTCGTGCATCAAGGGGAGCCCTCCCCACGTGGGGAGCATTTCCCATGACCGCGATGCTAAGGTCTGGGCGTGCTGCTGATCGTGATGTTTGGGGCCAGCACCTGGCGCGTGCGGCCCGACGAGCAATTCACCTTCGGCCGGGCTAAGACCTGCAACGCCGTACTGCCGAACGATGACCGCGGCGTTTCGCGCAACGCCGGCAGCTTCGAATGGCGCGCCGGCGCCTGGTGGCTCGCGAATGCCAGCGCCTCGTCGATGCTGTACCTATCCGGCGATCTCGGATTCCGGGCCGATATTCCGCCTGGCATGGCGCTTCCGCTTCAGCAGTGGCACGCCAAGGTCCGGCTGGACGGCATCCTGGACAGCTACACGCTGCGGATAAGGCTTCCTGACCTGGACGACGAGGACGACGGCGACGAGGACGACGAGATCCAGGCAGCAGCGGCCGCGGTCGAGGTCGTGCCGGAGCGTACGGTCACGTCGACCAAGTTGCGTGCTCCGCTTAACGATGTCGACCGGCTCGTCCTCGCGGCGCGGTTCGAGGAGTACCTGACCTGGAGGCATTCCGGCCGAGCGGCACCAAGGAGCGCGCGAGACACCGCCGAGCGGATCGGTTTGCAGGCCCACGCCGTGTCCAAGCGCTGCGAGAACATCCGCAACCGCTACGTTCGGATCGGCGTTCCTGGCCTGCGCGGCCCGCGCGCGCTCGAGGAACTCGCGGCGCTCCTCATCTCGACCGGCGAGCTGACGACAGACGACCTGCGGCGACTGCCGCCGACCGATCCGGGTTCTGGCGCCGTAGCCCAGAGCCGGGTGCCAAGGGCACCAGCGCCAAGCCCGCCTGCGCCAAGCCCGCCAGCGGCTGAACCGCCGACGGCAAGCTCGCCGGCGGCTCGCCCGCCAGCGGACTAGCCCACCAGTGTCTTAACAGCAGCCGTCAGCTCGGTCAGCGCCCTCTTCGCGTCGGCGAAATACATGCTCGTCTTCGGGTCGACGTACAGCTCGTTGTCGATGCCCGCGTAACCGTGGCCCATCGAGCGCTTGATCACGATGATGCTCTTGGCTTGGTCGACGTCCAGGATCGGCATTCCGGAGATCGCGGTGCCAGCTCTGCGCGCAGCCGGGTTCGTCACGTCGTTCGCGCCGATGACCAGCGCGACGTCTGCCCGCGCGAACTCGGGATTGATCTCGTCCATCTCCTTGAGCTGCGGGTAAGGCACGTTGGCCTCGGCGAGCAGCACATTCATGTGTCCCGGCATTCGGCCTGCGACCGGGTGGATCGCGTAGCTGACATCGACGCCACGTGACTCCAGCACGTCAGCGAGCGCGGCGACCTCGTGCTGCGCCTGGGCCGCGGCCAGCCCGTAGCCGGGCACGATGATGACCTTGGAGGCATAGGCGAGCTGGATCGCCGCGTCGTCAGCAGCGATCGACTGGACACTGCCGCCAGGACCGGCGAGCGCGGCAACGGCGTCGCCGGTGCCGAAACCGCCGACGATGATGTTGCGGATCGACCGGTTCATCGCGTCGGCCATGAGCTTGGTCAAGATGCCACCGGACGCGCCGACGAGCGCACCGGCGATGATGAGCGCCCAGTTGCCGATGACGAAGCCGGCCATGGCCACGGCAGTGCCGGTGAAGGCGTTCAGCAGCGAGATCACGACGGGCATGTCCGCGCCGCCGATCGGCATCACCATCGAGACGCCGAACGCCAGTGCCGCGACCATGACGATGATCAGCAGCCCGATGCTGGGCGAATTGATCAGGTAGGCACCGATGCCCACGGCGACGACTGCCAGCAGGAGGTTCACGATCCTGGCACCGGGGAAGGTGACCGGCGCAGACGTGATGATGCCTTGCAGCTTGCCGGCCGCGATGAGCGACCCGGAGAACGTCACCGCCCCGATGATCACGTCCAGCAGCGTGGTGACCGAGGTCGTCGCCGACGCCGTCGCGCCAGCCTGCATGTAATCGTGGATGCCGACCAGCGCCGCCGCGCCGCCGCCGACCGCGTTGAACATGCTGACTAGCTGCGGCATCGCCGTCATCTGAACGGTCCTGGCCGAGTACAGCCCGGCTGCGCCGCCCACCAGCGCGCCGGCGATCAGCACCAGCCAGCCGGTCGTGCTGATCACGTCGCCGTGGATGATGAACGCCAGCGTCGCGAGGACCGCCGTGATCATGCCACCGGTGGAGACCTGGTTCCCGCGGCGTGCGGTGGCAGGGGTGTTCATCAGATGCAGTCCGAGCACGAAGCAGGACGCAGCCAGGACATAGACCAGCTGGATGACCCAGTCGAACGTGCTCATGCGGCCGGTCCCTTGCCGTTCGCGCTGGGCGCGATCGGTGTGGCGTCCACAGTCGGCAGCGC
>DATHQE010000196.1:0-3154 GCA_035483035.1 Streptosporangiaceae bacterium | reverse complement strand
CCAGCACCCGCCGTCTGGGCTCGATGACGCGACGGGCCGAAGTGGAACCAGTTAGCCGCATCGGGGCCTAACCGACCATGATGGGCACGTGACACATCAGTCCCCGCCGAATAACCGTCGGCGCATGACCGGCAAAGAGCGTCGTGAGCAGCTCCTGGACATCGGCAGGCGCCTATTCGCCGAGCGCGGCCTGGACGGCACCTCCATTGAGGAGATCGCCGCCCAGGCCGGCGTGTCCAAGCCCGTCGTCTACGAGCACTTCGGCGGCAAGGAAGGCCTCTACGCGGTCGTTGTGGATCGTGAGGTCGAGCGGTTCCTCACCATGGCCACCAGGCTGCTGGAAGGTGAGGACACCATGGCCAAGTTCGAAGTGGCCGCGGTGCACCTGCTCCGGTATATCCAGGAGAATTCCGACGGCTTCCGGATCCTGGTCCGCGACTCCAACCCGACCTCAGGCTCCGGCACGTTCGCCAGCCTGATCAGCGATATCGCCAGTCAGGTCGAGTACATACTCGGCGACGTGCTGAAGGCCAGGGGCTACGACCCGAAGCTAGCGCCGGTCTACGCGCAGATGCTGGTCGGCATGGTAACGTCCGCCGGCCAGTGGTGGCTCGATGCGCGGAAGCCCAAGCTCGAGGAGATGGCCGCGCACCTGGTGAACCTGGCCTGGAATGGCATGCGTGAGCTCGATCCCAAGCCGCGGCTCTCCGCCGAGGCCACGGAGCTACTGCGCCAGGGCAAGTAGCCGCGTCCGGCAGTTCGTCTCGACCGTGGCGCCTCACGCCTTGTGCGCAACAACGAACACTCGCCGGAATGGCAGCACCGTGCCGTACGGCGTGGCCGGGTAGGCCGCCTGGGCCCGCTCGCGGTACTGCGCGATGAACTCAGCGGACTCGTCGTCCGGCAGCGCCGTCAGCACCGGGCGCAGCCCGGTGCCCTTGTACCACTCAGTGACTGGATCGGGTCCGGGCAACACGTGCTGGTACGTCGTCTCCCATGCATCCACGGCCAGGCCAAGTCTGGCCAGCAGGTCCAGGTACTCGCCTGGATCGCCCGACTGACGGTTGAGCTCGACCCCGGCCAGCGCGGTGCGCCAGCGATCCGAGCCGGCGAGGTCACGCAGGATCGCATGGCTCGGCTGGTCGAAGTTCCCTGGCAGCTGGAACGCGAGCCACCCTCCGTCAGCGAGGCAGGCAACCCAGCGCGGGAGGAGCTCCAGGTGATTCGGCACCCACTGGAGGACAGCGTTCGAGATGATCACGTCCACCGGCCCGTCGGATATCCAGTCAGCTACGTCTTCGACCCGGAAGCTGAGCGTGCCGCGACCTGGCAGCCCGCGGTCGTCGATTCGCTGCGCCGCGGCGATCATCTCGGCCGATGAGTCGAGGCCGAGCACGTTCGCGTCTGGCCATCTGGCCGCGAGCGACGCCGTGAGCTGACCAGGGCCGCAGCCCAGATCCACAACCGAGCCTGGCGACGTCGCGCCAATGCGTCCCGCGAGATCGAAGAACGGCCGTGAGCGTTCGTCAGCGAAGCTCAGGTACTGGGCGGGATCCCACATTTGACCACCATCTCTCTTGGCCTCGAGATGCCCTGAGTGACGATCTCTTGACATCAAGATATCTCCTATTTCTATCGCTGCCGAAGTCTCGATGTCAAGAGATATGATCAGGTCATGTCACCTGCGCCCCGGCCAGTGCGGGACGAGGTCGACGAGATCGTCGCGCGCTGGCGATCCGAGCGGCCTGACCTGGACGTGGCGCCCCTGCAAGTGCTGAGCCGCGTGACCCGCCTAGCCCGGCACCTCGATCGGGTGCGACGAGACGCCTTCGCCGCCCACGGCCTCGAGACCTGGGAATTTGATGTGCTGTCGGCGCTGCGCCGGGAAGGGCCGCCGTATCAGCTGAGTCCGGGGGCACTGCTACGCGCGACGCTCGTCACGTCCGGGACCATGACCAACCGCATCGACAGGCTGGCCGCTGCGGGCCTGGTCAGCCGCAGCCGGGACCCGCAAGACAAACGCGGTGTCGTAGTCCAGCTGACCGACGACGGCCGCCGGACCGTCGATGGCGCCTTGTCTGACTTGCTGACGCAGGAGCGGTCCATCCTCGCTGCGCTCGACCCAGGCCGGCAGAACGAGCTGGCTGGGCTGTTGCGCATCCTGCTCGCGCCATTTGATGCGGTCGGCCTGACCGACACTGGCTCGGCGGCCGAGTAGCTGCCGTACACCGCCGAGCGCCGGCGACCGTCCTGTCGGCTAGCTGATTTCTTCGGCAACCTCGAGCCAGCGCTCCTCAAGGCTGGCCCGCTCCGCCTGGACGGCGCGCAGCTCCGCGCCAAGCGCGACCAGCTTCTCGTAGTCGCTAGCACTGTCGGCCAGCTCGGTGGCCAGGCGCGTCTCCGCCGCCGTCAGCCGGGCGACCTGACGCTCGAGCCGCACGAGCTCCTTCTGCCCGGCGCGCTGCTGCGCTGCGGTCGGGCCCCCACCCGATCCCGTGCTCGCGCGCCCGTCGGCTTCCGCCTCCCGACGGCCAGCCGCCTCCCGACGACCGGCCGTCTCGCGCTGGTCTGCCGCCTGTGCCCGGCGGCTCAGGTACTCATCCACCCCGCCCGGCAAGTACGCCAGCTGCCCATCGACCAACCCCAGCACGTGGTCAGTGACCCGCTCGAGGAAGTACCTGTCGTGGCTGACGACGACGACCGAGCCGGGCCAGCCATCCATCAGATCCTCAAGTTCCGTCAGCGTCTCGATGTCCAGGTCGTTGGTCGGCTCGTCCAGCAGGAGCACGTTCGGCTCGGCCAGCAGCATCAGCAGCAGCTGGAGCCGCCTGCGCTCGCCGCCGGACAAGTCGCCGACCCTGGTCCACTGCCGCTCACTCGTGAGCCCGAGCCGGTCAAGCAGCTGGCTGACCGACAGTTCACGCTTGCCGCCGACCACTGCGGAGCTGCGCACCTGCTCCGCTGCTTCCAGGACGCGCAGGTCTGGATCGACCGCTGCCGGTTCCTGCGTGAGGTAACCGAGCTGGACGGTTGCGCCGGTGATCACCCGGCCGGTCGCGGCGACGTCGCCGTCGGACGGCACCGGCAGTATCCCGGCCAGCAGCCGGAGCAGTGTCGTCTTGCCGGTGCCGTTGACGCCCACGATGCCGACGCG
>DATHQE010000195.1:0-5320 GCA_035483035.1 Streptosporangiaceae bacterium | reverse complement strand
AGCGTAAGCGCCGCTTGCGGGCGTGGTGTTGCGTTTACAGGGACCGTCGCGTGTCGGCGCTGAATTCAAGTGCGCGGGGGACGACCGTCGCCAGATCGGGCGGCTCGAACGTCGTCAAGTCCACCAGTGGCTCGTGTTCTGGCTCGGGTAGCGCCATCGCGCTGGCGCTCGGCGCCGGCCTCGGTCGGCGGGGCTTGCCTGCGGCCGAAGTTCCGCCCCGGCCCCGGTAGATCAGCAAGCCGTTAAGCGGATCGGGAACCGCGTCGAGGGCCGCCCGGACGATCGGGAGCGACCGGAACGCTTCCCATTCGGCCGCGGTCTCGAAGCAGACCTCGAACGCAACTCCCCAGCGATCGGCGTGCCAGGTCCCATCGAGTGCGCCGTTCGTCAGCGCCGCCTCGATCAGTTCGGAGTCATACGCGTCCTGCCACTGGAAAGCGGAGAAATCCCCGTGCAGGACCTCGATCGACCACCATTCAGCCATTGATTGCGATAGTACGTCTCTGGCAAGACGCGCGGAAGAGGTCAGCGCACGTTCTGCGTCATCCCGGGTGACGGACGTGGCTAGCCCGATGCGGCACGGACGGCCGCGGTCAGCTGATCCGCCGATAGCCAGCCGTCGTGCTTCCAGACGATCTTCCCGGTGGCCGAAGTGAGCACGTACCAGGGCTGGTCCTGCACGCCGTAGCCGTCGGCGAGCCTGCCGGTCGTATCAAGTGCGACCGGGTAGCCCAGCGGCTGGCCGAGGCCGGCCAGGTACGTCCGGACGGTCGCGAGCGACGGCTCCGCAGCCTCCTCGTCGACGGCGACCAGCGCTGGCAGGCCAGCCGCCGGCGCTGCGCGCGCGTACTGGCTGAGGCCTAGCAGCTGAGCCCGCAGATCAGAGGTCTCGTTCAGCCAGGTCGCGAAGAAGACGACGAGGTGGGGCTTGCCCGGCGCGAGCGTGACCGAGCCGGACGGCAGGGCCGCCAGCGTGGCCGGCTTGGCAGGAGACAGGCCGCTGATGTAGGCGAGGGACTGGGTGCTGGCCAGCTTCGGATGGCCGGGGAGCAGGCGGGCCACTTCCTGCGCCATCACCTGCCCGGCCTGCGTAATGCTCGCGTACGCCATCGTGGTCAGGTAGATCTTCTGCTCCCGGCCGCGCGAGTCGATGATGTACAGCGCGGGAGTGTGGTCGACCTGCCCTTTCGTGATCTGCACGTAGATGTCGAAGCGCTGCCACACGGACTTGAGCTCCGGCAGCGTGCCGGTCAGGAAGTCCCATTGGTTGACCATGGCGTGCGAGCGCGAGTAGGCCATCACGTCAGAGATCTTGGTGGCCGCTGGGTTTGCGTCGATGCCCAGCAACTGGACGCGATCACCCTCCTTGCCGAGCAGGTCCTTGGCCGCGAGCATGCTCTGCGTCGTCAGCGGGCAGACGGTCGTGCACTCCGAATCGGTGAAGGCCAGGATCACGACCTTGCCCCGGAACGCTCTGAGCGAGATGCGCTGGCCGAACTGATTCGTCAGCGAGAAGTCGGGCGCAGGTGTGCCACCGAGCGACGACCCGGGATCGAGGTTGGGATTGGCCGCTGCCGCGCGCTGGGCCAGCCCGGCCGAGCCGTCATGCGCGCCGCCGCTGGTTCCCGCCGCTGCCGCACATCCGGACGCCGCCATCCCCGCCACCGCGAGTACCAGCGCAAGGCGGCCGCAGCCAGACCGAAGCCACGACGCCGCGTAGTCGAACAATCGCACGCCCCGATACTGCCACTGCATCAGGCCGAGGTCATAGCCGGGCTCTAGGCCGCCCGTCCCCACGACCGCCGCCAGCAGCAGCGAAAGCGGTCAGTGGCACAGCTGAGCCACGGCCCTGTGCGGGTCGTTCGGGACACTCAGGATGGTCAGCCTAGGCGAGTCGACGATGTTGGCCAGGAACTGGTGGAACGTCAGCGGTCCCGTGGTGGCCTTGATCACCTTGGCTAGCCCGCCGCAGCTCAGAGCCTTGCGCGCAGCGGCGATGTCGGCGGCCGGGACCCCCGGGGCACTGGTGGCACGGCTGTACTCGGCGATGATCCACGCGAGTCCGGCGTACTTGGCATGGCCGATCCGGGCGCCGGGGATGGCCTGCAGGTGTCCGCCGAGCGAGTAGGCCAGGCCGTGTTCGTCGATGGCCAGGGCGTTCAGCGGCAATAGCGCGCCGAGGGTGCCGAGCACGACTCCGGGCATCGCGACCGAGTAGTCGAGGTTGCTCAGCGGCACCGAGCTGGTCGTGTTCTGGTTGGGCACCGTATAGAACAGCCGCGGCGGCTGGCCGGACGCCAGGGCCCGGGCGACAGCCAAGCCGGCCGGGCCCTGCGGCGATGCCTTGCCGTAGATGGCATCCTCGTAGTCCACTGGTCGGTCCGGGTTGCGGTTGTGGGTCACCCCGACATACCAGGCTCGCTCGTTGGCGATCCCCGTTGCCGCGATGCCGCTCTGATCGCGCCAGCCGGTCGCGCACACGACAGCCCAGACGACGAGCGCGACCGCGCACAATCCGGCCGGAACGGCGGTGCGGATCGTCGCCGCAGACGGGCGCGGGATCGGAACCATCATCACCGGCAGCAGCAAAGTGAAGATCGCCGGCAGCAGCATCCGGGCGTGCATGAAGTCGCCGCCGATGGCGATCACGTACAAGGCCATCGACAGGCCGGCGGCCAAAGCCGCGACGCAGACGAGCCCGGCGGCGCGGTCCAGCCGGCGCCAGCTCATGGTCAACGGCAGCAAGATCAGCAGGAAGGCCAGCGGCAGCCAGAGAGAATAGGGCTTGGCGAAGTCCTCGAGGTAGCCCCAGCCTTGCGTGAAGTCCAGCTTGGACGCGTTCTTCGCCAGGGCGGTGTTGGGGACGAGGAGTCCGTAGTAGCCCATCCGGAAGATCTGATAGCCGAGCGGAAGCACTGCGGCAATGCCCGCCAGGGCCGCGGTGCGCCGCCAACTGGGGCGCACTATGAGCCAGAGAGCGACCAGGAAGAAGACCGTGCCCAGCGCCATGTCCGGACGCACCAGCCAGCCGAGGCCTGCGACCAGGGCGCACCAGAAGGCCCGCGAGCGAGCGTGCCGGGTAAGCCCGGTCAGGAGCCACCAGGTCAGTCCTAGCCAGCAGAAGGTCAGCGAATCCTCGAGGCCGGAGGTGGCGAAGTCCCAGAACGGCGGCAGTGCGACGACGACGGCCGCGCCCAGCGGGAGGTAAAGCCGCCGTGGCGAGGTACGCCGATGCAAGTTGAGCGCGCCGAGGAGAGCCAGCAGCAAGCCGAGCGGGGCCAGCACCAGGCCGAGGCCGATCATCACCCGGTATACGTCGACGTGGCTGACCCAGGTCACCAGCGCAAGCAGCCAGGTCCAGAGGGTGGGAGTGTTCGCCTCGACCCGTTCCCCGATATTGAGGACTGGGCCGTGCCCGGCCAGGATCTGGCGCACGGTGCGGGCCTCGATCATCCCGTCGTCCGAGAGCCATCGGCGCTGCCACGCCATCGCCAGCCAGATCAGCGGCGGAATGATCACGAGGAGTAGGCGTAGGACGCGCGGCGCGAGTTGTCGGCGCCGCGAGCTGACTTGTGCCACTGCCGATCCGGCCGACGCCTCAGAATCGGGTGCCGTCTCATCAGCCCATGGCGGGTCGACTATCGGTGACATGGAGGCCAACTGACGAGTCCTTCACGTGCGGGCCAGCTCTGTCAGTAGCTGTCCGGCTTCGTCCCAGTACGACGTGTGAATGCTACCGGAGTCAGCCGCCGTGATGCGGGGGACGCTCTCGCAGGTAGCGCTCCAAGTCGGCTTCGTCGTCGCGGCCGCCAGGCGCCTCGCCCCAGCCGATGTCGGTGTCGTCCCGAGTCTGCTCGAGGCCGGAAACGGTGACCAGGTCGTCGTCCGGTCCCCAGGGCTCGGCTACGTCATCCCGCTCAGTCATGGTGCGGTCAATGATAGTTCCCATCGTGAGGTTCAGCCGCCGTCCGGGAGGTGCAACGATGCCTGGCCTCGTCAGTTGGCCCGGGCCTGGCCTGATGCGTGCCGGGCGGGCAGGATGCGGCTCATGGAGCATTTCCGTACTCCCCGGCTGATCGCGCGGGACTGGACAACCGACGATGCGCAGGCGGCGTTCGACATCTACGGTCGTGACGAAGTCATGCGCTGGCTCGGTGCGCAGCCACGCCGCGCGGTGCCGTCCCTCACGCAGATGCGGGAGCGGCTGGATCTGATGATTCAGCGAGCCAGTGACGAGCCCGGCTACGGACTGTGGGCAGTGTCGCTGCGGACAGGCCCGGTAGCGGGCACTGTCGTTGGCGCGGTGCTGCTCTCTCGGCTGCGGTGTCGTCGGCCTGGCGTTCGGGCTCGCACGGCGGCTGGACCGGGTCATCGCGCTTGTCGATCCGGACAACGCCAGGTCTCAGGCGGTCTGCCGCCGCCTCGGCATGACACATCTCGGCCGGACCGACAGTTACTACGGACTCTCCCTGGAACTATTCGATCTGGTCCGCACGGCCGCAGTCAGCCAGCGCTGAGGCAGCCGGCGTCAGCGGGCGACGCGATCGCGCTCGCCGTCCTGACTCGAGCAGGCCGACCGAAATAACTGGACAGGTCGGCGACTTGTACCGAAGGCCACCCGGAGGGGTACTCCGGTTACCTCGAGAATCGGGTTGACCGGCGCCACGCTCTTTGCTTAGCCTAAGTAAACAGAGTGGTTACCTGCCGGCCGGTAGGTAACGCGAGCTGATGCCGCGGACCGAGGCCGGCCGGGCGGCGAGGTGGAGGTCCGCGAGGTGACAAGATCGGATCTGGCGGTACGTGCTGCCCCTGGCTTGACCGCCGCGGCGCACGGGCGACGCCGCACGGTCGTGGCGTGGGTCCTCGGCATCGCCGGCCTAGCCGCATATAACTGGTGGCTGCTGGTGCCGCTCAAGCCCGGTCTCATGACCTCGCCTAACGAGCTGTTCAGCAACCTCGAGGTCAGCGGGCAGCCCTACGCGACCGCGATGCAGCACGCCGACCTCGGGGCCGGCCTCCTGCTGATCGCGGCGTTCTGGGCGGCCGGCCACGGCTCCAGCTGGACTGCGCGCCGCGAATGGTTGTCGATGCTGGTCTTCGCCGCGGCGGGCGCCCTCGGCGGGCTCTTCCCCGAGGTGTGCGCGGACGGCGTCAACGCCGTCTGCCGCCGCCAGGAGTACCGGTTTGAGCTGCCTGCCAGTCAGTACATCCACTCGGCCGCCGGCATTCTCGAGTTCGCCGCGATCACGGTGGCCTTGCTTTACGCAGTTCGCCGGACTCGGCACGAGCTCACTCGCCCGGCCGCCGCCTACCGGGCGCT
>DATHQE010000194.1:0-3819 GCA_035483035.1 Streptosporangiaceae bacterium | reverse complement strand
TCCGGCATCGGCCCGTACGGTGTGGTTCTCCGGGCTGACCGTGGTGCTGCGCATCAGCGACAGGTCGATGACCAGGGCGTCGTCTGCTACCCCGAGACCGGCCGCGCTGTGACCGCCGCTGCGGACGGCGAGCTCGATGCCGTGGTCGCGGCCGAAACGCACGCAGGTGATGACGTCAGCGACATCCCGGCAGCGCGCGATGGCCGCCGGGCGCTTGTCGATCATGCCGTTGTAGACGGCGCGCGCCTCGTCGTACCCGGCATCTCCCGGCACGATCAGCTCGCCGCGCAGCGCGTCGGCCAGCTGCTCCAGCACCTCGGCGGCAAGGTCGGCTGATGTGGTGGTCATGTGGGTCCCTCTCCGTTTCGCGGCCCCTGACTTCAGGGGGCATCACGAAGCTAGGATCCGCACCGTTCGCGTAGCGTTCGCGTCCGTGCGCTCCCCTCAGGGCACCAGGAGAACGCCTCGCTCCGCGAGATCACGCTCGCAGCGCCGGAGCAACACGACACTGCCCTGAGCCGACGCCATCTGGGCGGCCGAACGAAGCCGCGAGATAGCGGCCTCCTCCTCATCGTGCGCGGCGCGCATCCGCATTACCTCGGGCAGCCACCACATGTCGTCATAAGCGTGTCCGGCGATGAGCGCGGCGTCGAGCGTGGCTCGCGCGGCGCCGGGCCTGCCGTTTCGTAGCGACAGGTCGGCGAGCAGCGAGAGCCAGTACGGCATGCGCGCGAACGAGCCCGCCGACTTGAGATTATCGATGCCCCGCAGGGCTAGGCCGATGCCGGACTCATCGGTGCGGGACCAGCCGTCCAGGATCAGCGCCCACTCCCGGTAGTAGGCGAAGCTGTACTGCTGGCACAGTCCGCGAAGCTCCGCGACGGTGTCCCTCAGCTCGGGCAGGTCGTGGCGCATCTGGTGGGTGATAGAGCCGTACGCCAGCGCCATCGCCAGGTTGAACGGGTGGTCGATCGCCCGGGCCAGGCCGATGGCGCCATGACAGCTGGACAGGGCGTCATCATCCTGGCCAAGCAGCCAGTGAGCGTGGGCGGCGAAGGCCGCACCGTGTACGTCGGGCCGGGTGCCGATGCTCAGCAAGAAGGCATCGCTGGTCGGCTTGGCGGTGAGCTCGAGGTGACGCAACGCCTCGGCTGGCCTGCCGAGGGTGACAGCCGACCCGCCGACCGCGAAGTGAGCCGGACCGCTCAGCGCCGAGTCGGGGTCGACCAGGGCCAGCGCCCGCGTAGCCGTCTGGTACGCCTCGACCGCACGCCCCCGGACGAACTGTGTCGTCCAGAGCGCGACCAGGCTGGTGAGAGTCGAGTCTTTGCGGCCCAGTGACTCCGCCAGGGCGACCGAGCGCTCAAGCACCTGCTGCAGTTCCGGAGATGAGTAGCCGTACTTGGCGTTGAGCGGCGCCGCGATGGCCTCCAGAACCTCGAGCTCCTGCCGGTCCCTATCTCTGCCCTCCGGCAGGTTGCGCACGATCGACAGTGCCTCTTTGTGCAGCCGGATCGCCTCGGCGTGAGCGAACCTGCCTGACGCGACATCGGCTGCGCGCCGGTAGTACGCCACCGCCCGCCCCAGCCGGCCGCCGCGGGCATACTGCTCAGCGAGCTGAGCCGAGACCGAGTCCGTGTCATCGGCGTGCAGAAGCTCGAGCGCCTGCGCCACCCGCCGGTGCAGCAGCCAGCGCTTCGGCGGACTGACCAGCGAGTAGGCCGTCTCACGGAGCAGGTCGTGGGAGAAGTCGTAGCCCTCCTGGTACTCGCGCATGATCCTGCGCCGCCATAGCTCGTCGACCGCTCCCACCACGATGTCGGCGTCGAGGTCGCTCGCCTCGGTGAGCAGATCGAGGGTGAAGTCCGCCCCAACCGCCGCCGCGAGGCCGGCGACCTCCCGGGCCGCCACGGTGGCCTGCTCGAGACGGTTACGCAGCACCGCCGCGAGATCCCCGGCCGGCCGGGGCGTGCTGCCAGGATCGACATTGCCGCGCACGGCCTCGACGATGTACAGCGGGAAACCCCCGGTCGCCGCCTGGAGCAGGTTCGCGTCGGGCTCAGGCAGCGGCTGGCCGGAGATCGCCTCGGCGAGCCGGACGGTATCGGCGGCGTCCAGCGGGCTGAGTGAAAGCTCGGTGAACAGCCCGGTGGCCCGCATGCGCACGGTCCAGGCGGCGAGTTCGGGATCGTCGTCGTGGGTGTCGTTGCGGAACGTCGCGGCCACCAGAACAGGAACGTCGGGGGCCAGGCCCAGGAAGAACGTGATGAACGCCAGTGTCTCCTGATCGCACCACTGCATATTGTCCAGGACCAGCAGCATCGGCCGGTCGACGGCCATCAGCGCCCGGGCCAGGCCTTCGAAGAACCGGTGGCGCTGCCAGGCGTCCTCCATTGCCCTCGAACCGGATCCGCGTTCTTCACGCCCCCCGGACGGCACCAGCCGGCCGACCTCGACCCTCCAGACCGGGTCGAGTGCCGCCATGGCCGACAGGACGGCCGGGTTCCGCAGCCAGTCCGCCACCGGCGCCAGCGCCAGCCGCCCCGACGTGCCGAAGCACTGGCTGCTGGCCACCACCGCGCCTTGCATCCGCGCCATGGCGGCCAGCTCAGCCACGATGCGGCTCTTGCCCACGCCTGCGCCGCCTTGGACCAGCGCCAGACCGGGGACGCCGGCCGCGGCGGCCCGCCATAGGTCCTGAAGCAGGTTGAGCTCCCGTGACCGCCCGATGAGCCGGGCGACCGCGAACCCGGAGCGAGCGGCGGGCTGACCAGCCGGCACGTTCGCACCTGCGGGGTCTGGATCAGCCATCAGGCGCTGGAATACCTGCCGCGTCGCCGGGTCCGGGATGACGCCGAGCTCACGCTCCAGGACCGAAGCGCAGTGGTGATACGTGCTGACCGCGCCGGCCCGGTCACCCAGGTCGGCCTGCAACAGCATCAAGGTGCGATAGCCGATCTCCTCCAGCGGCTGCAGCTGGATCCGACGGCGGACCGCCTCGACTGCTCCGGTCAGGTCACCGGTACGCGCCCGGGTGGCACAGAGCAGATCACACAAGTCCGAGCACTGACGCTCGAGCTCTGACCTGGCCTCGAGCAGCCAGTCGTCGTACACGCCCGGCAGCAGATCGCCCTTGTACCGGGCGACCGCCGCGGCCGCATGGGCCAGCACCCCCTCGTCATCGCCGGCCCCCGCCGCCGCCAGCGCAGCCTCACGCTCGATATCGAAGATGCGCAGGTCAACCCGACACGTCTTGGTGTCACGCCAGCACAGGTCCCTGGGCGTCACGACGAGAGAAGGCTCGTCGCCCAGAACCTGACGCAGGTGGTGCAATTCGCGGCGCAGGTTGGTCAGCGCCTGCGCGTCCCCCGAGTCCGGCCAGAGCACCCCGGCGATCCGCTGCCGGGATTGAGCTGACCCGGCATGGGCGACCAGAAACGCGACGAGAGCAACCGCGCGCGAGGATCTTACCTGAACGCCGGTCCCGTCCTTGGTAATGGCCTGTTCCCCCAAGAGGGACACGTGCAGCATTTCGACGAGTCCTCCCCCCAAAGATCTCAGGTTAGCCCGCGATGCCTCCTTGATGCCATGTCTCCCTGGCGACGGCCTCTGCCTTCGCTCTAGGCCAGGCCCAGGAACCTGCTCACCGAGCGCCGGATGCCGGCCGCGTCGAGCCCTTGCAGCGCCGCGTGATCAGCAGGCGTCCCGTACCGGCGCAGCTCGCCGCGCTGCACTCCCAGGCTGAGGAGCCGGTGCGGCCGGGAAGCCAGCGCCTGCGACGCATGAAACGCCGACGTCCCCGCCAGGTACGGCTCGACC
>DATHQE010000193.1:0-3540 GCA_035483035.1 Streptosporangiaceae bacterium | reverse complement strand
CACATCTGACCGGGCCGATATGGGATTCGATACCGCCTACGAGGCGATCAGCGAAGAGACCGACACTGGCCACCGGTGGGCGTTCGGGACCGGTTTCACCGACCCGCTCGCGGGTGTCGACACCGCCGTGCCGGCCGAGATCGACGGCGGGGACCTGGCTACCTACTGCCTGATGCTCGGCGACGACGCCCTGATCATGTCCCACCGCTTGCAGCAGTGGCTGGCCCGGGCGCCGGAGCTCGAAGAAGACACTGCACTGGCGAACATCGCGCTTGACCTGCTCGGCCAGGCGCGGCTCCTGCTGGCCAGGGCAGGCGCGGCTGATGAGTCGGGTCGAACCGAAGATGACTACGCGTTCGGCCGGGGCGAGCACGAGTTCCGCAATGTCCGCCTCGCCGAGGTAACGGACGCGGACTTCGCTGGCCTGATGGCGCGACTCCTCGTTTTCAGTACCTGGCGGCTGGCGCTGCTGACCAGGCTGCGCTCGTCGGCCGACCCCGTCGTGGCCGCGGTCGCGGCTCAAGGGGTCAAGGAGCTGACCTATCACCGCGATTACGCGGCCCAGTGGGTGATCAGGCTCGGTGACGGCACCGACTATTCACGCGAGCGCATGCGGGCCGCCCTGGCCGCTACCGCACCCCTGGTGCCCGAGCTGTTCGAACGATCCGCAGCGGAGCAGCGGCTGGCGGCCGCCGCGGTCGCGGTCGATCCGGCGGACCTGCGGGCCGAGTTCGACGGGGTGCTCGAGCACGTGCTCGGCGAGGCGGAGCTGGACTGGCCCCAGTCGCCCGGGCTCGCGGGCGTGTCCGGACCGGCCGGGCGCGACGGCGTGCATACCGAGGGGATGCGGGGACTGCTGGCTGAGCTGCAGAGCGTGGCCCGGGCTTTGCCGGGAGCGACGTGGTGACGACACGCGACCAGGAGATGCTCGTCAGGGCCCGGCAGGTAGCGCAGTCGGTGCCTGACCCCGAGCTGCCGATGCTGACGCTCGCGGACCTCGGCATCCTGCGTGACGTCGCGGTGCGCGACGGGAGCGTCGTGGTCTCGCTGACGCCGACGTACTCAGGGTGCCCGGCGATCGCCGAGATCAGGGCGGATCTGGCCAGCAGGCTGGCCGCCGCCGGATTCGCGGACGTCGACGTGCGTACCGTGCTGACGCCGGCGTGGACCAGCGATTTCATTAGCTCAGCAGGCCGCCGCAAGCTGGCCGAGGCTGGCATCGCACCACCCCGGTCTCAGCAAGGAGCCAAAGGTGGTCCGGTACCTCTGACGCTTTTCGCGCCAGGCCCGCCGGTCGCCTGCCCGGCGTGCGGTTCGCGCGAAACGGAGCGCACGGCCGCGTTCGGCGCGACCGCGTGCAAGGACCTGTACCGGTGCCGCGCCTGCGCCGAGCCGTTCGAGCACGTCAAGGAGATCTGAGCGTGACAGCGATCGCTGACGAGGTCACCAGGGCGGGGCGGCGGCAGTTCCGCGAGCTGACGGTCACCCAGATCGACAGGCTGTGCGCTGATGCTGTCGCGGTCACCTTCGACGTGCCGCCCGAACTGGCGGACGAGTACCGGTTCCGGCCCGGTCAGTCGCTGACGGTGCGGCGGATGATCGGCGAGACCGACGAGCGCCGGTCGTACTCGATCTGCTCGCCGGCCGGGCAGCCGCCGCGGATCGGCGTGCGCGAGGTGCCGGGCGGCGCGCTGTCAGGCTGGCTGGTGCATGAGGTGCGGCCAGGGGATCGCATCGAGGTCCAGCCGCCGTCCGGCAGCTTCACCCCCGATCTCAGCCAGCCAGGCCGCCATGTCCTGGTCGCGGCCGGATCCGGCATCACGCCGGTGCTCTCCATCGCGGCGTCTACCCTGACCGACCCCGCCTCGGAGGCCACGCTGCTATACGGGAACCGGCGCGCCGAGTCGGTGATGTTCGCCGACGAGATCGCCGACCTGAAAGACAGCTATCCCGTCCGGTTCCAGCTCGCGCACGTGCTTTCTCGCGAGGCACAGGAAGTCGAGTTGTTCAGCGGGCGGCTGGATGCAGGGCGGCTGCGCCGGCTCCTGCCGGCGCTGTGTGACGTGGCCGGGGTCGACCACTGGTGGCTATGCGGGCCGTACGGCATGGTCACCGACGCGATGACCGTGCTGGCCGAGCTCGGCGTCCCGGCGGAGCGAGTGCACCGTGAGCTGTTCTACGTGGAGGACGTCGCTCCCGAGCCGGAACACCACGCTGAGCAGCCGCTGACCGGCGGATGCGAGGTCACTGTCGTGCTCGATGGCCGGCAGACGACCACCACGATCGCGGCGGACACACCGGTGCTCGATGGGGCGCAGCTGGCGAGGCCCGACCTGCCGTTCGCGTGCAAGGGGGGCGTCTGCGGGACCTGCCGCGCCAAGGTCGTGGCCGGCGAAGTGCGGATGCGCCGGAACTTCGCCCTCGAGCAGTCGGAGCTCGACAACGGATTCGTGCTCACGTGCCAGTCACTGCCGGTGAGCGAGAAGCTGACCGTGGACTACGACGCCTGAGCTCGCCGTTAGCATGGCTGCCATGCCAGCCGACCGGCGCGGGCCGGCCGACCTAGAGATCACCAGCCCGGCCAATCCGCGGATCAAGCAGCTCGTCGCGCTGCGCCGGCGACGCACGCGCGAGCAGGCTGGCGTGACGCTGGTCGAGGGGTTTGCCGAGATCGAGCTGGCACTGGCGGCCGGAGTTGTGCCGGTGACGCTGTATTACTGCCCGGCGCTGGCCGACCCGGAGGCGCTGACGCTGGCGGCCACTGCCGCCGCCGCAGGCGCGGAGGTCGTCCGGGTCAGCCGGCCGGTCTTCGAGAAGATTTCCTACCGCGAGGGCCCTGACGGCTGGCTCGCCGTGGTCCCTTCGGTTATCAGCACGCTCGACAATCTCGACCTCGGCCCACAGCCGCTCGTGCTGGTCTGCGCGGGCCTGGAGAAGCCAGGCAATCTCGGCGCCATCCTGCGCACCGCGGATGCCGCCGGTGTCGCGGCCGTGATCGCCGCCGACCCGGTCACCGACTGGGGCAACCCGAACGTCGTGCGGGCTAGCAAAGGCACAGTCTTTTCCGTGCCGGTGGCCGCCGGGACGAGCGGACAGGTGCTGGACTGGATCGCTGGCCGGGGCCTGGCGATCGTCGCGGCAACTCCGGACGCGAAGCAGCTGGTGACCGACGTAGACCTGACCGGCCCGACGGCCATCGCAGTCGGCGCCGAGCAGACGGGCCTGAGCTCGGAGTGGCTCGAGCGCGCGGACCGCCGGGTGCGGATCCCGATGTTCGGCCGAGCTGACTCGCTCAATGTCTCGACCTCGGCGGCGATCATCACCTATGAGGCGGTACGTCAGCGTATGCAAGGGGCCGATTTGAAGTCTGGGCAGCCGGTCCGGTAATCATCGGGTTATGACAGATCTCTCGCTGCTGCCGCCGTCTGCCGTCATCGACGGCGCCGACCTCCGGATCGGGGGCTGCTCGCTGACCGAGCTGGCCGCCGAGTTCGGCACACCTTCCTTCATCATCGACGAGCAGGCACTGCGCGACCGGGC
>DATHQE010000192.1:0-26294 GCA_035483035.1 Streptosporangiaceae bacterium | reverse complement strand
CGGCTTGCTGGCCTGATCCGTCGAGTTCCATCCCGATTCGCTGGCCTGACAGACCCGCTCATTCTGGCTGGCCAGCTCGACCCACCTAGCGTCGCTGCTCGACATGCGTCCTCCCGTCCGCGCGTGCCTGGCGGCCGCCCCTGCTAGACCGCCTGGTCCCTCACTTCTTAGACACGCTTGACGGGGCTTTTGGTTAGCCGCAAGCCGGTTACAAGTGGATAACTTCCGCCGTGACCTCCCGCTGCGCGTCGCGCACGGGACGTTTGTGACCCTGGATACCGGAGTTGCTAGATCTTGGTCCAGGCCTCAGTGAGGACGCTCCGCAGGATCTGCTCCATTTCGTCGAAGTGCTCCTGCGTACAGGTCAGCGGCGGCGAGAGCTGGATGACCGGGTCGCCGCGATCGTCGGCCCGGCAGATCAGGCCCGCATCGAAGAGCGCGTGGGACAGGAAGCCGCGCAGCAGCCGCTCGGACTCATCGTCGTCGAAGGTCTCCCTGGTGGCCTTATCCTTCACGAGCTCGATGCCGTAGAAGTAGCCGTCGCCCCGGACGTCGCCGACGATCGGCAGGTCGTTGAGCTTCGCCAGGGTCGCCCGGAACGCCCCTTCATGTGCCCGCACATTGCCGAGCAGGTCTTCCTTCTCGAACACGTCGAGGTTGGCCATCGCGACCGCGCACGACACCGGGTGGCCGGCGAAGGTCACCCCGTGCAGGAACGTCGTCTGACCAGAGCTGAACGGCTCCATCAGCCGGTCGGTCACCAGCATGCCGCCCAGCGGCGCGTAGCCCGAGGTGACGCCCTTGGCGAAGGTGATGATGTCAGGCTTGTAGCCATAGCGCTCGGAGCCGAAGTAGTAGCCCAGTCGGCCGAACGCGCAGATTACCTCGTCCGATACGAGCAGTACGCCGTACTTATCGCAGATCTCGCGTACCCGCTGGAAGTAGCCGGGTGGCGGCGGGAAGCAGCCGCCGGAGTTCTGAAGAGGCTCGAGGAACACCGCGGCAACGGAATCTTCGCCCTCGCGCTGGATAGCCCGCTCGATCTCGTCCGCGGCCCATAGCCCGAACGCGGTGAGGTCATCGGCGACGAATCCCGGCGCGCGGTAGAAGTTGGTGTTGGGCACCCGGACGCCACCCGGCGGGAGCGGCTCGAACGGCTCCTTGATGCCGGGCAGGCCGGTGATTGCCAGCGCCCCCATCGAGGTGCCGTGATAAGCGATGGTCCGGCTCAGGACCTTGTAGCGGGAGGGCTGGCCGATCGCCTTGAAGTACTGCTTGGCAAGCTTCCAGGCGGACTCGACGGCCTCGGACCCGCTCGTCGTGAAGAAAACCCGGTTCAGGTCGCCGGGCGCGAGCGCCGCCAGCCGGTCGGCCAGTTCGATGGCCTGCGGGTGGGCGTAGGACCAGAGCGGGAAATAAGCCAGCTGGCTCGCCTGCCGCGCGCCGGCCTCGGCGACCTCGGTCCGGCCGTGGCCGATCTGGCTGACGAACAGGCCGGCCAGCCCGTCCAGGTACCGCTTGCCGTTCTGGTCGTAGACGTACTGACCCTCGCCGCGCACGATGACCGGGACCTCGCCGTCGGCATAGGACGACATCCTGGTGAAGTGCAGCCACAGGTGCCGCCTGGCCTTCTCCTGGAGGGCAGCGATCTCGTCCTTGCCGTATGCCGTACTCATCTGGTCCCCCAGCTGTAGGTCTGCTTGCAGAGTCTCAGGTAAACGAATGTCTCGGTTGTGGTGACGCTTGGGATGGCGCGGATCCGTCCGAGGATCTCCAGCAGCTGGTCGTCGTCCTCGCACACGACCTCGATCAGGATGTCGAAGGATCCGGCCGTGATGACGACGTAGTCGATTTCCTCCATACCCGCGAGGTGATCGGCCACCCGCTCCAGGTCGCCACCGCAGCGGATGCCGACCATGGTCTGGCGCGGGAAGCCCAGCGTCATCGGGTCGGTGACCGCCACGATCTGCATGGCGCCGACATCGATGAGCCGCTGCACGCGCTGCCGGACGGCTGCCTCAGAGAGTCCGACCGCCTTGCCGATGGCCGCGTACGAGCGTCTGCCGTCCTGCTGAAGCTGCTCGATTATCTGCTTCGACAGGTCATCGAGGATGATCCGGTTGTCGGGATCCCGCCCGCCAGCCGGGCCCCGGCTCCGAGCGCCCGCGGCGAGCGGAGCCGTCGGCGTGTGCACCATGCGTCAGCCTCCTTCACCAGCCCATGCTGCCATCCTATCGGCGCCTGTCAACTGATTCCGTAGATGATTGACCTTCTTGTTACTGATTCGCTTGTGCAGCCGCTGTTTCTCTGTCAGGGTTCGTACTTGGCACAGTTCGACAGGAGGATCGCGGTGGAGGTGCTGGCCAACTTCGTCGGCGGGCAGTACATGCCCAGTCAGGACGGCCGAACCAGCGAGGTGATCGACCCCAGCACGGGCGAGGCCTACCTGGAGGCCCCGGTGTCGGGTCCCGGCGACGTCGACGCAGCGCTGCGCACAGCGGCGGCCGCGTTCGAGGTCTGGCGCGACACTACGCCCGCCGAGCGCAGCCTGGCGCTGCTGAAGTTCGCCGCCGCCATCGAGGCCAGAGCAGCGGACCTCGTCGAGGCCGAGTCACGCAATACCGGCAAGCCGGTGGCGCTGACCAGGGCCGATGAGGTGCCGCCCCTCGCCGACGAGCTCAGGTTTTTTGCCGGCGCCGCCAGGCTCCTCGACGGCAAGTCGGCCGGGGAGTACCTGCGCGGTCATACGTCGATGATCCGGCGCGAGCCGGTGGGGGTCTGCGCTCAGGTCGCGCCGTGGAACTACCCGATGATGATGGCGGTCTGGAAGTTCGCGCCCGCAATCGCGGCCGGCAACACGGTCGTGCTGAAGCCGTCGGACACGACCCCCGTCTCCACCCTGCTGCTCGCCGAGATCGCGGCCGAGTTTTTCCCGCCTGGCGTGCTGAACGTGATCTGCGGCGATCGGGACACCGGCCGCGCCCTGGTCTCGCATGAGATCCCGCAGATGGTGTCGATAACCGGCTCGGTCCGGGCAGGCATTGAGGTCGCGCAGGCGGCCGCCGCCGGGCTCAAGCGCGTGCACCTGGAGCTTGGCGGGAAGGCGCCGGTCGTCGTCTTCGACGACGCTGACGTCGAGCTGGCGGTCCAGGGCATCACCGACGCCGGGTACTACAACGCGGGCCAGGACTGCACCGCCGCCACTCGCGTGCTGGCCGGGCCCGGTATCAGCGCCGATCTCACCGACGCGCTGGTGGAACGCGCCGCCGCTGTCAGAACCGGCGGGCGCGAGGACACCGAGGCGTACTTCGGGCCGCTCAACAACACCGCGCAGCTTGCCCGGGTGCAAGGCTTCCTGGCGCGCGCCCCCGAGCACGCGACGATCGCGACCGGCGGCCACCAGGTGGGCGAGCGCGGCTTCTGCTTCGCTCCGACGGTGGTGACCGGGCTTCGCCAGGACGACGAGATGATCCAGGACGAGGTGTTCGGGCCGGTCATCACGGTGCAGCGATTCACCGACGAAGCGGAGGCGCTGCGCTGGGCGAACGGGGTCAAATACGGGCTGGCGGCCAGCGTGTGGACCCGTGACCATGGCCGGGCCATGCGGGCGGCGCGCCAGCTCGATTTCGGCGCGGTGTGGATTAACACCCACATCCCGTTCGTCTCGGAGATGCCGCACGGCGGGTTCAAGCACTCGGGCTACGGCAAGGACCTATCGGGCTACGGGTTCGACGACTACACCCGCATCAAGCACGTGATGAGCAACATCGAGGCCTGACTCCGGCGGGTGCTCGGCTGGCCGACATTTTCGGCGCCCATTGGCCGAATTTCGGCGTAAAGTCCCGGTGGACCGATGCCGACTTCTGCCACCATCAGGTATCCGACCTGCGGAAATGAGGTCGGTGCCGAAGAGGAGCCCCGCCATGCCGCAGCCAGCGCCGCACGACCCTGACATCGGGCTGCACGCGGATCCGGCCGTCTGGCGCGGGCTGACCGCACGGCGTGTCTCCCGCCGCGGGCTGCTGCGGGCAGGCGGCCTGGCAGCCGGCGCGGCCGCCGTGGCCGGGGGCACCGGCCTGGCAGGCCTGCTAGCTGGCTGCGGCGATGCGGCGCCGGCCGCCGCGGTGACGGAGGCCGTCGGCACGACCGCCTGGTGGAGCAAGCAGGGGCTGCATCACACAGTCAACTTCGCCAACTGGCCGGACTACATCGACGTGCTGCACGGCAAGCACCCAACCCTCGAGCACTTCACTGCGCTGACGGGCATCAGCGTGAACTACACCGAGCCGGTCAGCGACAACGTGGGGTTCTTCAACGCGATCAAGCCGTCGATCGAGCGCAAGGAGTACACCGGCTACGACATCATCGTGACGACCACCAACAGCCCCGCACTCGGGGAGCTGATCAGCAACAACTGGCTGATCCCGCTCAACCAGAGCATGATGGCGAACTTCCGCAAGTACGGCGGCCGGCTGGCGGAGAACCCGCCCTGGGACCCCGGCAACACCTACACGATGCCATGGCAGTCGGGGTGGACCGCAATCGGCTACAACTCGGCCGTTGTCACGACTCCCGGCTCGAGCGTCGGGATCCTGTTCGACAGCAAGTACGCGGGCAAGGTCGGCATGATGAGCGACCCGCAGGAGCTCGGCAGCGTCGGCCTGCTGGCCATTGGCGTAGAGCCGGCGACCTCGACTGAGGCTGACTGGCGGAAAGCGGCCACGTTCCTGCGCAAGCAAAAGAGCGACGGAATCGTCCGCGGCTACTACAACCAGAATTACATCGACAACCTCAAGAGCGGCGAGATCGTCGTATCACAGGCATACTCCGGCGACATCTTCCAGGCCAACCTGCAGCAGCAGTACCGGGACCTGCAATTGCTGATGCCGCTCGAAGGCGGCATGTTCTGGACCGACAACATGTGCATCCCGCTGTACGCCGAGAATCCGAAGGACGCCATGGCGCTGATGGACTACTTCTATCAGCCGCAGGTCGAGGCCGTCGTGGAGTACTACAACGACTACGTCTGCCCGGTGCCCGGCGCCCAGCAGGAGCTGCTGAACCCGAGTGGCTGGGCGGCGGCGACGCTTGCCGCGATGCGGCCGGAGGTCGGCGAGCCGCCGTCCTACACAGCCGATTCGCCACTGGTCTTCCCCACCGCGCAGTATCAGGCCAGATCGCGGACCTACTTTCAGTTCTCGGACCCGGCCGAGCTCGCCTTGTGGAACAGCCTGTTCGAGCCCATCGCGGCGAGTGCGTGACGCACCCGCACGGGGCTAGGGCGCAGGGGCAGAGCCGGAAGGTGCACAGTGCGCAGGTACACAGCGCGCTGACCGGGGCCCGGCCCATGTCGTACTGGCTGGACCAGCCGGACGCGCCTGCGCCGCTGGAGCCGCTGGCAGGGCGGTCGGCAGCCGAGCTCGTAGTCGTCGGCGGCGGGTTCACCGGGTTGTGGACGGCCTTGCAGGCCAAGGAGGCCGAGCCGGGCCGGGACGTGCTCCTGCTGGAAGGACGCCGGGTGGCTTGGGCCGGGTCCGGCCGCAACGGCGGGGTCTGCGCGGCGAGCCTGACCCACGGCCTGAGCAATGGCCAGGACCGGTTCCCTGGTGAGCTAGCGACGCTGGAGCGCCTCGGCCGCCAGAACCTGGACGACATCGAGAAGGCCGTTGCCCGTTACGGCATCGACTGCGACCTCGCCAGGACGGGCGAGCTGTCGGTCGCGACACAGCGCTGGCAAGTCGAGGGGCTGACGCAGACCGCCGCTCTTGCTCGGCAGCTCGGCAGCGACGTACGGCTGCTGGATCGCGATGCGGTACGCGCCGAGGTGCGGTCGCCTACCTACCTTGGCGGCCTGTGGGACCCGGCGGGGTGCGCCACGCTTGACCCGGCCAGGCTCGCCTGGGGACTGCGGCATGCCTGCCTGGACGCAGGCGTCCGCATCCACGAGGACAGCCCGGTCCGCACGCTGGCCGCCGAACCGGGCCGGGCAGGCGGCGGCCTGACGCTGCGAACGCCTGGCGGCCACGTCACCGCTAGCCGGGTCGCCCTGGCCACCGGCGCATTCTCGCCGCTGCTACGCCGGCTGCGGTACTACCTCATCCCGGTGTATGACTACGTGCTCATGACCGAGCCGCTGTCGGCAGCCCAGCTTGCGAGCATCGGCTGGTCGAATCGGCAAGGGATCGGCGACAGCGCCAACCAGTTCCACTACTACCGGCTCACCAGCGACAACCGGATCCTGTGGGGCGGCTACGACGCGATCTACCGCTACGGCAGCAAGATCACGGCGGCGCAAGACCAGCGGCCGGCCACGTTCAGCAAGCTGGCGGGCCATTTCTTCCAGACGTTCCCGCAGCTGGACGGCGTGCGGTTCAGCCACCAGTGGGGCGGCGTGATCGACACCTGCTCGCGGTTCTGCGCGTTCTTTGGCACCGCGCACCAGGGCCGGCTGGCGTACGCAGCCGGCTACACCGGGCTTGGCGTCGGCGCCAGCCGCTTCGGCGCACGGGTGCTGCTTGACCTCCTGGGCGGACAGCAAACCGAGCTCACGGAGCTGGAGCTGGTGCGGACAAAGCCCATCCCGTTCCCGCCTGAGCCGCTGCGCTCGGCCGGGGTGCAGCTCACCAGATGGTCGCTAGCCCAGGCGGACCGCAACTCCGGGCGCCGCAACGCCTGGCTGCGCGCCCTGGACCGGGTGGGTCTCGGCTTCGACTCCTGACGTCGGCTAACCCGTCGGCGCCGGGGACGTGGGAGCCGGGGACGTGGGAGCCGGGGATGCGGCACGCGGGGACGTGGGAGCCGGCGGCTCCGGCGGCGACCAGGGCCGCAGCGCCAGCGCGGTCGCCGGGAAGATCAGCACGGTGAGCAGTGCCGCCCCGACGAGGGCGGCCGACGTGGCGGCAGTCAGGAGGCCGAGACTGCGCCCGACCTCGGCGACGACGACCGGAAAGGTCAGCGTCGTCGCCTGGAGCAGCCCGGCGGCGAGCGCGGGCCTGGCCCCGAGCTTGCGCTGATACAACAGGGCCGGCCCGCCGCGCACGATGAGGATGCCCGCAACGATGGCCGGCATGAGGAGCAGCGACGCGCTGCTGGCAAAAAGCGAGCGGACGTCGAACTGGACACCGGTCACGATGAAGAAGACCGGGACGAGGAAGCCGTAACCGATGGCCCGCAGCTTCCCTTCATAGCGCTCCTGCGTCGGCCGGTCGTCGCTGTCAGCAATGTTGAGCACGACGCCGCCGACGAAGGCGCCGAGCAGCGCATCGACCCCGAACTCGTGCGCGATCGCGGCGAACGTCAGCAGGATCACGAAGGCACCGCGGACCCGCAGCTGGGACGTGGACTGGTCCGTCGCCAGCAGGTTGCGTCGCAGCCAGGGTGATCGCCACATGCGCCGCAATACGACGGCGCCGACCGCGGCGGCCGCGCCAAGGGCCGCGACATAGGCGACCTGCGCCCAGGTGGGCTCGGGCTGAGCGGAGAACAGCACCGTAAGGAGCAGCAGCGCCGCGAACTCGCCGACGGATCCCGCCATGATCACGAGCTGGCCGAACTCGGTGCTGACCTCGCCCGCGTCGCGCAGCACCGGCACCACGACGCCAAGCGAACTGGCGGTCAACGCGAGCGCCAGCAGGCGGACGTCAGCACCAGTCGCTATCAGCCGCAGGATCAGCGCGACTGGCACGGCTACCACGAGACTCAGCACGAAGCTGGCGCCCGTGAGCCGGAACGTCGGACCCCGGAACCGCTTGACCTCGATTTCCTGCCCGGCCAGGAAGAGGAGGAAGCCGAAGCCGAGCAGGTACAGGACGTAGACGCCCCCCGTCGGCCGGACGAGATCCAGGGCCTGCGGCCCGATCGCGATCCCGGCCAGCACCTCCAGCACGACCGGCGGCACGACCCGGCCCGGGACTGCCCTGGCCGCCAGCGGCGCGACGAATGCCGTGACGGCAAGCGCGAGCAGCCCTCCGAACTGAACGCCCACCCGTGATATCCCCCTGGCGCTTCGTACCCCGGCCGCGCTCTCGCCATGCGGCAGGCACGTATCCGCAGGTCACCATCGCTATTCCCGGCTCGGTCAACAGTGACAAGTCCCATAACGGGGGTGCGGATGGATGCTCGGGACCGCCGCCGTCGGTTGTACCTGCCGAACGTGCACCCCCGACCGAGCCCGTATCAAGTCACGCCCAAGATTGTTAGTCGCGGCATGCCGCGAAGCGCTGAGGGCGGACGCAGGAGGCCAGCCCCTCCCATGAAGATGTCGCACCTCGCTGCTGCCACGCTCGTCCCCGCCACCCTCGCTGGGGCCCTGCTGACGGCCATGCCGTTCGCTCAGGCGGCGCCCAAGCCCGCGCCGGTCGCGGCGCGCACCGCGCACCACGCTGGGCCGGCCAAGCCAGCGACCGCCGCCAAGCTCGCCAAGCCGCACCACGTCACCGCCCACGCCGTGGCGCACCAGCCTGCCGGCAGCAGCAATACCGCGGGCACCAGCGCCGCGCAGACCCCGGCACCGGCCGGCCAGCCCGCCGCCCCGGCTCAGCCGGCCACAGTCAGCCAGCCGCTGACCGCGGGCATGTCAGCTTTCGAGCAGTGTGTCGCCTGGCGGGAGAGTGGCGACAACCCGACCGCATCTTCGGCCGGCCTGTTCGGCATTCTGCCGTCGACGTGGGCAGAGCTCGGCCTCCCAGGCACGGCAGGCCAGGCCTCTGTCGCACAGCAGGAGGCCGCCTTCAACCAGCTCTACGCCCAGTACGGCGCGCAGCCGTGGGCACCGTCGGACGGGTGCTGACCGAGGCCTGACCTCAGCTAGCCACGGGAGCTAGCCACGGGCCAGGCCTGTGGCTAGCTGAATTCGGCGATGACCGCGGCCGCGCTCATGGGCTTGGAGAACATCGGGTAGTCGTAGGTGATCGCGTTCTCGTGCTCGGCTACCGAAGTCGCGGCCGTGCAATCGGTCAGCGTGATGACCTGGTAGCCGTTCTCGTACCCGGACCGCATGGTGGATTCGACGCAGCAGTTGGTGAGGAACCCGCCGAGCACGATCGTGGTGATGCCCTTGCTGCGGAGGATGAAGTCCAGGTTCGTGCTGGCAAAGGTGTCCAGTCCGCGCTTGCCTTCGATGACGATGTCACCGGGTTGCGGCGTCAGCGAGTCAACGATGGCAGCGCCCCAGCTGTCCTTGACAAAAGCGCTCCCGTCGACGACGCCTTTGAGAATCCCGTAGGGATGCTTGCTGAGCTCGTTGTAGCCGGCCGCGAACGTGATCGGGGCATGCATGATCGTCGCGCCGGCCGCCCTGGCCGCGTCGACGACCTCACTGGTATTGGCCAGCATGTTGGTCTTGTCCATCACCTCAGACACGGCGCCGTGCAGCGCTCCGCCATCGGACGTGAACTCGTTCTGGTACTCGATCAGCACGACGGCTGTGGTAGCCGGGTCCAGGGACATCGGAGCCTCCTCGGCGGAGCGCAGCTGGGCGGTGACATCCACGTTAACCCTTCTCGCCAGGAACGGGGCCGTGACCAGACCGCCCGGCTACGCTGCGCAGGGCCTAATGTCAGTGCCCGCACCTAACATCGCGAGCATGCCAGCCGATCTCGATTACGCAACTGCCGCCCCGATTACAGAGCTCGCCAGCATCAGCCCGGCCGCGCTCACCGGGCTGGCCGGCATCGCCACCGATCCCGTGGGCATTTGCGCGCAAGTACATAGCCTGGTCCTCCAGCCTGGCGACGCGACCTCGCTGGGCATGAGCGCTGACCGCCTGGCCGAGAAGGACATCCGCCCGGCCGCGCGGCTCGTCGAGATCCTGATGGCGCTCGATCGTGCGCCGCTGCACCTGTCGCGCGAGGCGACCGGGCGGGTCATCGGCACGTGCCGGCATTTCGCCGTGCTGAGCTGCGCGCTGCTGCGCTACCGCGGGCTGACCGCGCGGGCCCGGTGCGGTTTCGCCACGTACTTCCAGCCGGGCGAGGGCCTCGATCACTGGATCACCGAGTACTGGCACGACACTGATCGCCGCTGGGTCCGCATTGACTCGGAGATACTCGGGCGGCCCGTCCTCGACCACGCGGAAGACCTGCGGGACGGCGAGTTCCTCACCGGCGGCGAGGCGTGGGCGGCCTACCGGGCTGGCCGCATTGATGCCGCCCAGTTCGGGGTTTACGGCACCGAGAATTTCGGGCCTGCCGAGATCAGCGGCAACGCGATCCGGGACCTCGCCGCGCTCAACAAGGTCGAGATGCTGCCGTGGGATGACTGGGGCCGGATGACCGCGGCGTACCGGGGCGCTGCCGGCGCCGACTACGACGAGCTCATCGACACCGTCGCCGCCGTATGCGCGGCCGATGATGCGGCTGCCATTGCCGCGCTCTACGCGAGCGATGAGCTGCGCGTGCCGGCCGAGCTCATCCGCTGACCGGGCTGAGTGTGAGCTGCACCGCCGGTCCGGCGCGGTGACCTCTGGTCAGCAGCCCTAGCAACTGGTCGCGGTCGACGTGGCTGGCAATGAGGTCAGCCAGCCGGTTGAACTGCGCCTCGCGGATCGCCTCGAAGCTGACGTCTGGCGCGCCGGTGAAGGCACGCCCGGCGGTCCGGGCGACGTAGCTGAGGTACTCCCGCCGGAAACCGTCGTTCTCCAGCAGGCCGTGCCAGACCGTTCCGGCCACGGCGTCGACGCGGCAGCCCTCGTCGGCGAAAAACGGCTCGCCGGCATCCCGGCTCACGACGCCGTGGTGGATCTCGTAGCCGTCGACCACCACCCCGTCGGCCAGCGTGCGCGACGGCCTGGCCAGCACCTTCGCCGGCCCGAAGGTGGTCTGGACCGGCAGCAGGCCAAGGCCTGCCACTTCGCCGGCCCTGCTCTCGACGTCGTCGTCGATCAGCGTTCCGAGCATCTGGTAGCCGCCGCAGATACCGAGCACCGGCAGGCCGCGTGCTACATGCCGGACCACCGCCTCATCGATGCCGCGCTCGCGCATCCAGGCCAGATCGGCGACCGTCGCCCGCGTGCCAGGCAGCACGATCAGGTCCGCGTCCGCGAGCTCGGCTGCCTGCCGGGCGAAGCGCACGACGACGCCAGGCTCGCAGGCGAGCGCGTCCGCGTCGGTGTGGTTGCTCATCCGCGGCAGCGCGACGACAGTCACGCGCAGGACGTCGGTACCGAGCGGCGGGCCGCCCGAACGCAGCAGCGCCCAGTCGATCGCGTCCTCGGCATCGACCCCGATGCCCTCAGCGAAGGGCAGCACGCCGAGTGTCGGACGTCCGGTGAGCTGCTCGAGCGTCTCCAGCCCCGGCTTCAGCAGACTGACGTCACCGCGGAACTTGTTCACGAGGAAGCCGGCGATGAGCGCCTGATCGGCGGGCTCGAGCACGGCGAGCGTGCCCACGAACGAGGCGAACACGCCGCCCCGGTCGATATCGCCGACGAGTACCGCTGGCACTTCAACCGCGCGGGCGAAGCCCATGTTGACGATGTCGCTGCTGCGCAGGTTGATCTCCGCCGGGCTGCCAGCGCCCTCGCAGATCACCATGTCGAAGCGCGCCGCCAGGTCTTTGTAAGCCCCGACGACGACGTCGAGGAGCCGGCCCTGACGCCCGCCGGTCCAGTAGCCGGCCGCGTCCGTCTCGGTCACAGCGTCGCCGAGCACGATCAGCTGGCTGGTGGTATCACTGCCGGGCTTGAGCAGGACGGGGTTCATCGTCGCCGTCGGCTCGATGCCGCAGGCGCGCGCTTGCGCTGCCTGAGCCCGGCCGATCTCGCCGCCGCCGCGGGTGACGAACGAGTTGAGCGACATGTTCTGGGCCTTGAACGGCGCGACGGAGTAGCCCTGGCGCATGAGCCACCGGCAAATACCGGCCGTAACGACTGACTTGCCGGCATCTGAGCTGGTCCCGGCGACCAGGAGTGATCCCACTCGCCGCACATTAGGTCACGCCGCCCGACCGCCACGCGCTCGGCCCCGCCGATCACGGTCGTCATACGGCACGTTGTAGGTGTTCGGCGGCCAAACGTGCCCGATTAATTGGGGTCTGTCCCCGCCGAACGCCTACAACCTTGTGATTGGCCCGTCAAAGGCCTACAACGTTGGCGCAGTATTGCCCCGTGACAGAGGGGCCGAGTCAGGAGCGATTCCCGGCGCGGAGCGCGAGCAGGGCTACATGCAGGGATAGCCGCGACTCGGCTGGCTCAAGGTCGACGCCGAGCACAGCCTCGATCTGCCGGATCCGCTCGTACATCGTCGGCCGAGCCAGGTGGGCACTCTTGGCCGCCTCAGCCTTGTTCCCGCCCGCAGCCAGGTAGGCGGTCAGGGCGGCAAGGAGCTGGGTGCCGGCCGCGTCGTCGTGGACGAGCAGCGGGCCCAGCTCACGCTCGGCAAACGCCTGGAGCCGCGGATCGTCGCGCAGCAGGTGCAGCAGGCCGCGCAGCCGCAAGTCAGGCAGGCGGTAGTACGGGTGCCGCGGCCCGCCGCCCGGGGCGGCCGCGGCGACGTGATCGGCCTCCAGCAGCGAGCGCTGGACAGCGCCGACCGATTCGACCGCGGACCCGGCCCCGACCACGTCGTCGTCGTGCAGCCGCGGGCGGAGTTCCGCGGCGAGGCGCGTCAGGGTCGCGTCCGGGTCGGCACGGGGCGGCAGCGACAGTACGGCGGCGACCCTGTCGTCGTCCAGCGAGCTCACCAGGGCCGGCACCCGCAACTGGCGGCACACGTCGGCGAGCGCGTCGGCGATCCCAGCGGCGGCGAGCGTCGCTGGAGCGGCCACGCGGACGACCACCGCGACCAGGAGGCGGCCGGCGACCGGCACGCCCAGGGCCCGCGCCCTGGCCTCCGCCTCGGCCTGATCGCCATACCCGGTCCCGAGGAACGTGGCCAGGATCGTCCGGTGTGCCTGCCGTTCCAGGCTCTCGCGCTGATGGTCCAGCAGGCGTCCGAGCGCCAGCGTGGTGGCGGCCCGCTCGATCAGGGCTTCGTCTCCTGGCGCGGGCTGCCCGCCCCGCACCAGGATGAGCCTGCCCCAGTCCTGCCCGCGCGCCCCGACGCTGGTGACCAGCCAGCCCGACGTCGGGTCGAATCCGGTCCGGGCCGCGCTGCGGGTAGCGCGAGACCGCCCCGAGAATCCGGCCAGCAGGCGGGCTGGGTCCTGCCCGAGCGGGGCGCAGGCGAGTACCTGGTGGGCCAGGTTCGCCAGGATGACCGGGCAGCCCGCGAGCGTCGCGGTCTGTGCCACGATCTCGGCCGCGGCCGCCCCGGAGACCGCGAGCTCGGTGAACACCTGGTGCATCCGCTCGGCCGCCCGCAGCTCAGCGAGCTGGGCGTCGATGATGCGGGCGTGCACTGCCTCGGTGATCTCGATGAACTGGGTTTCCCGTTCGAAAGCGATGAGCGGCAGCTGGTGCTCGGCGGCGGCCGCGATCAGGGCTGGGGGCAGGCTCCGTGCATAGCGCGAGCCCAGCTCCACGGCCAGCGCGCTGATCCCGACGGCGGCGAGCTCGGCGACATACCGGCCGAGCCCGGCCGCGTCGTCCGGCAGCGCGATGCCGGTCGAGAGCACGAGCTCGCCGCCGCGCAGCAAGTGCGCAGCCTGGGCCAGCTCGATCACATGAACCCAGCGGACCGGCGCATCCAGCCGGTCAGCGCCCGCCAGCACGCGCGGCGCCCCGTTCCGCACGGGATCGAGGGCCAGCACGTCCGCCACTGTCGGCAGCACGACGGTCGACAGCATCCGGACGACCCCTTTCAGCAGCCACGTCGGTGGACAACATACTGTATGCCGACGACCCCGTTCCCTGACAGAGCGTAACTTGGCATCCCCGCCGTCTGGCGACACACTGAGGGGAGGGGAGACCATGGGGCTGGGCTGACTGGGATACCGGCCCCGAACGCAGAGCCGCGGAAGGTAGATGCAGGCCATGAACGAGGTAAGCACGCACCGTACGCACTGGATCAACGGCAAACCGTGGACGGGCGGGGCAGCTACCCGCGGTGACATCTACAACCCGGCTACCGGCAAGGTCAGCGGCACCGTGGACTACGCCACGGCGGCGGAGGTCGATACCGCAGTGGCGGCGGCCACCGCCTCGCTGCCCGGCTGGCGTGAGACGTCACTGGTCAAGCGCGCCAGCGTCATGTTCGCCTTCCGCGAGCTGGTCCGCCAGCACCAGCCCGAGCTGGCCGCGCTGATCACCGCCGAGCACGGCAAGGTCACCTCCGACGCCGCCGGGGAGGTCGCGCGCGGCCTGGAGGTCGTCGACTTCGCGTGCGGCATCCCGCACCTGCTGAAGGGCGGCTTCTCGGAGAACGTCTCGACTGGTGTTGACGCCTACTCGATCCGCCAGCCGGTGGGCGTTGTTGCTGGGATCACGCCGTTCAACTTCCCCGCCATGGTGCCCATGTGGATGTTCCCGATCGCCCTGGCCTGCGGCAATACGTTCATCCTCAAGCCATCGGAGAAGGACCCCTCGGCCTCGCTCCTGCTCGCCGAGCTGCTGGCCGAGGCCGGGCTGCCGGACGGCGCCTTCAACGTGGTGCACGGTGCCAAGCCAGCAGTCGACGCACTCCTAACCCACCCGGGCGTCCGCGCGGTGAGCTTCGTCGGCTCCACCCCGATCGCGCGGTACGTCGCGGAAACCGCCACCAGCCATGGCAAGCGCGTCCAGGCACTGGGCGGGGCCAAGAACCACATGGTCGTGCTGCCCGACGCCGACCTGGACCTGGCGGCCGACGCGGCCGTCAACGCTGGCTTCGGCTCGGCTGGCGAGCGCTGCATGGCAATCTCCGTGCTGGTCGCTGTCGACCCAGTCGGTGACGAGCTCGTCGCCAAGATCACCGACCGGATCGCGGGTCTCAAGGTCGGCCCGGGCGACATCGAGACGTCGGAGATGGGACCGCTCGTTACCAGGCAGCATCGCGACAAGGTGGCGAGCTACCTGGATTCTGGTGTCGAGGACGGAGCCACCCTGGCCGTGGACGGCCGCGAGCACCCGGTGACGGGCGAGGCTGCCGACGGCTTCTGGCTCGGCCCGACGGTGCTCGACCACGTGCGGCCGCATATGCGCGCCTACACCGACGAGATCTTCGGCCCGGTGCTGTCGGTCGTCCGCGCTGCGACCTACGACGATGCCCTCGCGGTCGTGAACGCCAACCCGTACGGCAACGGCACCGCGATCTTCACCAACGACGGCGGCGCGGCCAGACGGTTCACCCACGAGGTCGAGGTCGGCATGGTGGGCGTTAACGTCCCGATCCCGGTCCCCATGGCGTTCTACTCGTTCGGCGGCTGGAAGTCATCGCTGTTTGGCGACACGCACGTGCACGGCACCGAGGGCGTGCACTTCTACACCCGCGGCAAGGCAGTGACGTCCCGCTGGCTGGACCCCAGCCACGGCGGCGTGAACCTTGGCTTCCCGGTGAATCAGTAGGACCGAACAGTAGGAGAATCGCACGCCATGAGCAGCTATCAGCCAGATCCCGACCTCGGCGCGCAGGTGTACGCGATGGACCGGGCGCACGTCTTTCATTCCTGGTCCGCGCAAAAGGCGCTGAAGCCGCTGGCCATCGCCGGCGCCGAAGGCTCCTACTTCTGGGATTACGACGGCAACCGCTACCTGGATTTCTCCAGCCAGCTGGTGAACACCAACATCGGCCACCAGCACCCGAAGGTGACGGCGGCTATCGCCGCCCAGGCCGCCCGGCTCACCACCATCGCGCCGCAGCACGCGAACGAGGCCCGCGGCCAGGCGGCCGCCCGGCTGGCTGCGCTGGCCCCGGACGGCATGGAGAAGGTCTTCTTCACCAACGGCGGCGCGGACGCGAACGAGAACGCGATCCGGATGGCGCGGCTGCACACCGGCCGCACCAAGGTGCTGAGCTTCTACCGCTCCTACCACGGCAACACCGGCGCGGCGATCACCTCGACGGGTGACCCGCGGCGCTGGCCGAACGAATTCGCCATCGGGCACGTGCACTTCTTCGGGCCGTACCTGTACCGGTCGGCATTCTGGGCGACCACGCCGCAGCAGGAGTGCGAGCGCGCGCTTGCCCACCTGGAGCAGGTGATCCAGCTGGAGGGCCCGGACACCATCGCGGCCGTGCTGCTGGAGTCGATCGTCGGCACGGCGGGCGTGCTGATCCCGCCGCCCGGCTACCTCGCCGGGGTCCGCGCGCTGTGCGACAAGTACGGGATCGTCTATATCGCCGATGAGGTGATGTGCGGCTTCGGCCGGGCCGGGCGCTGGTTCGCCTTCGAAGACCACGGGGCCGTGCCGGATCTGATCGTTTTCGCCAAGGGATCCAATTCCGGCTACGTCCCAGCCGGCGGCGTGATCATCTCGGACCCGATCGCCGCGACGTTCGACGAGCGCGTCTTCCCCGGCGGGCTGACGTACTCGGGGCACCCGCTGGCGTGCGCGTCGATCGTCGCGACGATCGACGTTATGACGGAGGAAGACATTATCGGGAACGGGGTCCGGATCGGCGAACACGTTCTCGGCCCCGGGCTGCGCGCGCTAGCGGAGCGCCATCCGGTCATCGGCGAGGTCCGCGGGACCGCCGTGTTCTGGGCCCTTGACCTGGTGTCCAACCGGGAGACACGCGAAATGCTGGCGCCTTACGGCGGCGGGTCGCAGGCCATGACCACCCTGGTCGCCGAGTGCAAGTCGCGCGGCATGATGCCGTTCACGAACTACAACCGGCTGCACGTGGTGCCGCCGTGCACCATCTCGGAGTCGGAGGCCAAGGAAGGCCTCGCGATCCTGGATGAGGCACTGGCCGCGATCGGGCACTACTACCAGGGCTGATCTACCAGGGCTGACGCGCGCGCAGGGCTAGCGCGCCGCGGCTAGCTCGGCGACCTCAGCTGCGGCGGCCGCCAGCTTTGCTTCCTGCTTGGCTCGCTCGGTAGCGTAACGCCGGTACTCGTCACGGATCTGGGTCAGCATGTTGCGTTCGTAGATGCCGGTCGCGGTGGTCAGACCGAGCTCAGCCGTGGCGATTTTGGTGGCGATCTGGTCGAGCGTGAGCGTGTCCATACTCCTGAGGCTAGACCCCTTTTCACGGGCACGGGACGTGGGCCGCGCTAGCCGAAGCGGCCGAGCATGCGCTCGATGGCTGCGGCCGCCTGATCTCTGGCGCCGTCCTGCGCTCCGCCGGGCTGGATGGTGCTGCCGGTGATCACGATCTCCGCGTCGGCGGCGTACCGGGAAACGGTCTGAGCGTAGGGCCGCATCGGGGCTGGCACCACCGTCATGACCGGGATGGCCAGCGTAGCAAGCTGATCGAGCCACCTGCCGCGCGCGTGCAGTTGCGCCAGCTGGACGGCGTCGGGCAGCTCCCGATCGGCGGCGTCGGCCGCCGCGAACGCGAGCAGCTCGGCCCTCATGTCGGCGGCGTGGTCGGTGGCGATCTGGACTGCGAGCTCCAGCTCGGCGGGCGGCAGGTCGGGCCGTGTGGTCTGCCGGAGGACGTCGATGACCATCTCTCGCCACCGCTCAGGGCTCGCGTCATACATCGCGCTGACCAGTGGCTCGTAGGGGGCTAGGACGTTGGCATCCGGCGGATCCAGGGCGAACTCGACGTCGTCGGGGATGCGGTCGAACGGAATATCCGGCTCCGCGAGCACGAGACCGAGGGCAAGCCCGGCCCCGGCCAGCGTCACCGCGAACGGGCTAGCCCGGCCGGCCGCCACGACGACATCCCATCCACCAGGCCATCGGCCGCGCGCCAGGTCGACGACGGCGGCGCTACTGCCGCCCCATGGCAGCTCCATCAGCCGGTCCAGCTGGCTCACCTCGGCGCGACGGGCCAGCCGGTCCGGTATGCCGCCCCACATCCGGTAGTCGCTGAACCGGTCCGGGATGAGGAGCACCTGTTGCATCCGCGGCCTCCGACCCGAGGCGAGACTGGCCTACTCAAACCTAACACCGGCCGGGCTGCTGACGCGGCCGAGCAGCGGCAGCGCAGCAAGGACCACCAGCAGCGCGCCCGCGAGCCCGGCCGCCATGATCAGGTAGTAGGCGTGGCCGAGCATGGGTGTCGGCGAACCGACCGGCCCGAGCTTGTCCACAGTCAGTACGGACATGGCATAGGCAAGGCCAGCCGCGACGGCAGTGGCGGCGATGAGCGGCGCGACGGCCTCGAGCAGGACTACCCGCGACAGCGTCGTGGTCGGTGTACCGCTGAGGCGCAGCAGCGCAAACGGGCGCTTGCGCTCGATGATGCCGCCGCCAGCGCCGACGGCCAGGCTGCACCCGGCCACGATGAGTGTCAGCGCGACCGCGATGTCGATCAGGCGCTGCGCTGTGGTCGCGACGTCTTCGCGCGCCTGGACGGCCTCGCCAAAGGTGCGCGGCGCGGCGCCAGACGCCGACAGGGGCGTGTGCGTGTCCAGGTACGTGCGCACCCGCTCCAGCGTGGCCGGACTGTCGACCTTCACCAGGACGGCCTGCAGGTACAAGCTTGAATAGCGGGCCGGGGCAGCCGGGCTCTGGCTGGTGACGAACGGCTGGGTCGTGTACGAGGGATTGTCGCCGTAGAGATTCCAGGTGTTAGCTTGCACGGCCGTGAGGCCACGAGCGCAGGTGCCGAATGCGCCGATCATGCGCAGCCCCGCGCACGGCACGACGCTGTTGGCTGCCTGCGGCGCGTCTTGTCCGCCGCTTTGCGGCAGCGAGTAGATCGGGACCGTCTGTGCGCCCCGGATCTGCTGCAGCCCGGCGAGTACCGTGGCGCCGGCGGCGGGGGGCAGTCCGTCCGCGGCGATCTGCTGCCGCGCGGCTGACCCGGTGCCAGGGCCGTAGCCGGCCGGCGCGTTCCCGGTGCAGTTCACGCTGTTGCCGCAGATAGGAGCCAGCGTGAAGCCGTCCATGAGTACGTTGCTGAGCGCTGTCGCGCTCGGGGTCGCGGTGGTCGCCTGGATGGCTGGCAGCAGCGCGGCCACCATGGTGCCGAGGAATACCGCCAGCACTACTCCGCTGACCGAGCGGAACGCTGCCTTCGGGTTGTCGGCCAGCCGACGTCCGGCGAGCACTGGCGCGGCACCGGACAACAGCCGCGGCACGACGCGAGCGGCTTGCTCCGTGAGCCACGGACCAGCGACCACGAGCCCCACCATGACGATGAGCAGGCCTGGGATAGCAGTCGCGCCGATGGACTTCTTGCTCGTGAGCGCGAGGCCGACGACGAACAAGATCAGGCCGATGAGCAGCGGAAGCGTCCGCCACTTGGTAGGCGCCGGCGGCGTGACCTTGCGGCTCACGCCGAGCGGCGAGATTCGCACCCGGCGCAGCGACAAGAGGCCGGTCACGGCTGCGGCGATGGGGACGGTGACCAGGACGGCCAGATAGCCAGTAAGCGTCGGGGTCACCTGATCGGCGAAGAAGCGCTCGCTCGTGATCGCGGTGCTGGCCAGGGCGGGACGCAGCAGCAGGAAGACGCCGATGCCACCCAGCGTGCCGAGGAGCGCGCTGATGAGTGAGTCGGCCGCGGCGATGACGCTGGTCTGGCGCGAGGTAGCGCCGACCAGGCGCAGGGCGGCATAGCGCTCCTCCCGCCTGGCGGCGGCCAGCCTCGTGGCGGTCCCGACAAGGATAAGGATGGGGAACAGGAAGGCCAGCGCGCCGCCGATGAAGGCGGCGCGGAAATAGGGCGACCAGATCTGCTTGCCCGCGGTGGTGGCGATCGTGCCGACACGGACGGTGGATGGCAGCTCGGCTAGCTTGGCCTGCGCATAGCCAATGACGATGACGAGCTCATCGGGGCCTGCGAGCCCCCGGTGGCCGATCGTGCCAACGAGCTTGCCGGGGAACCTGTCGCCGAGCTGGTCAGCTGGCACGCTGCGCAGCAAGGCGGCGAGAGCCGGAGACGCGAAATACTGGCCGGGACCCGGCATCCTCGAAAGTCCGGGCAGCACAGGCGCATGCGACCCAAGTGCTGCGACGTCGAGGCGCTCGATGGTGGCGCCCTGATAGATGTCGTCACCATAGTTCCACAGCTCGGTGCGGCTGGCGGGCGTGGCCTGGCTAGCCGTGGTGCCCTCCCAGAATGGCCGGTCATTGGTCGCCTGGAAGGCGTGGAAATCCGCCAGTACGGCGAGCAGGATTGCGACGCCGATCGTGATCGCGGCGGCCGTGACAGCGAGCCGGATGCGTCCCTCTCGGCCGCCGCTCAGCGACAGCCGTGCGCCAAGTCGGAACATCACCGCGCTCCTTCGGCCCGTGCTGCTGCGGCCGGTGCTCCTTCGGCCGCTGCTTCTTCGGCCGCTGCTTCTTCGGCCCGTGCTGCTGCGGCCCCTGCTTCTGAGGCCAGTGCTGCTGCCTGCTCTGTCACGCGGCCGTCGTGGACCGACACGGTGCGATCGGCTGATCGGGCCACCCTGGCGTCATGGGTGACCAGGACGACCGCGGCGTTCTCCTGCCGGGCCGCGGCGACGAGCAACTCCATCACCTTGTCGCCGGTCGCCGAGTCCAGCGATCCGGTCGGCTCGTCGGCGAACAGCACGCGCGGCTGGCTGACCAGCGCCCTCGCGATAGCGACCCGCTGGGCCTGGCCACCGGATAGCTCGCCGGTGCGGCGGCCGCGCAGGTCGCCCAGGCCCAGCCGGTCGAGCCAGGACGTCGCCTGCGCATAGGCCCGCTTGCGGCTGACCCGGCCGAGTAGCTGCGGGATCGCGACGTTGTCGGCGACGGTTAGCTCAGGAACGAGCTGACCGAACTGGAAGACGAAACCGAAGTCGGTGCGGCGCAGCCGGGTGCGGCTGGTATCGCTCATCTGGTCGAGGCGCTGGCCGTCGAACCACACCTCGCCCCGGTCCGGCACGAAGATCCCGGCAAGGCAGTGCAGCAGCGTCGACTTGCCGGACCCGCTCGGGCCCATGACGGCGACGATTTCCCCGGCTGTTACCGAGAGGGTCGCGCCCTGGAGCGCCGGGGTCTGGCCAAACGACCTGTACAGGTCCTGGCCGTGCAGGAGAGGGGTCAAGGCGAGCTCCAGAGTGCGGGTCGGCGGTGAGCGGCGAGCGGGGTATTTCGCCGCACGTTCGGTCCGCTCCATCGTGGCGGCGCTGTCTGCAATCGCACATCGGGCTTATCCCTGGATTGGCGCCGCAGCGACGGCTCGCGAGCATCGGGGTTTTCCCTGGGACCGCACACTTCGCATCGAGGCGTTCACTCTGCGTGCTCACTGGGTAGAGGTCTGACTTGCGCCGATCCGCATGACCGAGCACGGGCACGAAGGAACAATGACCGATTCAGTCCGGGTCCAGTCCCCGGCTGGCGCCGACGCGCCCCAGCCACCTGCCCGCCCGCCCGTGCGCCTGCTCGGCTGGCTTTCCGCGGGCGGGATCGGTGGCGCGATCCTCATCATGATCGCTGCATCATTTATCCGGCAGGACTGGATGTATCCGACAGTCCCGGTCCCGTCGGTCGGGCCGCCCTTCGAACTGCACGTGCACATTTCCGGCCGGCCCGTCGTGGCCGCGCTGTGGGCTGCGGCTCTGCTCGCGCTCGTCGGCCTCATCGCGGGCCTGGTCGCCGTGCGACGCGGCGGCCGGGTGCCGATGCGGGTGGTGCTGATCGGGGCGGCGCTGGCCGTGCTGGCGCTGATGCTGCTGCCGCCTGCGGGCTCGACCGATGCGCTCGACTACGCCGCCTACGGTCGGCTGGCTGTCCTTGGCCACAACCCCTACGCAGCCACGCCGGTCTACCTGCGGATCACGGACCCGGTATTCGGCCACTCGGTACCGGCGAGCTGGCAAGGGGCGCCGAGCGTGTACGGTCCGGCCGCGACTGCGGAGCAGTACCTGGCCGCCAAGCTCGGCGGCGACTCGATCGCGCGGATCGTGTTCTGGCTCAAATTGTGGAATGCGCTGGCCTTCGGGGTGGTCGCGTTCGTCCTGGACCGGGTGCTGCGGCGGGACGCAGCCGCCCGGCTGCGCGGCCACCTGCTCTGGACCGTCAATCCGCTGCTGCTATGGGACCTGATCGCGGCCGGCCACGTCGACGTTGTGGCCGCGGCCGCGGGCCTCATCGGCCTGCTCGCGGTCGGCCGCCAGACTGCGGGCGTGCAGCCCCGGCTGTGGCGTGCGGCGACGGCAGGGGCGCTCATCGGCCTGGCCACCGACATCAAGATTGACTTTGCGCTCTTCGGAATCGGCCTGGCCTGGGCGCTGCGCCGGTCCGTTCCGGCGCTGCTGGTGGCCGCCGCGGGCGCCATTGCCGTACTCGTCCCGACCTACGCGTGGCTTGGCCTGCCGGCGTTCCGTGCGCTGTTCGCTCGGCGCAACCAGACATCTGAGGACAGCTTCTACCTCTTCACGCACCTGACCACCTCGAAATACCTGGTCGTACTTGCGATCGTGCTGTTCGCCTGCCTGGCGGTGCTGCTGCTACGCCGGATGCCGCCAGGCGATCCGCTGCGCCCGGCCATCCGCCCGGCGGTAGCGATCGCCCTCGCCTGGCTGGTGATCTGGCCCTACCAGCTGCCGTGGTACGACGGCCTGATCTTCTGCGTGATCGCGCTCTATCCAGCGACGCGGCTTGACTGGATAGTGCTGGCTCGGCTTTGTGCCGCGACGCTCGCCAACATGCCGGGCAATCCGTTCGGCGTCTCCGGCGGGAAGCTGCGGGCATTCGATGTCTTCCTGGTGCACGCCTTGACGCCGACCGTGCTGCTGGTGTGTGCGCTGGCCATCGTGTGGCTCTGCGTCTCGGGCCGGTGGGGCATATCCGCGAATGGCAGCGAACGTCGGTCAGTAGTTCTACGATTACCAATCGTGACAACTACTACGTTCGACCATCTTGCGATGACGCAGACGCCAGAAGGCTCGCAGATCGACGGGTTCATCAGCGGCCAGACCCAGGCACGGATCGCGTTCACCCGCCGTGGCGAGCAGTTCGAGATCATCTGCACGACGGAGGAGCTGGCCTGCACTCAGCTCGCTGTCGTCGACGCTCTCAGCGGCTGGCAGCTGGTCAGCGCTGTGCTCGAACCCCTCAGCTACGCGGCTGCTGCCCAGCCAGCTGAGCCGGCTGCTGCCACCGGGTAGAACTCTGGCCACTAGCATTGGCGAGTGGCACTGGAGATCAAGCGGCTGACGTTGGCGCATCTGCGCGGGGTGGACGGGCTCAGCTGGCCGGTGCACGGCTTTGTGGTCCGCTTCCCTGGCGGCGCGGTGCTGGTCGACACCGGCGTGGGCGGCCCGCAGCGGTGGCTCGACGACTGGCGGGTAGTGAACCGATCGGTGGCCGACGCGCTTGACGAGCTCGACATGACGCCGGGAGACATCGGGCTCGTCATCAACACCCACCTGCACTTCGACCACTGCGGTCAGAACGCAGTGTTCAAGCACGCGGCGTTTTACGTGCAGCGCGCCGAGCTGGAACGGGCGCGCGTCGAGTCGCCCAAGCTCACGGACTGGTTCGACTTCATGAACGCCAGGTTCGAGCTGCTAGACGGTGACGCCGAAGTGCTGCCGGGGCTGCGGGTGATCGCGACACCCGGCCATACGGTCGGGCATCAGTCGGTACTCGTCGACTCGGCCGACGGCCAGTCGGACGTGCTGGTCGGCGACGCCGCTTACTCGCCTGTGCAGTACCTCGAGCCCGCGAGCGAAGACTTGCCGGAAGGGCAGGCAAGCGACGTCGGCGCCTGGCGGGCGTCCGTCGCGCTGATCAAGTCCGCCGCGCCGGACCGGGTCCACTTCTGCCACAACACCGAGATCATCCACTCGTAGCCGGACCGCCACCGGGCGGCTCAGAGGGTGCCGAAGGCGTCCTCCAGGACCGACAGGCCCTCCATGAGCAGGCTCTGGCCGATCACGAGCGGTGGCAGGAACCGCAGGACATTACCGAAGGTCCCGCAGGTCAGCACGATCATCCCGTTGGCATGGCAGGTCTTGGCTACCTTCGCGGCGGCTGCGCTGTCCGGTTCCAGCGTGCCTGGCTTGACGAGCTCGACCGCGAGCATGGCGCCCCGGCCCCGCACGTCACCGATCACGGGGTTGGCCTCGGCCAGCTTTTGCAGCCGCGGCAGCATGAGAACCTCGATCGAGCGCGCCGCTGCCGGCAGGTCTTCCTTCTCCATCGTCTCGATCGCGCCAAGCGCCGCGGCGCAGGCGACCGGGTTGCCGCCGTAGGTACCGCCGAGACCGCCAGGGTGGACCGCGTCCATCAGCTCGGCGCGCCCGGTCACGCCTGCGAGCGGAAAGCCGCCGGCGATACCCTTGGCGGTGGTGACCAGGTCCGGGACCACGTGCTCGTAGTCGCAGGCGAACCAGTCGCCGGTGCGGCAGAAGCCGGACTGGACCTCGTCGGCGATGAACACGATGCCGTTGGCCCGGCAGTACTCGGCGAGGGCGGGCAGGAAGCCGTCCGGCGGCACGATGAAGCCGCCTTCGCCCTGCACCGGCTCGATCACCACGGCGGCGACATTTTCCTCGCCCACCTGGGCATGGATGAGGCTGGTCACGACGTCGAAAGCTTCCTCCGCGCATCGGGCCGGGCCGCCCGGCCAGCGGAACGGGTAGGCCATCGGCATCCGGTAGACCTCGCCAGCGAACGGACCGAAGCCCTCCTTGTACGGCATGTTCTTGGCGGTCATCGCCATCGTCAGGTTCGTCCTGCCGTGGTAGGCGTGGTCGAAGACCACTACCGCGTCGCGCCCGGTGGCGTGCCTGGCGACCTTGACGGCGTTCTCGACCGCCTCGGCACCGGAGTTGAACAGCGCGGACCGCTTCTCGTGCGTGCCTGGCGTCAGTCGGTTGAGCTGCTCACACACCTCGACGTAGCCCTCGTACGGCGCCACCATGAAGCAGGTATGGGTGAACTGGGCGACCTGCTCAGTCACCCGGCTGACAACCTCGTCCGCGCTGTTGCCTACCGAGGTGACCGCGATGCCGGAGCCGAAGTCGATGAGCGAGTTGCCGTCGACGTCCACGACTACGCCGCCGCCGGCGGCGGTGACGAAGACGGGTAGCACATGGCTCAGGCCGCGCGCGACGCTGCGTTGCCGGCGCTCGAAAAGCTGCCGGGACATCGGGCCGGGGATCTCGGTGACGAGGTTGCGGTGCTGGGGCAGTGACGGGCCGCCATGCGGGGCAGGGTGCGTGCTCATAACTGTGACAATAACGCCCCGCTCGGCGGCCTGGCCGGCAGGTGTCTCGGCGACTGAGCCCGGCTGTGGCCTTGCCCGCGAGACATAGCAGGCTGGTGCGCCAGTATGTGGCGCTGCGATGATGCGCTTGTGACTGAATCATCCCTTCCGTCCGGGGGCGCCTCGCGGCGGTCGTGGCCAGCCGCCCGCCGGCCGGTGATCAGTGGCCTTGGCATGACGCCGGTTGGCAAGGTGTACGGGCTGACGTCGGCACAATTCGCCGCCGAGGCGGTCCGCCTGGCGGTGGCCGACGCCGGCCTGCGGCTCGCCGATGTCGACGGCCTGCTGACGTCCTCGGGCGTGACCGGCGGCATCTCCATCGACCTGCAGCGTGACCTTGGACTCACCGATCTGCGGTTGCTGTCACATATGCAGGCGTACGGATCAACTGCGGGCGCAATGGTGCAATTCGCATCGATGGCGGTTCAGTCGGGCATGGCCAGCGTGGTCGCGTGCGTGTTCGCCGACAGCCCGCTCCAGCCGGAGCGACGGGCTGGCGCGGCCTACGGCTCCCGCCGTGCGCCGGCCGGCTGGTGGGGGATGCTCGGCGCGAGCGGTGTCGTCGGTGCCAATCCGATGTACGCGCTCGCGGCCCGGCGGCACATGGACCGTTACGGGACGACGAGCGAGCAGCTCGGTCATATCGCGGTGGCGCAGCGTGCCTGGGCGGCCCTGAACCCGGCGGCGCAGCTGCGCGAGCCCATCACGCTCGCTGATCATCAGGCGTCCCGCTGGATCGTCGAGCCGTTCCATCTGCTGGACTGCTGCCTGGTTTCCAACGGCGGCATCGCCGTCATCGTCACTACGGCGGACCGCGCCGCATCGCTAGCCCAGCCACCGGTGCACGTCCTTGGCTGGGCGCAGGCGCATCCTGGCCGGTATCTGCGTCGGGACCCGGACTTCGGGCTGGTATCAGGCGCGGCCTCGGCCGGTCCAGCCGCCCTGGCGATGGCCGGGTTCGACCTGGCCGAAGTGGACGTGGTCGAGCTGTACGACTGCTACACCTTCACAGTGCTGCTGACGCTGGAGGACTACGGCTTCTGCCCGAAGGGAGAGGGCGGGCCGTTCGTCGCGAGCGGCGTGCTCGGCCCGGCCGGCAAACTACGGCTCAATACCGGCGGCGGCCAGCTGTCGGGCTACTACATGTGGGGC
>DATHQE010000191.1:0-6579 GCA_035483035.1 Streptosporangiaceae bacterium | reverse complement strand
GCGCTCGGCCCGCTGGCGGTCGGCCGGCGCGCGCTGCGGCGCCGCCCCAGCTGACCGCCAGCGTCGCAGGCGACCGGGCGTGGGTGCCTGGCCACGCGATTGCTTGGGCTGCGATTGCCTGGGCTGCGATTGCCTGGGCTGCGACTTCGGGGTCTGCGATCGCGAGGGCTGCGATGGCCGGTCCCCGCCCTGCGGCGGTACGGCCTGCTGACCTCTGGCCTGCTGCGGCGTTGGCCGCTGTGCCCGTGCTTGCTGCGCCCGTGTTTGCTCCGCCGGTGCTTGTCGCGCCGGTGCTCGCTGCGCCGGCGCTCGCTGGGGCCGTGCCTGCTGACCGGGCGCGGGCGTCTGGGCACGCACGCGCTGCGGTCGCGACGGCGGGGCGCTGGAAGGCCCTGCGCTTCCGGCGGACTGCGAAAGACCGGCGGACTGCCGACTGCCGGCGGACTGCGGGCGACTCGGCCCGCTCCCGCCAGCTCCGGCGGATGGCGGATTGGCCTGCCGCGGCGACGGGTCCGCGGGCGGCCGCAGCGACCCCTGAATCGTCGACCCGATCCCGCGGCCGGCCGGCCAGGCACCTGGCGCCGCGGCGCTTGCCAGGCCGCCGCCAGCTGGCGGAGCGCCGCCAGCAAGCGAGCCGCCGCCGGGTAGCGAGTCGCCGGATCCGCCATTCCCGTGACCTGGGGTGGAGCGCACGGCACCGTTGCGAGCGGGCAGGTTGAGCGGCGGCGGCTCGGCCGGCGAGGCAGCCGACGCGGCCGCGGCCCTGGCTCTGGCGGTGAGGGCCATCCGCCCCGTTCCGTCCCCGGCTGGTACCCCGGACGCCACCGCTGCCGATGCGGCCGACCCCGGCGCGACCGCCGTTCCGTCGCCGGCGGCGGCGCCATCGACCGCCGCGCCGGAGGCCACCTCGCCAGCCTGCAGGCCCGCCGCCACCGCCGCGGCACCGCCCGAGGTAGCGGCCGCCATCGCCAAGCTCGCGGCCTGGGCCGGGTTACGGCGCGCCCAGCGACCTACCCGGTAGGCGGCGAACGGTGGCACTGCGGCCGTCGCGGCCGCCACGGTATTGGCGCGAGCGGTCGCCCCGGCCCTGGCCAGATCTGCCTCGGCTCGGTCCTGCGACCCGATCATGCCGTATCCGACCGCGGAGAACAGGTGCTGGAACGGCTTGCGATAGATAAACGCGGCGACCGTGACCAGCGCGATCATCAGGATCTTCAGTGCCCACGGCAGCACCGCATCGCTCGTGCCCATGATGAGCGCGTAGCAGTACAGCAGCACGCTGAGCACGAGCGCGATGGCCGCCTGCTTGAGCAGCACGCCGACGAGAAGCTCGACCCAGCGCAATGCCACCACCCGGCCGAAGCCCGGGTGAGTGCCGATCAGCAGGAAGAACGGTCCGACGATCAGCAGCAGGAGGAAGCTGAGCTTGAGCAGGATCAGCGTCACCGAGATCAGCAACACGAGGACGCCGGCGACGGCGGCGGCGAAGAGCGCGGCGAACCCGACCTCCAGCCGGGTCGTCCACTGTTTCCCCTGAAATAGCGGGTAGGCCGCCGGATCATTGGCCTGCATGCTGCTGGCGATGCCGGCGTAGGCGTCCTGCTTGGCCTGGATGAGCGCGGGCGTGGCGTGCTCGTCCACCGCGATGGCCTGCGACCACAGCAGTGCCCGCCCGTAGGTGTTCACCACTGTCGGCTTGGCGCTGCCTGTCGAGTACACGGACGTGCCGAACTCGCCGACCAGCCAGGGCTTGCAGACGAGCACAGTCCACAACTCGTCGGCGTTCTGATCGACGACCGTGTTGCCCGACGTGTAGCTGTACGTCGTCGGCTGGACCTGCGGATCGCCCTTCTGGAGCGGGACGCAGCTGGCCGGACCAGGGCTGGGCAGCTTGGCGAAGGCGACGTTCAGGGCTTGCGAGATGCCGTCGGAGACGCCGCGGCCGATGCCGGTCACGTCTGCGGGCTTGCCGATCAGGAAGATGGCCGCAGCGCAGGCAACGACCATCCACACAGTGCCCTCGATCGTCCGGGTGGCGCGCTTGCGGATCAGGCCCTGCCACGCCAGCCAGATCGCAGCGAGGATGACCACTATGGCTAGGTAAGGAAAGTAGATCGCGTTGCCCAGGCTCGTAATCAGCGTGTCGGTCACGCGCTGGAGCCAGCTGAGGATGCCCTCGCCCGCCGCCGACTGGTAGACGGTAATCGTCACCCGGTCGATCGACTTCGCCGCGTCGAACACCATGCCTGCGACGTTGTTACCGATCAGCGACGTCATGTCCGAGCACTGAAGGTTGGTCGCTGCCCAGTAGTCGCCGGCGACGCCGTACTGGTCATACAAGGTGGCCGGCTGCTTACCCGACGACGGCGGCGCGACCATCGCGTCGATGCCGGCGTTGGCTGGCTCCGGGTCAGGCAGCGATGGCTGACAGACGTTGTTCAGGGCGCCGATCACGCCAGAACTGCCCGCCGCGCAGAAGCCGAGGAGTCCGCCGATGTCTCCGATGCCAGGCACCGAGCACAGACCGCCAGTGGCCGCCGTCATGTCGGCGGCGCTCGCCGCGGCAGCGCTGGCCGCGGCAGCGCTGGCCGCGGCAGCGCTGGCCGTCGAGGCGCCAGTCGCGGCGTTCGCGCCCGCCCCTGCCGCGTCCGCGCCGACCGTTGCCGCGCTCGCGCCGCCAGTCCGCAGGGCAGCTGTGAGGCTGATGGGGCCGGTCGCGATGGGAGCGGCGGACCGATGCGTGAGGCCGCCAGTCGCTGACCCGCCGACCTGACGGGCGGAGCCAGGCACGACGAGGACAGCCGCGAGCGCGGCGACGGCAACGGCCGTCAGGCGCGGAATGCGGTGTCTGCGCATCCGGTGGGCTCCTGTTGGGGGTAATTGTCGCTGCCCGGTGGCAGCGTTTAGCTGGTCCCGGGCTGGACCGGCTTGTCGTGGGTCTCCTCGCCCAGCCGGGACCGGGTGGGGTTGGTGTCGAGGCTCTGGCGCAAATCGTCGGTGATGAGGTCGACGCCGATCCGGCCAGCTCGGCCGTCAAGGTCGCGGAAGACGCACTCGCCATTGCCCAGGGCGCGAAGCGCGGCCTTGTGCTCGTTCGACTGCTCAAGCCCGAGCAGCGCCAGCACGTTTGCGACCTCGGTTTGCTCGGTGGACCGGAACGCGAAGACGCTAGAGATGCAGTTGGTGACCTGCTCGTTGAGCAGGTCACCGGCGTTCTGCGACACCATGATCAGCGCGGTATTACGTGACCTCCCCATGCGCGATACTTCGGGGATCAGCTTGGCGCCCTGCGGGGTCGAGGTGATCGCCCACGCCTCGTCCAGGAAGATCGCCTTCGGCAGTCGCCTGTCCATGCCGTTCAGCAGCCGCCGCGCGAACTGTGACACGAGATACAGCAGCGCTACCGACAGGCGCTGCTCGTAGGAGTAGTCATCCCGGCCGACCGCGGTGTCCGGCAGGGTGAGCCCGCCGAGCGTGAACACGGTCGTCCAGCCTGCCGCGTCGATCCGCTCGCCGCCTGACGGCGCAAAGCACAAGCGAGCTAGCCGCATCTCCGACATCGACCGGAGCACGGCGCCGAGGTTGACCGACGCCGGGTCGTCAGAGTTCTCCAGATGGCCGACTACCTGGCCGAGGCTGGGCTGGTCGCTCGCCGCCACCGCGGCAACGGCCTGGATCATGGCGCTCTCGCGCTCTTCGCTCATGCGCGGCAACAGCAGCCGCAGCGTCTCGGTCGCCATCGTCCGCCGCTCGGCCAGATCGTCGCCAAACGAGAACGGGTCGAGCAGGCCAGGCGCGGCGCTGCCCAACGGGACAACTCTGGCCTGGCGGCCACGCTGGGCCAGCCACGCGGCCAGCGACTCTGCGTCGCCTTTCGGGTCGATCACCGCGACCGTTACGCCTCGGAGCGCGAGCTGCAGGATCATGAGCAGGGCGAGCGTCGTCTTGCCGCCACCCGGCTCGCCGGTGATCGCCACCGCGGTTGGCCTGTTCCTGGCCGCCGCGACGAGCGGGTCGAAATGCACGACGGAGCGGGCGCGGCCCAGCGTCTCGCCGATATACGGCCCGATCCAGCCGGCATCCGGGGTGATCCGGTCACCGAGGTCGACAGTCGCGGTCGGCATCCCGCCCGCGACCGTGTACAGCGGCTGGCGCTGGAGATAAGACGTGAGCCGCACTCGGTCACCTGGCAGCGATTCGCACAGCAGCGAGAACTGGTCGCCCGTCGAGTTGACGACGTCGATCCCCACGTCGCGGTAGTGCTCGATGACAGCCTCGGACCGGCGCACGCACATGTCGCGATCTGGCGCGGTCACCATCAGCCGATGCCAGCCGTAGACGAACGGCAGCCGTTCCTTGGTGATGCCGTGCTCTAGCATCCTGGCGGCCTCGATCTGCTCAGCCAGGGCGATCGGCAGGTCGGCGCCAGCCTCCCTGATATGGGCGTCCATGTCCCTGGCGTGCGCAAGCCGCCGGCTGACGTCCTTACTCGCACGGGCCGGGGCGATCAGCTTCATCCGCAAGCTGGCCTCGACCGGGAACGGCAGGGCGTCGGCGTAGTGCAGCCAGGGCTCGCCCTCCGGGAAATACATGACGTCAGGAAACCGGGCAAAAGAGAGGAACGCGGCCCATGATTCGCCGGTCGGGTGCGACAGGCGCAGCACCGTCCGGCCATTGCCGATCTGGCCCTCGAGCAGCGACTCGATCTCCCCGGCACCCCAGGTGCGACGACGGGCGGCTGAGGGCGGCGGCTCGGTGACCGTCCCGGCGAGCGCGTGCCGGTACAGCCACGCCACATCTTCGGACGTCGCGTGCGTGGCGGCGAGCACACTTGAACCCAGTGCCCGGCCAAGTCGCTCAGCCTGCTCGGTCCACCGGCTGATCTCGGCGGCCGGCACTGCTTCGTCGGTCAGGCCGAAGGCTTGCTCGGCGACCCGGTAGGAGTTGGTGAGCTGAGCGAGCAGCCCTCCAGCCAGCTGCGCACGCATGCCACGCTGGCCGAGCCGCACGCCAAGGTAGACCTCCTTGGTCCAGAAGTCCTTCGCCCAGACATGCCGGTACATCTCCTCGAGGTAGCCAACCCAGCCAGGGCCACCGTCCGACGTGGCATCCAGCTTTGTTGCCCACTCCGCAGCCGGGTACGGGCGATGCGCGATCCGCAGATGCACCTCGGCGTCGGCCATCCTGATCGCCGCGAGCCCGACCGTGATGCTGGCTGCTAGGGCCTCGCGCTCAACCGGGGTGGTGAACTCGTAGGAGACCGTGGGCACTCGGTAATAGGCCCAGGCGTGCGTATCGGTCATCACGATCCGGTCGTCGAGATACCGGATGGAGAGCCGAGCCCTCCCGGTCGTGCGCGCGCTCATCGGCGCCCGCTCGGCGTCGGCGTGCCGACCGCGCTGGCTGGGTCAGCAAGACCGGCGATGAGCACGCCAGCCAGCGCCGTGTACGCATGGACCGTCGCCGGGCCAAGCGCGCCGCCCGCCGTCAGCCTGTCGTCCCACGGCACCTGGACGATGGCGCGGCACCGGCCGGCGGCCACGCTCGCCGCCTTGCCCACGTAGGCCGCAGTCGCCGGGCTGACGCCGTTCAGCACGGTAACGGCGTCGCGGGCCAGCTGTGCGTGGCCGTGGGCTTCCAGCCACTCCATCGTCATAGCGAGCGATCCCGCGGCATCGGCGCTCGCCGGAGCGACCAGTATCAGCTGATCGGCGGCGTGCGCGGCACGCGGTACATGTGCCGCGGCCGGATCGGCGATGGTGATCCAGTACCTGGCGACCACGGCATCGATGAGGCGCCCAGCGTCGGCCGGCTGGTCGGCTGACGCGTCGGCAGTAACGACCTGCAAACCCCGGTCCGCACCTGATCCTGAGGCGCCAACGTCACGGTGACTGGGCAGCAGGCGCGGGACCTGCCGCGCTAGCTCAGTGAGTGAGCCGGGGCCCGACCCGATGTCCAGCACGGCCACGGCTTCGCCCCGGAGAGTCGCGAGCAGCTGCCCGGTCAGCAGGGTTATCGTCGTCTGGCCCGCGCCCGCCGTGCAGCCAAGAACGACGATGCGCATCGGTCCCGGCAACGGCAACCTGGCTCGCGCCTGATCGCGCTGCAACTGGTCAGGCTTGCCGGGGCGGTGGCCACCAGGAACCATGACCACGCGCTCGTGCCAGCCGGCCCGGTCGCCTGGCGAATTGCGCAGCGCGCGCTCGACGACCGGCAGTGGGCGCGACGGGTTGCCGTCCGAGCGCACGGTCACCACCGGCCGCCCGAGCGGGCGCGGCCGTGCGGGGACTGAGGCGGTTTGCTCGGCTGCGGCGGCTGCGGCTGACGACTGCCCGGTGCCGACCGGCGGCTGCGCATGAGCGGCGGGCGCCTGGGCCGGGGGCACCTGGGCTAGAGGCGGCTGCGCAGAGGGTGCCTCGGCCAGGGGCACCTGGGCCGGGGGCGCCTGGGCTAGAGGCGGCTGCGCGGAGGGTGCCTGCGCGGCCGACATCTGCGTCGCCGGGGCGGGCGCGACTGGGGCGGCAGCAACGGGAGCCGAGGTGTCGCGGTCCGGCTGGTGCGGCCGAGGACCGGGAATCG
>DATHQE010000190.1:0-11559 GCA_035483035.1 Streptosporangiaceae bacterium | reverse complement strand
AGCGCGCCGGACCTGGGTGATGTGATCGAGCATCTGCTCGTAGGAGTAGTCGAGCATCTCGTTCGGGTTCTCGGCTGAGTCGAGAGCCTTGTTGGCCTTGGCGGCGACGATGTCGTGGGCACGCTGGAACAGGCTCATGGCAGTTGCTCCTTGCGATGTTGGGGCGGAGCCGGCTTACGCTGCCGAGGTTACAAGGCGCATCGCGGCTACGCTCTTACCGTGGACATTCGATCACTCGGGTACCGCACGGACCTGATGATCCGGCTCCTCGAAGGCAGCCGCATCGATGACCGCGGCGATTACCTCGCGATCCGCAGCCCGCACAACCCCACCTACTGGTGGGGCAACTTCCTGCTGCTCTCAGCGCCGCCGGCGCCTGGCGAGGCCGCGGCGTGGCTGGCGAGGTTCGCCGAGGAGTTCCCCGACGCCAAGCACGTCGCCCTCGGCATCGATGTCACCGAGATCAGCGCGGTCGACGTCGGCGGACTCGTCGCCGAGAATCTTCGCCTCGAGCGCACCCAGGTGCTGACGGCCGGTGCCGTGCAGCGGCCGCCGCATCCGAACAAGGCGGCTACCTATCGCGAGCTGGCCGGAGACGACGACTGGCGCCAGGCGGCAGAGCTGCGGGCGGTGCTAAACGACGGCGAGCCTGGATCCGAGCCGTCGTTCCTGGCTGCCAGGATCGCGTCCGAGCGGGCACTCACCGAGGCCGGGAACGGCTCCTGGTACGGCGCCTTCGTCGACGGGCGGCTTGTCGCGCAGCTCGGCATCGTCACGGACGGATCAGGCATCGCCCGTTTCCAGAACGTCGAGACTCACCCCGGCTGGCGGCGCAAGGGCCTCGCTGGCACCCTGGTCTGGCGAGCCGGACAGCACGGCCTGGACAACCTCGCGGCTCGCACGCTCGTCATCGCGGCGGACCCGGAGTACGTCGCGATCCGCGTCTACCGCTCCGTGGGCTTCGTCGACGCCGAGACCCAGGTTGCCTTCGAGCGGCAGCCCGACTGACTCCGCGCCCGGCCGAGGCCCTAGCCGACGAGCTGCGCGCCGACAGTGCCGCGCGCGCTCTCGCGGCGGATCCCCGCCAGCCAGGCGACGGCGACCGTCAGCAGCGTGAGTGAACCGGCCACGGCGAAGACCGGCCGCGGGTCACCGCCGAGAAGGTCGGCTCCGGCTCCAGCCAGCACGCCGCCGATGAGCGTGACCGACTGGCCGCCAAGACGCCAGGACGCGGTGACGCGGCCGAGGATTTCCCGTGGCACGAGGAGCTGCCTGAGCGCGCGCAGCGTCACGCTTGCGGCCACAATCGCCCAGGTATACAGCAGGTTGCCGACCAGGAGCACCGGCGTGGACGGGGCCGTTCCGATCACGAGGAGCGCGACGCCCGAGGCGGCCGCGCTGAGCACGACCGCGGGGAGCGGTCCGGTCCGGCGGACGAGCCGGCTTGTCCCGGCGGCGCCGAGCAGTCCGCCCACGCCGCCTGCGGCCACGATCAGGCCGACCTGCGCGGCCGGGAGATGCATCGTCGTCCGGCCCAGGAAGATGATCAGCTTGTCCGCGCCTAGGCAGAGGTTCAGGACGAGCATGAAGACCAGCAGCGTCAGCAACAGCCTGGTCGCGACAAGGTACCGGAGTCCGTCGGCAAGCTCGCGGCGAAATCCGGCGAGCGAGCCTGGTCGTGCCCTGGCCATCTCGGCCTCCCGGCCCGGACGCCGGATGACCGCGAGCGTCGCCAGGGACACCAGGAAGCTCGCGGCGTCGATGAGCATCGACACATGGAGCAGACCGGCCGCAGCGAGTAGCCCGGCCGCCGTCGGGCCGATGATCTGGCCGCTTTGATTGGCCGATTCGAGCCAGGAGTTCGCGACGATCAGGCCCGGACCGCCGAAAACATCCCGCACCGCGATAGCCAGTGCGGTGTCGGCGAACACGGTCGCGAGGCCGGCCGCGAACGCCAGCGGGAGGATCACAGCTGGCGTGGCGCGACCTGACCCAGTCAGGACGAACAGTGCTCCGAAGATCAGCGCCCGGATGACGTCAGCGGCGATGAGCACAAGCCATGGATCGAGGCGGTCGACCAGGACGCCGGCGGGCAGGCCGGCGGCCAGGTAGCCAGCACTGCCAGGCAGCGAGGCGAGGACGGCCAGGAGCGGGCTGCGGCTTACCTGAAGGACCAGCAGCGGCACCGCGAGCAGCGCCAGCCCGTCGCCGAGCATCGACACCGCCTGACCGGCGAGGAAAACGGACGACCGCGGCACAGATCCATCCTCATCCGCGTACGGGCGCCGTCAAGGCCAGCGTCAGCTGGCGTTCTGGCGCTACGTCGTTTCGGACTGGAGCGTCCCGCGAGCCTGGCTCGGTCCGTTATGGCCCGTTTATGCTCCGCGTGTTTTAGGCCACAGAGTCCCAAGAGATCCGTTTGTCTTTTCCTGTTTCGCTCACGCGAGAGCCGGATCCGGTGCAAGGTAGTGAGCCGACAGCACCGAGCGTGCGCGACGGTCACGAACCGCGACCCCGTCGCCCTGAGCCTGCACGGCGTCCGCATGCCCGCTGGTGAGATCCGCCGAGCACCGATTCTGCGGACTCGCCAGCACCAATGGTGAGAGCCGAGCGGCTGTACTGCGCTCTGTCTGAAGGCGCGACGTGTCGTACGCCATCCCCCGCCACCGGAAACCGCCGCAGTCGGCGAGCAAGCGTGGCCGGGCGCCGTCCCGGCACCGCAAGCCCCCGGCCAGGCGGGCCCACGGGTCGGCGTTGGCCCTGGCCGTAGCCGCAGCCGTCGTAGTCTCAGGCGGGGCCGCAGCAGCGGCGGTAACACTCCTGCCTGGCAAGCCCCGGACCGTCTCGCCGGAGCAGCCAGTGGCGATCGGCGCTGTGGCCGGCAGTTCAGCGGCCGGCGCGGGCGCTCTGTATCACGGGCTCCAGCTCAGCGAGCTCGTGAAGTCCAGCTACGCGGCCCGGGCCAGCAGCCAGCTCGGCAACGCGGGCACCGATCCCGCCGTCGCAGGGGCCAAGAAGCGCCGCCGCCGGCGCAAGCCCGCGCCGCCGGCGCCGGTCTATCTCAATCCACTGCGGGCAGTGGCTGGCCTGATGCCGCAGCGAATCGACATGGGTGTGGACTTCGCGGGCTCCGGGCCCGTCTACCCCATCGGGAATGCCGTCATCACGAGCGCGACCGCCACGTCAGCGGGGTGGCCTGGCGGCGGTTGGATCACCTACCAGCTGACGAACGGCCCTGCGGCGGGCCTCGTCGTGTACGTCGCCGAAGATGTCCAGCCCACCGTGACGGTCGGCGCGAACGTCACACCGACGACACCGATCGCCACCATGTTCAACGGTGGTGCCGGCATCGAGACCGGCTGGGCCATGCCTGACAGTTCGTCAGCGGAATCGCAGCTGGTGGTGGCGGGCGGGATCAGCGGAGCCGGGCCGTTCCCGACGGCGGTCGGGGTCAACTTCGACGAGCTGCTTCAGGCACTTGGCGTGCCAGCCGCGTCAAATGCGGGCCAGGCAGCCAGTGGCCTGCTGCCGTCGAATTACCCGGCGAGCTGGGCTGGCGTCGGCTAGCGGCGACGACGCGGCTCAGTAAGCGCGGCCGAAGATTACCCGCTGGCCGTACGCTGACTCGCCGTCGCATCGCACGCACGTGCCAGTCTCAGCTACGCCATCGCGAGGCACGCAGCGAGGCGTCGCGGCAGTCTCGGTTTTGATGTCGTCCTCGCATGCTGGGTCGCCGCAATGGAACGCCAGCGCCCAGCCGGTCGAGACTGCCTGCTGGAAAGCCGGCCAGTCATTGACGACAACTGTGTGCAGGTCGCGGAACGCGGTCGCTCGCTCAAGCAGGAAATTCTGATAGTCATGGAGCATCGCGGTAAGCACTGATGATGCGCTGGCGAGCGGGATCGTCCGCTTACCTTCGCCGCCGAGACGCTGAGCAACGACCGCCGTCCCTGCGGTCAGATCCCGTGGTCCGAGCTCAAGACGCAGTGGCACGCCGCGCAGTTCCCAGTCGTTGAACTTGAACCCCGGCGACAGTTGCACTCGTTCATCCAGGTGAGCGCGAACGCCCGCCTGCCTAAGCTCAGCCGTCAGCACCTGCGCGGCAGCAAGCACGGGATCGAGCTGCTCACCTCGGCCGATCGGGACGATGACTACCTGATACGGGGCCAGCATCGGCGGCAGCACGAGACCCTGATCATCACCGTGGGCCATGATGACTGCGCCAATCATCCGAGTCGACATTCCCCAGGACGTCGTCTGACAGAGCTCAAGGCGGCCGGTGTCACTTGTGTACTGGATGTCGAAGGCCTTGGCGAAGTTCGTCGACATGTAGTGGGACGTCCCGGCCTGAAGCGCTTTGCCATCGCGCATCATGGCCTCTATGGTGAACGTCCGTGCTGCGCCGGCGAAACGCTCACCTGGCGTCTTCTCCCCCGGGACAACAGGCAGGGCCGCGACATCCCGGGCTACCTCGGTGTAAAAGCCGAGAGCAAGCATGGTCTCTGCGAGCGCGTCAGCCTCGCTTGCGTGCGCCGTGTGGCCTTCCTGCCATAGGAATTCGGTTGTCCGCAGGAACATCCGAGGCCTCAGCTCCCAGCGGACCACGTTGGACCACTGGTTCAGGAGCAGCGGCAGGTCACGATAAGAGGAGATCCACTTGGCCATCATCTCGCCGACGATGGTCTCCGACGTCGGCCGGATAACCAGGGGCTCGTCCAGCTCCTTGCCGCCGGCGTGGGTGACGACAGCCAGCTCGGGAGCAAACCCGTCGATATGCTCGGCTTCGCGCCTGAAGTAGGACTCAGGGATGAGCAGCGGGAAATAGGCATTGTCGTGACCGGTGTCCGTGATTCTCCGGTCTAGCTCGGACTGCAACAGCTCCCACAAGCGGTATCCGTACGGGCGGATAACCATCGTGCCCTTGACTGGACCCCGGTCGACAAGCTGAGCCTTCGCGACAACCTCGTTGTACCAGGCTGAGAAGTCCTCGCCTTGAGGCGTCACTCCCTGTTCCCCGCCGCGTGCCATGCGCTGAGAATACCGGGACGCCAAAGATCGCAAAAAGCCAGCAAGCCGGCGTCATCCAGGGACCACCGGCATGGGGCCGGCTGCACAACAGGTCGCCGACGTGCTAACGTCTTGGCGATCGTGATCCATCGGCAGGAGGTGAGACCCATGAACGCAGTATCCGCGGTGGGTGCTCCCCTGCAGTCCACGATCACGCGACTGAGGTAGTCGCGCCGGGAGCGCCCGCCAGGCAACTCGCGAAAGGCGACTCCCATGAACACAACACCTTTTTCAACTCTGCGCGTCATCTCACTGACGGCCTCGGACTGGCCGAGGTCCGACCGGGATCAGCCGCAGGTCGACGCCACAACTCGGCTGCCCGCCCTGGGTGAGCGAGCGCTGGTCCTCGGGGGTGGCGGAGCGGCAGGCAATGCGTGGTTGATCGGCGTCATCGCCGGCCTGTTCGAGGCCGGGTTGGATGTGACCGAGGCCGATTTGATCATCGGGACGTCGGCCGGCTCGACGGCGGCTGCCCAGATAAGTAGCGCGAGCCCGACCCGGCTGCTTGGCCACATCCTGTCCGCTGCTCACCAGCAACGGACCGGTCCAGTCGGATCCCCCAGTGGGCCGGTCGCCGACCATATGCGGAGGACGAGCGAGATCATCGCCGTCGCTGAGGGTGCGGCCGACATGCGCCGCAGACTGGGCGCGGCGGCGCTCGAGCTGGATGCCGCGTCGGATGGCTCGGGGCAAAGGCGGTGGCGCGCCACGGTCTCCGCTCGGCTGCCCAGTCAGCGCTGGCCGGAACGAACAGTGCAGATCGTGGCTGTCGATGCCCATAGCGGCCAACCGGTCGTGTTCGACCGCCACAGCGGAGTCGACTTGGTGGACGCGGTCGCCGCCAGCTGTGCCAACGGCTTCGGTGTCCCCCCTTACGGCATCGGCGACACCCGGTACATCGACGGCGGTTACCGACGGTCTAGCGAGAATGCCGATCTGGCAGGAGGATACGGACGGGTGCTGGTGCTGTCACCACTTGGCGGCAGGACACGGGCGCCACTGGACTGGGGCATGCATCTTGCAGTACAGGTCGACGAACTTCGCGCCAGCGGCAGCAGAGTCGAAACCGTCCTCCCGGACAGCGACTCCCGCAACGCATTCGGCAGCGATCTGACGGATCCGTCGACACGTCCGCCCGCCGCGCGAGCCGGTTACGACCAAGGCAGAGCCCTTGCCCAGCAGCTCACCGAGTTCTGGCGCTGAGCCCACGGGCCATACGCCAGCATGGAGCGGTGGCCCTGGTCAGTCCGGCTCTGGCGACTCTTCAGCGACCGCGTCGTCGGCGCCGTGCTGGTGGCTCCGGACGAGCGCCGCGATCTCTCGCCCGATGCCGATCGAAGGACCGCCGACCAGTTCCCATGCGCTGCCGATCCCGACCACGAAGCAGACGACGACCAAGATGGCGATCGTATCCACCGCGCCGGCATCGCCCGGCTGGGTGATGACAGCCAGCCCCTCGATCAACTGGATGATGAAGGTGACTGCCAGCGCGATCAGAAACAGGCCATCGTGCACTATCTCCCGACGCCTCTGCCGAAGGCGAAGCATGGACAGCAGGGAGGCCGTCACGAACGTGAGCCCGATAACCGCCACGGTCACCGAGGTCGGTCCGATCTTGTGGACGGGAATCAGCGCCAACAGCGACACTGCCAGCGCGTTCGTGAACGCTGTGCTCGCCGCGGCCGCACGGATGCGATAGTGCTGACCGGTAGCCTCTACCCGGGCGAGCCGCTCCGACGCCACGGAGATCGCCACGAACAACAGGCCGATCAGCGCGCCAGCCGCGCTGCCGCTCGCCACGAAGAAGTCATGGATGTTCGCAGGTACCACGCCATGATCCTCCCAGTTCGCAGCGCGTACGAGTGAAAGTGGGGAGTCCTGATGGCCAAGCTGATCTACTCGGCGATCGCCTCGGCGGACGGCTACGTCGAAGATGCCGCGGGCACGTTCGACTGGGCAGCACCCAGCGACGAGCTGATGTGCTTCATCAACGACCTCGAGCGGCCGGTCGGCACCTATCTGTACGGTCGCCGGATGTACCAGACGATGCTCTATTGGGAGACCGCCGACACAGGGCCCGACCAGTCGTCTTCGGACCGTGACTTCACCAGTATCTGGCAGGCAGCCGACAAGATCGTGTACTCGAAGACGTTGGCATCGGCGCCAACCGCCAGGACCCGGATCGAACGCGCCTTTGATCCTGACGCGGTCAGGCACCTGAAGACGGTTACCGAGCAGGACATCACTATAGGAGGCGCGGACCTGGCCGGGCAGGCCATCAAGGCCGGGCTGGTCGACGAGCTGCAGCTGATGCTTGTTCCCGCCATTGTCGGCGGCGGCAAGCGTGCGCTCCCGGCCGACGTCCGCTCGGATCTGGAACTCCTGGACACGCGGCGGTTCGCATGCGGTGCCGTTTACCTCAGATACTGCCCCAGGTCACCCTGAGAGGCCTTGTCATCTCAGCCGGGCAAGTCATCTCAGCCGGGCAAGATGGAGCGTGAGGTCTGATGCCACGGTCACTTGCTCGGGGAGTACCTCGAGGATCCGATCGAACACTTGCCCTCGATCAGCTTCGGGCAGCTCGAGGTAGGCAGAGATCGTTGCCAGGTGGCCAACGTAGTCCGCGGCCGGAACTGAAATGCGACGCTCGACGGTCGACTGGCGCACATCTGTGAACCGGTCGGACCGCAATAGCTCGCTCCCGGGCCACTGCATCGGGCTATCCGCTGGAGTTCCGTCAGGCGACGGGACTCCGTCGTCCGCTAGGAATTGCGCTCGGGCCGTCTGGACGGCCTGCTCGACATCTGGGTCGGCCAGGTGCATCTGCCCACCGAAGGACGCGAAGGTCCCATCGCGGCTGAGCATCGCGGCCACGCGCTCCCAGCGATGCTCAGGCCGAGTCCAGTGCAGCGAAGCTGCCGCGAAGACTAGGTCGTATACCGGGCTGAGCGGGAGATCCTCGAATGCCGCCTGGACGGCACTCACTGTTTCGGGCACATGCTTACGCAGTTCGAGAAGCATGGCTGGGTCCGGATCTGTGGCCGTCACAGCGATCCCGCGACTAGCGAACGCACGGGTAGCCTTGCCGGTCCCAGCGCCGATCTCCAGGGCGGTGCGTACCGGCCTACCGGCATAGGCGAGCACCTCGTCAACGAGCTTGCCGGGGTAGCCAGGTCGGAATCGTTCGTAGGCCGATGCCACCGACCCGAAGCTCAGTGCGCGCTTGCTCACCCGGCAATGCTGGCACTCCAGCTCCGCCGGGTCACCACATTTCCTGCGCCTCTGTTACCGGAGAGCTGGAGGCGAGAATCGAGGTCCCCTGGCGTCACAGTACGGCCGCCAGACCGAAAGAGGCGAAGACCTCGGAATCCTGGAACACCGAATTCCGGCTGATGCCATCGGCGGTGACGGTGAAGATCTGAAGCGTGTGCAGCTCGTATCCGCCACCGACCTGCCGATAGGCGGCGAACCCTGGCTGGCCGTTAGCCGCGACCGGCTTCAGGCACCAGTCCGTTCCCGCCTGCGCGAAGACCCATTCCATGAACAGGCCGTAGTTGCCAGGGCCGACGAACCAGTTGACCATCGGCGGCATCTCCATCAGCACGTCTTCGGTCAGTAGCCGCTTCAGGCCCTCGACGTCGGCGCGCTCGAATGCCTTCATGTAGCGATCGACCCAGGCGCGCTGCTCGGCCGCCGGCGGCTCGCTGAGACCTTCCTGCCGGACTCCGAGTTCCTTCATCCGAGTACGCGCCCGCTGCAGGGAACTGTTCACCGATACGACGGTAGTGCCGAGGATGTCCGCTGCCTCGGACGCGGAGAAGCTCAGCACGTCACGCAGGATCAGCGCACCGCGCTGGCGTGCCGTCAGGTGCTGCAGCGCGGCGGCGAACGCCAGGCGCAGGCTGCTGCGGTCGATCACGGTGCCAGCCGGATCGCCGGCGTCCAGCAACGAGTCCGGCAGCGGCTGGAGCCAGGCGGCGTTCTCTCCCCTGACGAGCGGCCCCAACGGGTCCGACGCCGCCACCAGACCCGAGGGCAGGGGTCGGCGGGCGCGGACCGCCGAGGCGGTCAGGCAGGCGTTCGTCGCGATCCGGTAGAGCCAGGTGCGCAGTGAGCTGCGAGTCTCGTCGTACTGCTCCCGCGCCCGCCACGCCCTCAGGTACGTGTCCTGGACCAAATCCTCAGCGTCGTGAGCCGAGCCGAGCATCCGGTAGCAATACGCCAGCAGCTCCGTCCGGAACGGTTCGACCAGGCGATCGAAGCCTTCTACCTGCGTCGTCAAGCGCCCGCCTCTTCTCTGCTCCTATCAAGATCACCCACGCCAGGCCCCTGCGCCTCACCAGACGTTCACCGCCGGTTACAAGTTATGGGTTCACTGCCCAGGCGCCAGCACCGGGCTGTTGTGATAGGCGGCGATCAGCCACTGGCCGTTCCGCTTTTCGAGAACCCAGGTCGCGTTCACCTTGCCCGTGTCCGGAACCTCGGTCTGGCCAGCAAACAGGATGCCGGATTCACTGACGACGACCGCGGCGTCCCTACCGACGAAGCGGAGGCTGAGCTGCTTGTTGTAGGTCGAGCTGCCCTTAAGTGGCCCGTCGAAGGCCAGGGCCATGCTCTCGCGGATCACGTCGCGGCTGTCGCGGAGCGAGCCGGTCATGATGGCGGTGGCCTCGTCGGTGTAGTTAGCGACCATGCCGTCGGCGTCGCCAGCCTCCCACGCCTTGTAGGAATCAACCAGTACGGCCTGGATGGCGGCCTTGTCTGCGGCACGACTGTCTCCGGCACGACTGTCTGACATCGGATTCTCCCTTGTGACCGGTTCGCCGGGGTATTCCGGCGAACTCGTCAATACATACCGGCGGTGGGGTCGGAACTCATCGCGCTCTGCGGGTCCGCGGCAGAAAGTCCCCGCGATCAGGCACGCGCGGACACGGGACACTGGCATGTGTTCACCAGCGAACGGATAAAGGAATCGGTCCCCTGATGCGTGTAAGGGGCATGGAGCAAGAGCCGACGGAATTCGCGGAGTTCTATGAGTCCACCCGCGATGACTGCCTGCGGATCGTGCTGCTCAACGTCGGCGACCGGCACCTAGCTCACGACCTGGTCGCAGAGGCGTACACCAGGGCGTGGATGTCGTGGCGGAAAGTCCGCGAGCTTGAAGTGCCGCGGGCATGGGTGGTGCGCACCGCGCTGAATGCGCACGTGTCCTGGTGGCGCCGCCGCCGGCGTGAGGTAGCACTCGACAACCACGACACAGCGATTCCCGCGGAGCAGGCCATGGCCTTCAGCGGGGACCTGCTGGCCGCGCTGCGGCGGCTGCCCACACGTCAGCGGGAGGTCGTCACGCTGCGGCTGCTGCTGGACCTGGACACCGAGACCACGGCCAGGGTCCTAGGCATAGCCCAGGGCACCGTCGGCGCCCACCTGCACAAAGCCCTCGCAACGCTGCGGGCGGCCATCCCTTCTCGCGACGGTCAGGAGATCAGCAAATGAACGACAACGACACGCTTGCCGTGGTGCGGGACTCTCTCACCGCAGCAAAAGACTCCCTCGCCGGGATTCACATGGACACGCCGCCGGACGCCATCGCGCGGACCGGCCGCACTAGGCGCAGGAGCCACAGGCTCACCGGCCTTACCGGAGCCATGGCCGTCATAGCAGGGACAGCCCTCACCGTGGCCGCCTTGGGACCATCCGGTCACCCGGCCAGCCAATCCGGCCACCCGGCGAGCCACCCGCGCACCGCCCAGCTGGCAGCCTGGACGGTGGCCAAGCAGGTCAACGGCGACATCAAGGTCACCCTCCGCCAGCTGAGCGATCCGTCCGGGCTGCAAAGCACGCTGCGCGCTGACGGCGTCCCTGCCAACGTCACTTCCCTCGGCCAGCACGACCCGTCGTGCCAGCCTTACGCCATGACCCAGGCCCTCTTCGAGAGCGTCTACGAAGGTCAGAAGGCTGCGGGATCCGGAGCTACGATACTGACCATTCACCCCGCCGCCCTCCCCAGCGGCGCAGGCGTGCAGATCGGGGCTGCCACCGGCCAGCAGGTAGGAGACCGCGCTCTCCCCGAGGCGGCCAGCAATCAGACCATCCATCACTCCGTCCATCAGCCCGTCCATCAGGTAGCGGCGGGAGCGCACAACGCTGCACTTCGCGTCGGCCTGGTATACGCCAGCCAGCAGTGCACCGGAAGCTGATCCGCCGCCTCATAGCCCGCGCCTGATCACCTGTCCGAAGGCCCGCGCCTCGATTCGCGCGGCCCTTCGGTCTGTCGCTTCGCTTCGTGTGGCGGCAGTCACAGCCGACGACCTGGCGGCGCAGGTTCTCGGCTCTTAGCTGCCAGTGCCGGCGTGGGCGGGATTAATGACCCGCTCATCGCCTGCCTAGCCCGACAGGATTTACCCGGTCCGGATGCAGCGGACTGCCAGGATGTCAGGTGTCGGGCTTCCTGCTTCGATGACCCGGTCGATGGTGAGTCCAGCCCGGATA
>DATHQE010000189.1:0-27217 GCA_035483035.1 Streptosporangiaceae bacterium | reverse complement strand
ACGACTTGCTCGCGCTGATCACCGGACCAGGGATGCCGCCGGCCGGGCGCGCTCAGCACTTCCACGGCCCGATGAAATTTGACATCACCGGCGACACCGCGACCGCCGAGACCTACTCGATCACCTATCAGCTGGATCCGCAGGACCAATGCGAGGTGTACTGCCTCGGGTTCAGCCGGTGGGAGTTCCGGCGGGACGGCGGGCAGTGGCGCATAGCCGCGCGGCACCGGCGCGAGCTCGGAACCGGCGGCGAAGCCGAGGTAGTCGGGCCCATCGACTGAGTCTGACGCCCATCGATACCTGGGTGCGGCGCCTAAGGTTTTCTTCTTCTAAATCATTGACCTACTAGGAGCACCCTGGCAGGGTGTTACCAACTACCAGGCCGGAAGGGGACAGCCGTGCCACTCGCTGTCGAGGCGCGGTCTCTGGCGCCGGGCACGGGCCGTGCCCTGGCCGAGGTCTCGGCCTCCGCTCGTGGCGGCGCAGCCGGACACTGTACCTCGCAGATTTCCGAATCGTTACCGACGTGAGTCCGACGGACGCTTGACCGCCCCGAGTTAGTGTTTCTATCTTCTATATCATTCAGCTTATAGAAGCCCTCAGCTCGGGCCCAACGGAAGGGGGAAGCCGTGCCCCGTGCGCGACTTCGCTTTGCTGTGGTAGCGACGGTTGCGTCGCTAGCCACCTTGACCGCCGCCTGCGGTTCGAGCGGCGGGACGGGCTCATCGGGTCCGTCCTCATCCTCGACCGCCGGATCCTCCGGCAATTCACAGCTTCAGCAGGTGGTGCAGACCACCTCGAGCCGCCCGGCGTCGATCGGCATCACGACGCCGGTTGGCAAGCCGATCCCGAAGAACAAGACGATTGCCGCGCTGTTCTGCTCGATCCCGTCGTGCACCATCCTGAACACCTACGCCCAGCAAGCCGCTGACGCGCTGGGGTGGAAGCTCGTGAAGATCAACATCGGTCTCACGCCCGAGACGGTGAAGGCCGGGTGGGACCAGGCAGTGGCGCTGCATCCCGACGCCATCATCAGTGCCGGCTTCCCGCCCGCGCTCTACCCCTCGGAGCTGAAGACACTCGCCAGCGAGAACATCCCGGTCATTGAGGGGTCGATCGCCTACAACACTCAGCCGGGCGGCGGGCTCACGGCGGTCTTCGATGGCAATGAGGCCAACACGGAGGCCGGCAAGCTCCAGGCGCAGTGGGTGATCAACAAGTACGGCACCAAGGCCAACACGCTATCTGTCGGCGTGCCCACCTTCCCGACCATCACCACTGTGGTCGACTCCTTCCAGCACGAATACAAGGTGCTGTGTCCGACCTGCAAGCTCGGCACCATCAGCGTGTCGGCCAGCGACATCGGCACCCCGACGGTCTCCTCCGCAATCACCGCCTATCTCCAGCAGAATCCCGGTGTGAACGTGGTCGAGTCGTCCGACTCCGACGTGGCGATCGGCCTGCCCGCCGCCCTGGCGAGCGCAGGGCAGAGCCCCTCCATCGTGCTGCTTGACACGAGCCCGACGGTGTCGAGCTACATCGCCAACGGGCAGGTGGCGGTCACCACCGGTGTGGACTGGCCGACGCTCATCTGGCAGATGTTCGACACCTTCGCCCGGATCTTCACCGGGCAGTCGACGGCGCCGGACATGACCGCACCCGAGCCGCAGTGGCTGATCAGCAAGGCCAACATCCCCTCCACCACCAGCTACTTCCCGCTGGTGGCCGACTACCAGGCCCAGTTCAAGCATCTGTGGGGCCTGGGCAGCTGAGAACGTGCCCGGAGCGATGGCCGCTGGCTGTCGCTCCGGGCGCAAGCTCCAGCCGACCCGGACGATGAGACATCCAGAGGCTCAGCCTTGACTACCGCCACCACCACGTCGCTGCGCGTCGAGCACCTGTCGAAGACTTTTCCCGGCCAGGTGGCCCTGAGCGACGTCACCCTCACGCTGACCACCGGCGAGGTCCACTGCGTGCTCGGCCAGAACGGGTCGGGCAAGTCGACGTTCATCAAGGTGCTGTCGGGCTACCACACCCCCGATCCGGGCACGCTGATACGCGTCGGCGACACCGAGGCCGCCAGGCTCAACCCCACCGAGAGCCGCCAGCTTGGCCTGCGCTTCGTCCACCAGCAGGCGGGCATAGTGAGCCAGCTGAGCGCCGTCGAAAACGTTGCGCTGGGGATCGGCTTCGCCCGCCGCAGAGCCGGGGTCATCGACTGGAAGACCCAGGAAACGCGCACCCGTGAGCTCCTGTCGCTGGTGGGCCGGGGCGACATCGACATCTGGGGGCCGATGAGCCGCGCTCGTGCTATCGACCGCACGGCGGTGGCGATCGCCCGGGCGATAGACCCGGCTGGCGGGGAGATCCGCTTCCTCTTCCTCGATGAGCCGACCGCGGCGCTGCCCCCCACCGAGGTGGACTATCTGTGCGAGCTCATCGAGACGGTGCGCGACCGCGGTATCGGTGTCGTGTACGTCACGCATAGGCTCGACGAGGTGTTCCGCATCGGCGACCGGGTCTCGGTGCTGCGCGACGCGAAGCTGCTCGGCACCTGGCCGATTGGCGAGATCAACCAGGACCAGCTGGTCGACATCATCGTCGGCCCTCCCCTCCTTGAGGGCGCTCAGGCCGACATCCCCGCCGAGGTCACGACGGCTGACCTCGCCGGAGAGGTCGCGGCGGCGGCTACGCCTGACTCGGCGGCGCAGGCGGGACCTCCGGTCGTGTCGGTGCGGGGCTTGCGGAGCGAGCTCCTGCACGACCTGTCCTTCGACTTGCACGCGGGGGAGATCGTCGGCGTGGCCGGACTGGCCGGGTCCGGGCGCGAGGAACTTCCGTACGCGCTCATCGGAGCGATTCCTGCCACGGTCGAAGCTCTTGAAGTGCACGGCCAGCCAGTCAGTGAGCCCCTCACCCCCCGCAGCGCCAAGAAGCTCGGTCTGCTGCTCGCGCCGGGAAACCGCCAGCTGGGCAGCGCGATCTCGAAGTTTGTCGTCAGGGAGAATCTGACGCTGCCGTCGATGCCCTCCTACACGAGGCTCTTGCGCGTGGTCCGCGACCGGGAACGCTCCGTGAGCAGGAGATGGATCCGCGACTTGTCCATCCGCGCCGGGGAACGGGCCGAGGAGCGTTCGTTCGCTGAGCTGAGCGGCGGCAACCAGCAGAAGGTGATCATCGCCAAGTGGCTGAACATGCGGCCTACCGTGCTGGCGCTCGACGAGCCGACGTCGGGTGTTGACGTCGGCGCCCGCGAGGCGATCTACGCCATCGTCCGCCACCACGCGAGGGAGGGAATGGCGATCCTCCTTGCCTCCTCTGACTTCCAGGACTTCGCCCATGTGTGCAGCCGGGTGCTCGTGCTGTGGGAAGGCGCGGTGGTCGCCGAGCTCACCGGTGACCAGGTCACCGAGGATGCGATCCTGGCGACGGTCATGGGCGGCCGGCGGAACACGACAACCAGCGAGGTGCCAGTTCTGTGAGTGTCAGCGACAAGCCCATGGCGACCTCTGCGCCGGGCAGCAGCGTTCCGAAGCCTCCTTCCGGCTCGGCAGCACGCGGTGCGACGGCGTGGACCCGGTTCCTGTCGCCGCGCAAGATCGGCGCGGTCTACTTCCTTATCCTGATCGTCATCTTCTTCAGCTTCCTGGACCCCAATACCTTCCCCCAGGTCGAGACGATCCGCAGCATCCTCAACGAGTATTCGATCAGCGGGATCATGGCCCTCGCGGTGATCATCACCCTCGCATCCGGGCTGTTCGACCTGTCGGTCGGCTACACGATGGGCCTGGCCGGCACCCTGGTGGCGTGGTTGCTCGCGAACACCTCCATGTCGGCCACCGAGGCGATCCTGCTCACTATGGCCACCGGTCTGGTCATCGGCCTGGTCAACGCGCTGGTCGTCGTCTTCCTGAGGATCGACTCGATCATCGCCACGCTAGGCACCGGAGCGATCATCGGGGCGATCACCGTCGGGATCTCCGGGAACCAGATCATCGTCAAGAACGTCGCCGGGTCATTCAGCCGGCACATCGCCGGGCTGAGCATCGGGAATTTTACCGAGCCGGTCTTCTACATGCTGGGCTTGATGATCATCATCGGCCTGGTGATGGAGCAGACGTCGGTAGGCCGCTACTGGTATGCCCTCGGCTTCGAGCTCGACGTCGCCCGGCTCGCCGGGATCAGGGTCAAGCTGCTGCAGACGGCGGCGCTGCTCGCCACCGCACTAGTGGCGTCGTGGGCGGGGATCGCCCTCACCGCCCGGATCGGCGCGGCCTCGCCCGACGCCGGACCGTCTTATCTGCTCCCCGCGTTTGCCGCCGCGTTCCTGGGTGCCACCCAGTTCCGCGACGGCCGGTTCAACGCATGGGGGACGATCCTGGCCACCATCCTGCTCGGGGCCGGGCAGTACGGCATCCTGCTGAGCGGCGCGCCGGTGTGGGCACCAGACGCCTTCTATGGCGTGGCGCTCATCGGGGCGGTCGCCGTCACCAGCCTGACGGGCAACGCGACGTCCCGCTGGCGAGGCTGGCCCCCGTGGATGCGTCGTTTCGTCACTGCGAAGCCTCCGCCTGAGCCGGAAAGCCCATGACCGACGAGGCGACGCTGCGGCTGTTCCTGGCGGCCGGGCGGCGCATGCTGTCTCGCGAAGGCGCCGGCAGCTCGACCTTCGGCCTGCTCGCGGCCCGGAACGCCGGCAACAGCTTGGTGCTGTGCACCCCGTCCGGCGCGGCCGAGGACGTGCGTCCGCAGGACATCATGACGCTCGACCCCGACACCGACGCTGGGCCGGAGACGCTGCCCGACCGGGTCTCCCGGGCCGCCGCCATCGCCCTGGCGATCCTGCGTCGCCGGCCGGACACGACGGCTGTGGTGCACACGCACTCGCGCGCCCTGTCGGTGCTGTCGACTGTGCGCGAGCCGGTGGGCATGTTCAACGAGATGTCCACGCTGTTCTTCGGTGAGCAGGTGGTCGCCGAGGACGACGGGGACCGCAGTCCGGCAGCCTGCGACCTGCTGGCGGAAGCGCTCGGCGACCGCCGGGTGCTGATCCTGCCGGGGCACGGCATGTTCGCCGCCGCCGCCACGCTTCCTGACGTGGTCATCGACGGCATCGCCCTGGAGAAGGCCGCGGCGTGGGATCTGGCCGCCCGTAGTTACGGCGGTGAGCCCATCGTGCAACGGCACATCGATCAGACCAAGCCGCTGTACGACCAGTATTTCCGCAGGAACATGTGGGCGGCGAACCTGCGCCGCCTCCAGCGCGACGAGCCTGAGCTGTTCGGGCCGCCTGGCGCATGACCGTCGCGCCGCGGATTGCGATCCTGCCGACCGGCGATGCCAGGCCTGCCTCGGCGGCGGACCTCGCCACCGCCATCGAGGCGGGCGGCGGCAGGATGGCATCTGCGGAGGACGCCGAGGGCGTGGTCTGGGCGAGCTGGCGCAACCCAGAGCTGCTCCGGACAACTCTCGCGAGCCTGCCGGGCGTGCGGTGGGTGCAGTTCGTCACCGCCGGGATCGACGGCCTCGGGCCGGCCCTCGACACCTGCCGGGTCTGGACCTCGGCGAAGGGCTGCTACTCCCGCCCGATCGCCGAGTACGTGCTGGCCGGCCTGCTGGCAGGGATGCGCAGCCTGCCTGGCTACGCCCGGGCCCGCCAGTGGCGCGCGCAGCCCACCAGGTCCCTGTTGGGTGCCGCCGTGACGATTGTCGGCGGCGGTGGCATCGCGTCCGCGGTGGCCGAGATCCTCGGCCCGTTCGACTGCACGGTGACGGTGGTGCGGCGCACCGAGTGCCCGCATCCCGGCGCGGCCCGTACGGTCCGCCTGGCAGCGCTTCCCGACGTCCTGCGCTCCACGGAGGTGCTGGTCGTCGCCGCGGCCCTCACTCCGCAGACTCGCGGCATCGTCGACGCCGCCGCGCTCGCCTGCCTGCCGGCCGGCGCCTGGCTCGTCAATGTTGGGCGGGGGCAGCAGGTTGTCACGGACGCGCTTGTGGACGCGCTGCAGCAGGGCCGGCTCGGCGGTGCGGTGCTGGATGTCACCGACCCCGAGCCGCTGCCGCCAGGGCATCCCCTCTGGGACTTCGACAACGTGATTATCACCCCGCACACGTCGTGCCCGGCCGATATCTCGGTGCCGTACCTGCTCGCCCGCGTGCGCGACAACGTCGATCGCTTCCGCCGCGGCGAGGCCCTGGCGGGAGTAGTCGACGTCGAGGCCGGCTACTGACGCCAGGATCCGGCCGGCAGCCGATCAGAAAGCATTCGGGTCCGCGATGACCTCGTCCGGAACCGGATGCCGGTACAGCCGCGACGCGTTCTCCCACGTTATCTTGCGGATGTCCGCCGCCGGCAGGTCGCCGATCTCGTGCTCGAGCACCTGTTGAGTGCGCGGCCAGGTGGAGTCGCAGTGCGGGTAGTCCTGCTCGACCAGGATGTGCTCGATGCCGATGCGATCACGCAGCACGAACGACGACGGATCCTCGACTGCGCAGAAGTAAAAGTTGCGCTGCAGCACCTCGGCCGGGGTCAGCTCGATGCCGTCCCAGGTCCCGTACATCTGCGTGTACGTCGCCATGTGGTCGAGCCGATCGAGCAGAGCCGGGACCCAGCCGATGCCGCCCTCGGACATCACGATCTTGATGTCGGGGAAGCGGACCGGGATGCGCGAGAACAGCCAGTCGACGGCCGCGAACATGGCATAGCCGAAGAACAGGACGCCCACGACGTCCGGCGGCGCGTCGTCGGAGGTGCCGGGGGAGGTGCCCGACGAGCCGATGTGCAGGTTCACGACGGTGCCCGTCTCGGCGCACGCACGCATGATGGGGTCCCAGTGCCCGGTGTGCAACGAGGGCAGGCCCAGCGCGTGCGGGCCTTCGGTAAAGGTGATCGCCTTAAACCCTCGCTCGGCGTTCCGGTACACCTCTTGCGCCCCGACCTCAGGGTCGAGCATGTAGGGAATCTGGCACGGGATGATGCGCCCCGGGTGGGTTCCCGCCCAGACGTCGATGTGCCAGTCGTTCCACGCGCGCACCGCTGCGAGCGCCAGCTCCGAGTCGTCCGTCGACAGCTGGAGCCGCTGGCCACCGAAGCCAGGCAGGAACGACGGGAAGCACAGCGAGGCGTAGATCCCGCTCAGATCGAGGTCACGCACGCGCTCGTTGATGTCCCACGCCCCGCGGCGCATGTCGGCGAACCGGGCCGGCTCGAAGCCCCACTCGTCCACCGGGCGTCCGACTACGGCGTTGAAGCCGACGTTCGGGAACTCCTTACCGTCGTAGACCCAGACGTCAGCGCCGTCCTTCGCCACGACGCGGGGAGCGCGGTCGGCGAACTTCGCCGGCATCCTGCCCTCGAAGGTGTCCGGCGGCTCGACGATGTGATCGTCGACCGAGATCACCGTGTACTTGCGCTGCTGACGCTCCGGATCCGGCAGCAAGGTGACCTTGCCTTTGACCGCGTTGGTGAAGCTGGTGTTGCGCTCAAGCTCATCGAGGCTGGCCATGGGGGTTCCCTTCGTTGTCCAGGTCGTCAGGTCAGTGCAGGACGTCGGGCTCAGTCCGCAGCAGCGCTCGCACGGCGCCCGCCCAGTAGACGTCGCTGCCACGCTCGAGCAGGGACCTCTTCATCCCGGCGCGAAGTCCCTGGGCGATGGTCAGCGGCTGGCGTCCGAGCACCATGACGTCGTACGCGAGCCGGCACATCCGGTCAATGCTGGCCGCGCGGTAGGTCGCCTCGCGGATATTCGCGCCAGTCACGATCACGCCATGACTGGCCAGGATGACGGTCGAGCGGTCGCCGATCATCTCAGCGAGCTGAGCGCCGAGGACCGCGTCGTCGACCTCGCCGGTGTACTCGGTGACGAGCGAGAGATCGCCGTCGAACATGCTGCCGGTCTGATGCACGATCTCGGGGAGCATGCCGACTGCTGCTAGCACCGTGACGTAGTACGGGTGGTTGTGAATGACCACGCGCGCGTCGGTGCGGCGCCGGTGCAGCTCGGTGTGGATGTGGATCGCGGGGGTGACGTCCCACTTCCCGTCGAGCACCTCGCCGTCAGCGGTCACGCGGCAGATGTCGGACGCCGACACCTCTTCCCACCACAGTCCCCACGGGTTGACCCACATCTCGTCGCTGCCTTCGGGGGCCATCGTGATGTGGCCGGCGATGTTCTCGCTGAATCCGGACCGGGCCAGGATGCGGAACGCGCAGGCGAGCTCCTGCTGCGGCGTGAGGTCTACCCCGATCGGCGGAATGATGCGGGGCGCCCACACCGCCGTGCCGCCCGCGCGGACGGTGCCATCGTGGATGGTCGCAGACATGCGCTCCCTCGGGCCGGAACCGCTGATGGGTCACTTGGAACTATAGGCGAGCCGACTCCTGGTAACAACTAAATGATTAGATAGATTCGCCTGACAGGCATTCATCGAGCCAACCGTCCAGCCAGGGAGAGCCGTGCAACCGACGCTTGCAGAACTCATCTCGCTCCGGGACCGGGTGGCGGTCGTGACCGGCGCCGGCGGGGGGATCGGCGCCGCCATCGCGCGGCGGCTCGACGAGGCCGGCGCGGCAGTGGTCCTCGCTGACCTCGACGAGGCAGCGGCGCACCGGGCGGCGGCCGGGCTCGGCCCGCACGCGGTACCGTGCGTGGTGGACGTCACCAGCGAGGACTCGGTGGCCCAGCTTGCCGCCACGGTTGCCAGCCGGTTCGGCCGCCTCGACGCCTGGGTCAACAACGCCGGCGTCTATCCGCGCGATGACCTGCTCACCATGCCGGAGGCTCGGTGGCGGCACGTCCTGGACATCAACCTGCACGGTACGTTCCTGTGCAGCCGGGCCGCCGCGCGGCTGATGATCGACTCCGGCCGGGGCGGCGTGATCGTCAACCTCGCGTCGTTGTCGGCGTACCGGGCGCCGTCGGCGAACATGACCCACTACGTGACATCCAAGGCGGGCGTGGTCGGGATGACCCGCAGCCTCGCCGTGGAACTCGGTCCGCACGGCATCCGGGTCGTGGGGGTGGCGCCCGCCTTCGTCCCCACCGACAACGCTGTCGCCCTCCTGGCGCAGGACGGCGTGCAGGACCCGGTGCCATCGTTCGCCGGGCGAGCGCCGCTGCGCCGGGTGCTCGACCCCGACGACGTGGCCAGGGTGGTCTTCTTCGCCGTCAGCGGGCTCGCCGCGATGGTCTCGGGCAGCACAGTCCTGGTGGACGGCGCTCAGCTGTCCTGCTGATCGCTGTCACGGTCAGGAGCGCATCGCGGTCAGCGTCGCCCGGGCCTCGGCCAGGCGGGTCAGCAAGTGATCATCGTCATCCAGGCCGACTACAGGCAGCGTGCCGAGTTCCTGGCGCAGTAGCGCCACGTCCTTGCCTAGCAGATCGTCGATCAGGGTCACGAAGTGGTCGCCCATCCAGCTCTGACCAGACGACGTGCGCAGCACTTCAGCGAGCCGGGCCGGCTGCATGCCGGTCCGGTCCGCCAGCAGCATCATCTCCGCGAAGGATAGCGCCGTGTAGGCCGCGGCCACGTTGTTGAGGAGCTTCGCGAGGGTCGGCTCCCCGTAAGAGGCGAACTCGACGATCGCGGCGGCCGAGGTGGACAGCAGGTACTCGCGCTCGGGGTCACGCACGTCGCCGGCCGCCATCACGGTGAGCGTGCCGGCCCGCGCGCCGGAGTCACCGCCAGAGACTGGCAGCTCGATCAGCCGCCACGGGGCGTCGGCGTAGCGCGCCAGCCCGCGAGCGTAGTCCAGCTCGAGCGTCGTGTTGAGGAACACCGGAATACCGGGAACGAGCGGCAGCGTCAGCAGCTGCTGCAGCACGCCCTCGGCCTGGTTCGTCAGCCGCACCACCACGTACACTCGGGCCACGTCCGGCCAGGGGACGTCGGCGAGGCCGGCAACAGCCGCGCGCCCGGTGATCCGCTGCCACTCCGAGCGCCGATCCGCCGCGAGGTCCACGCCCAGGACGTCGTGGCCGCACTCGGCGACGCGTGCGGCGATGGCGATGCCGATATTGCCGAGGCCGACAACGACGATCATGCTGCTCCTCCGAAGCTACTGCGTTCAGGACGCCAGGGTGAGCTGTGGCTCGATGTCACGGTCGAACACCTCGCTGCGGAACCGCGGCAGGACGTGCTCAGCGAACCGTCGCATGCTGCGCTCGACGAGGTCGTAGCCCATGGTGCCGCCCTGGACCATCATCATGAAGTTGCCGAATCCGCCGACCTTCTCGTAGAACGTCTGCAGCTGGGTGAAGACGGTGTCGGGGTTCCCGGCGAAGAAATAGCCTTCTTGCACCAGGTCCTCAATCGGCGCGTAGGCGAGGTGCTCGATGGGCGTGGAGATCGGCACCCCCGCGGCCGCGGAGCGCATCATCTTCGCCCTGGCACCCTCGTCGATGTAGCCGGGTACGTCCATGAACTGGGTCGCGACCTTGTTGTGCTGGACGTACCACTGAAGCTTGCGCGCGCCCGCGTAGCCCTCCTCGTCGGTATCGCCGACGAAGACGAGGCCGAGATAGCCGAGCTTGTCCCGAGCAGCGGGGCCAAGGCCGAGCTCGGCGGTGCGCTGCCGGTACAGGTCGAATGACCGGCGCGCCCCTTGCCAGCCGCAGAGGATCAGGCCCAGCTTGTACTGCCGCTCGGCGGTCTCCAAGACGGTCGATGAGCTCTGCGTGGGCACCCACAACGGCGGGTGTGGCTCCTGATAAGGGCGCGGCCAGACGTTGACCTGGCGGTGGTGGTAGTAGCGGCCTTCCCAGTTGAACGGCCCGTCGGTCGTGCTCCAGGCGCGGACGATCAGGTCGGCGCCCTCCCAGAACCGTTCCTTCATCTCCACCGGGTTCACATTGCCGGCCGAGACCTCGTAGGGGACGCCGCGGACGAAGCCGACCTCGGTGCGCCCGTGCGAGATGACGTCGATCATTGCCATCTCCTCGGCGACGCGGACCGGGGTGTTGCGGTTCGCGATGGGGTTGCCGAGGGCGAGGATGCGGCCTTGCCGGGTCGTGCGGGCCAGGATTCCCATAGTCACCGGTATCGCCGGCTCGACGCAGGTGGCGGTCGAGTGGTGCTCGTTGAGCATCATGTCGAGCCCGAGCCCGTCGGCCGCCTGGTAGATGTCAAAGTACTTCGAGTACAGCTGGTGGCCGAGCTCGGGATCGTAGAGCTGGCTGGGCAGCGTCACGCGCAGGGAATCGTAGCTGTCGGCCGGCGGCAGGTACGGGTACGGCATCTCGGTGAACGTCCACGCGCGGAACATCTCGAACTCCTCGGTGCGTAGCGGGGCGGAAGGCTATCGCAGGGCCGGCGCGGCGTGACGGGCGAACGCGGCGATGCGGTCGGCGAGCTCATCAGGGCGCTGTTCCTCGACCTGGTGGCCGGTGTCGGCGAAAACGACCGTCTCGACATCCCCGCCAAGCGCACCGCAGAGCGTGTCGACGTGGTCCTCGGCGAGGACCAATCCGTCTTGCGCCCCGGTGGCCACGAGCGTCCTGCGGCGTACCCGGTGCAGCCGGTCAAGCAGAGACGGATTGTGCAGGTAGGGCTCCCACGTGTAGAAGGCTGTCGCTTCCTGAGCCCGGGCCAGCAGCAGCAGGTCCTGATCGGAGCGCTCGCCGAGGCCCGGGCCGCGGTCCGGTGCGCCGTACAGCGCTTTCGTGAGGGCCTGCGCAGTTACGGCGTACCGGTCCAGGTAGTACCGCCGGGTCGGCGCCCCGGTGCGGATCCCGACCGGTGCGACGAGGACCAGGCCCGCGATGCGGCTCTCGTCCTTGGTCGCTACCTCCAGGGCGAGCCACGCGCCGAGCGAGGCACCCACGAGCAGCGGCGGCTCATCGAACGCCGCCAGCAGATCTAGGTACCGGTAAGCGAGATCGTCGATGGAGCGATCGCCTGGCCGGCGCGGCGAGGCGCCCCAGCCAGGGTGGGAGGGAGCGACGACCGAGAAGTGCTCGCCAAGCCTGGCCACTGCGGGCTCGCAGAACAGCAGCCCGGTTTCACCGTGCAAGAACAGCAGCGGCGGGCCGTCCCCGGCAGACTGACACTCGAGCTCGAGCTGGCCGGCGGCCGTGGTGACGCCGTCGAGCATGGTCATGTGCAGCTCCCACCGGTTGACCTGAGCGAGGCTCTCTTTCTATCATCTAAATGATTTTGAGACAAGGTTCCAGCGACCTGGCAGCGGGCGATGAGCGGACGATTGAGGCGGCTCTCCTCAGTGCCTGATCACCTCGGCTGTTGGCCAAGCGCTTGCTTCATTTAGTATGACGAGACGGGGCGAACCGGGTGCGCCGTGTTCCCCGGCACGACGGGCTAACTCTGGATCGGATGGATGCTGTGATTGCTGAGGAGGAGCGCGCCACCCCGCTGCTGTCGAGGCGCATCGTGATTACCTACGCGGACACCGACGCGGCCGGCATCATCTACTACGCGGCCTGGTTCCCCTGGATGGAGCGGCTGCACACCGAGTGGCTCGCTGGTCATGGCGTCCGCTTCACCGATATCGCCGAGCGCTGCGGCGCCTCGGTGGTCACCCGGGCGACGTCGTGCGAGTACCTGGCCGTCGTGCGCCCGTACGACGAGGTCGAGATCGCGATGTCGGTCGGCCACCTGGGCCGCCGGTCCTATCGCATGGACTACCTCATGACGCGAGCCGGGGAGGCGGCGCAGGTCGCGCGGGCGTCCCTGACGCTCGTCGGCGTCGGCTCCGATGGCGCCGCGGCCCCCCTACCTGTCCTCATCGCAGATCTGCTCACCCCCGCCGCGGCGAGCGACGGCCTTCCGGAGGAATCTGAGTGACCAGTTACGAACTGCCACGCCCCGCCACGCTGGCGGCCGTGCCGCGCTGGGCGAACCTCGACGAGGCGATCAGGAACTGGGCCAGCACCCGGCCCGATGCTGCCGCCTTCGTCGAGCCCGCGGGCCGCCTGACCTGGGTCGCCTACGACGAGTACAGCACGTTGCTCGCCGCCCGCATCGTGGCAGCCGGAGTCGAGCGAGGCGAGCACGTCGCGCTGTGGATCCCGGACGGCTGTGCGGTGCACGTGGCGATGACGGCGTGCATCCGGGCTGGCGTCGTCTTCGTCGGGGTCGGTGCGCGCTGCGGCGAGCGCGAGCTGCGCCATCTCCTGACGCGCGGTCGCGCGACCACGCTGATCACCGTCCCGCGAATCGGCTCCTACGACACCGCGGAACTGTTCGACCGGGTCCGGCGCGACCTGCCCGGCTTGCACCGCTACCTCGACGTCTACGAGACCGTGCCCATCCCGGACGGCACGGTGGCCAGTGCCGCGGACGCGGCAACGGTGGCTGCGGCCGAGCGGCTCATCGAGGGCCGGCGCACGCCAGTCGACGAGCTGGCGCTGCTCAACTCCACCTCGGGTACGACCGGGCTGCCGAAATGCGTGGCGCACGACGAGCGCCGGTGGCTCAAGTACCACGAGTACGCCGTCGACGCCGGCGCCCTGACCACTGACGAGGTGTGCATGAGCGTCGTGCCCGCGCCGTTCGGCTTCGGCCTGTGGACCGCCCACTTCACCCCGACCCTATTGGGCGCTCCCACGGTGGTGATACCGCGGTTCGACACGACGACGACGCTCGAAATGCTCGAGGCCGAGCGGGTGACCGTCTTCATGGCTGTCTCGACCCAGTTCGTGATGCTGCTCGGCAATCCAGCCTTCGACGGCTTCGACCTGAGCAGCCTGCGGCTGATGTACACCGGCGGTGAGGCCGTGCCGTACTCGAAGTCCGAGGAGTTCGAAAAGCGGACCGGCACGACCATCCTGAACATGTACGGCTCCAACGAGACCGGGGTGCAGAGCTACACGACGGTCGATGATCCGCGCGAGCTACGCCTGACGACCGGCGGGCGGATCATCCCGGAGACCGAGGTGCGCCTCTTCGGCGAGGACGGCGCTGAGATCGCCTTCGAGGCCGGCCAGGGGCGGCCCGGCTCGATCGGCATCGTGCGCTCGCGTGGCTACTACGAGGATCCGGCAGCCAACGCAGAGCTGTTCACGCCGGATGGCTGGATGCTAATGGGCGACCTCGTGACCATTGATGAGGAGGGGTACCTCACCATCGTCGGGCGTACCTCCGACTTCATCATCCGCGGCGGCAAGAACATCAGCGCGCCTGCGGTCGAGGACGAGGTCAGCGCCATGCCGGGCCTGGTCCGCTGCGCGGCGGTGGCAATGCCCGACCAGGTCTTCGGCGAGCGGGTCTGCATCTATGTCGTGCCGGCCGACGGTGTCACCATCACGCTGGACGGCATCCGCGACCACCTGACCGCCCGCGGCGTGAGCAAGGAGTGGTTCCCGGAGCACCTGATCATCGTCGATGCCCTGCCCGTGGCGCCGGGCGGCAAGCTGGCGAAGTCTGTCCTGCGCGACGACATCCGCCGCCGGATGGCCGAGGCCGGGAACTTCGGCCGGCAGTAGGCCTGCAGCCATCTCCTTGCGACGCTAGACCCTCGCCCGGATCAGTGCAAAGATTATGACGATTAGTAAAACGGACGAAGGGGAGCTAGCTCGCAATGGTATCCGTTGCCAGTGACGGCGTGCTCGCGGCGGTGCTGACCGGCCCGATGCACATCGAGTTGCAGACCTTCCCGCGGCCGGCCATCGATGCCGATAGCGCTCTGCTCCAGGTAGAGGCGAACGGCATCTGCGGCACGGACGTGCACTGGCGTGCGGACCCGACGGATGTTCCCCGCGTCATCGGTCACGAGGTGGTCGGCCGGCTCGTCGAGGTCGGGGAGCGCGCGGCCGCCCGGTGGGGCGTGGCGGCCGGCGACCGGGTTGCCATCGAGGCGGGCATCAGCTGCGGCTCGTGCGCGGACTGCCGGGCGGGCCACGGCCAGACCTGCGGTGCCAGCCGGAGCTACGGATCGAACATCACCACTGCGGTCGCACCGGCCTTGTGGGGTGGCTGCGCCGAGTACATGTACCTTGCGCCCGGTACGCTGCTGACCCGGCTGCCGGAGGACGTCCCCGCTGACGTGGCCGCCGGATGGCTCAGCCCGCTCGCGAACGCGGTCGACTGGGTGGGGCCGCTGGGTGCCGACGTGCAGCCGGCCGAGACGATCGTGATCCTCGGTCCCGGACCGCAGGGCCTGGCCGCCACCCTGGTCGCAAAGCAACGCGGCGCTGGGACAGTGATACTGGCAGGGCTCCAGCGCGACGCGGTGCGGCTGGCCGCGGGCCGCACCCTCGGCGCGGATGAGACGGTGCTCGCCGACGGCGCCGAGTCTGTCGAGGCCGCAGTCCGGCGGCTGACCGGCGGTGCGATGGCCCATCGGGTTCTCGACGTCTCGGGCAGCACGGCCGCAGCGACGATGGCGCCGCTTCTCCTGCGGCGTCGCGGGACGGTCGCCGCGGCGAGCCCCATCAGCGCACCCGACGACGTCCGTCTCCCGGTATCGCACATGGTGTGGAACCAGATCCGCTGGCAGGGCGTGCTGTCGAACCGCCCCGCGGCGGCCGAGCCGGCCGCCGCGCTGCTGGCGGCGAACATCGACCGCCTCGCACCGCTGATCACGCACCGGTTCGAGCTCGCCGAGACGAGTGCCGCGATCGATGCGGTCTCGGCCGGCGACGGGAGCGCCGTCAAGGTTGTCGTGCTACCGCGGGGCGGCCCGGCGATAGAGTATGAGGCGCATCCGCATCGGTCTGGGTCGCGGTAGGGGGACGGACAGTGGGGATCCACCAGCCGCGCCTGGCGGAGATGGTGGCCGACCTGCTCCGCGCGCGAATTGTCGCCGGCGAGCTGCAGGACGGCGCGATGCTGCCGCGGCAAGAAGACCTGCTGCAGGAGTTCCGGGTCAGCCGGCCGTCGCTGCGCGAGGCGCTGCGCATCCTGGAAGCCGAGGGTCTCATCACCGTGCACCGGGGCAACCGCGGCGGCGCCACCGTGCACGTGCCGCGCACGGCCAACGCCGCCTACTCCGTGGGGCTTGTCCTGCAGTCCCGCGGGGTGCCGATGATCGACGTCCGGGAGGCGCTGAAGTCCATCGAGCCGGTGTGCGCCGGCCTGTGCGCTCAGCGGCCGGACCGCCGCGAGGTCGTCCTGCCCCCGCTGACCGCGCTGCACGAGGCCAGCCTTGCAGCGATCGACGACCCGATCGGATTCACCAAGAGCTCGCGGCGCTTTCACGAGGTACTCGTCGACCTGTGCGGCAACGAGACACTCAAGCTGGTCATTGGCGCGCTCGAGTCGTTGTGGACGACGCGCGAGGAAGCGTGGGCGCGGCAGGCCGACGAGGAGGGCGGGTTCCCCGACGCCGCACGGCGGCGGTCCGGCACGAAGGCCCACGAGCGCATCATGAAGTACATCGAGGACGGCGACGTCGACCGCGTCCAGCGCCAGGCTCGACTGCACCTGGACCAGTCGCTGCGGTACGCCGTCGATGAGGAAGTGGCCGAGGCATCGGTGACGTCGGGGCCGCTGCGCGCCACCTAGGAGGGGTGACTGCGCTATCAGTTCTATGATATAGACATTAGCGTGGATGTCGTCATGAGCTGCGCGGGGTCGGCCCGATGACGCACGGGGCCGCCGAGCACGGGGCCGCCGACCACGGGTTCGCCAACCACGGGTTCGCCCCGGGGCTGCTGGACGGCCTGGTGGCGGTGATCACCGGCGCGGCCGGGGCGATCGGGGCCGCGACCACCGAGATCATGGCGGCACTCGGCGCGCAGGTCGTGGCGGCCGACCTGGATGCAGGCAGGCTCGCCGCGCTCGCGGAGCGCGTCGCCGCCGGCCGGGCACCCGAGATCACTACGGTCGCGGCGGACCTATGCGACGCGAATGGCATCGCCGAGCTCGCGGCTGCGGTCCGCGACCGGCACGGCCACGCCGACATCCTGATCAACGGACTCGGCGAGCACCTCGCCAGCGCGGGCCCGTTCGAGGATGGGACCGAGGACATGTGGCAGCGCCTCTATGAGGTGAACCTGCTGCACGTGTTCCGCACCTGCCGGGAGTTCGTGCCGATGATGAAACGCCGGCGCTGGGGGAGGATTGTCAGCTTCTCCTCCGTCGAGGGCATCCGGGCGGCGCCGAACCTGGCCGTGTATACCGCCTTCAAACGGGCCGTCGACGGCTTCACCAAGAGCCTTGCGGTGGAGCTCGCGCCGGACGGGATCGGGGTCACCGCCGTCGCGGTGGACAAGACGCGCGCGTTCCAGACCGGCCACTACGAGCTGCCCGAGGAGTACGCGCGGCTAGCACCCGTCTGGGTGCCGGCCGGCCGGTACGGGGAGCCGGCAGATGTGGCGCGGCTGGTCGTGTTCCTGGCGAGCCCCCTGAACACGTGGGTGGTGGGAGACACCGTCGTAGCCGACGGGGGCACGCTGTCGGCCGGCGGCTGGTACCGGACCCCAGCGCGGTGGACGAACCAGCCCTTGCTCGTTCAGTACTTCGAGGACCCGGCGACGAACGCCGGCCGTCCGCCCGCGGTGCAGTGACAGGGTCGGCGCCGGTGCCGGTGCAGCCCGTCACGACGGAGGGGCCCGGCACGACTGATCTCCCGACTGCCCGGCTCGCGCGGTGGCTCAGCCGGGAGGCGGGCATACCGCTGGCGCCGCCGATCTCGGCGGCCCTGCTGGCCGGCGGCCGGTCGAACCTGACCTACCAGCTGACCGACTCGGCCGGCGCGTCGTGGGTGCTCCGCCGCCCGCCCCTGGCCGGAGTCATCAGCTCGGCGCACGATGTCCTGCGCGAGCACCGGATCATGGCCGCCCTGGCCGGCAGCTCGGTGCCAGTGCCGGCGATGGTGGCCGCCTGCCCCGACGAATCCGTGATCGGGTCGCCGTTCTTCGTCATGCAGTACGTGGACGGCGTCGTCCTGCACAATCAGCAGCTGGCCGAGGACGAGCTGCCAGCGCCCGCGCGAGCCCGGGCCGGGGACGACCTGGTGTTGGCGCTCGCTGCGCTGCACAGCGTCGACCCTGCGCAGGTCGGCCTGTCGGACCTCGGCCTGTCGCACCTAAGCACGGGCGCGTCCTATGTGCACCGCCAGCTCACCCGCTGGCGGGGGCAGCTCGACCGCCTCGGCGTGCAGGCGGACGACACCATGTGCGCGCTGCACGAGCGCCTGGCCGCGGCAGTGCCGGAGCAGACCCACACCACGATCGTGCACGGCGACTTCCGGCTGGGCAACGCGATCGTCAGCCGGGACGGCGCCGTCCGGGCAGTGCTGGACTGGGAGCTCGCGACGCTGGGCGACCCCATGGCCGATGTGGGATACCTGGCGGCCTACTGGGGGGCTTCCGATCCCCGGGTGGACATCCCGTTGCCCGTCCCGACCCGCGCGGCGGGCTTTGCGTCGCTGCCGGAAATGCTCGGCTGCTACGAACGCCTGACCGGGCGCTCGCTGGCCGACCTGGACTACTTCATCGCGTTCGCGCTGTGGCGGCTGGCCGCCATCCTCGCGGGCGTGCACGCCCGGATGCGGCAGGGCGCCTACGGCGCAAACGGTAACGCCGTCGCGGTCCCGGACGCTGACGACCGAGTCCGGCGAGTGATCGCCGCGGCCGAGGCCGCGACGACAGCGGCAGGGCGCTGACCATGCCCCTGGATCCTGCCGCGGCAGCATTCCTCCAGACGCCTGCCGCGCAGCAGGGGTTTCCGGCCGAGGTCGAGACCGACCCGTCCGCAGCCCGCGAGTACCTGACGAGGACCCGCGCCGGGCTCGCGGCCGTCACGGTCACCGGGAAGGAACCGGTAGATCAGGTCACGGACCTGACGCTGCCATCCGGCCGGGTGGTCCGCGTCTACCGCAACGAAGCCGCCAGGCCCGCGCCGGTCTTGCTCTACTTCCACGGCGGGGGCTGGGTCGTCGGCAGCCCTGAAATGAGCGACGCGCTCTGCCGCAGGCTCGTGCGCCGCACCGGCGCGGTCGTGGTGAGCCTCGACTACCGCCTCGCGCCGGAGTATCCGTATCCCGCCGCGCTGGACGACTGCGTGGACGCACTGGGCTGGGTGCGCGAGAACGCACCGATCCTGGGCGGCGACGCGAGCAGCGTCTCGGTAGCCGGTACGAGCGCCGGCGGCAACCTCGCGGCGGGGCTGGCACTGCTCGTCCGCGACCGCGGCCTGCCGCCGCTGGCCGCTCAGGTGCTGCTCTACCCCGTCCTTGACGCGCGGATGGACACCGATTCCTACGCTGCTTACGGCGCCCGTTACTACCTTGAGGCCCGGCAGATGCGCTGGTACTGGCACCAGTACGTCGGCGCTGACCTGTCCGGCCTCCCTGGGTACGCGGCTCCGGCCAGCGTGGCCGACCTGCGCGGACTGGCACCCGCCCTCATTGTCAGCGCCGAGTTCGACCCGCTGCGCGACGAGGCGGAGACCTACGCCGCCCGGCTAGCGGCAGCCGGCGTGCCGGCGTGCATGATCCGCGCTGACGGCCAGCTGCACAGCTTCCTCAGTTTCGTCGGCCAGGTGCCGGCCGTGGACGCCATCGTCGCGGTGATCGTCCGGGCGATGCAGCAGCTCTGGGCAGGCGCCAGCATGTTCTGACCACTATCGGGATAAGAAGCGAGCATTGTCACCTACCAAGCGCTTGCTACACTAGCGGCACAGTGAGGCGGGATAAGGATGCGGCGGGACCTTCGTGGCTGATAAGCGCATGACCGAGGACCAGGTGGTGGCCGAGTTGCGCTCCGGCATGACGATAGGCATCGGCGGCTGGGGGTCCCGGCGCAAGCCCATGGCCCTGATCCGGGCGATCCTGCGCTCGGGCCTGGACGACCTGACGGTGGTCTCCTACGGCGGCCCTGACGTCGGCCTGCTGTGCGCTGCGGGCAAGGTCAGGCGCCTCATCTACGGCTTCGTCTCGCTGGACTCGATTCCGCTGGAGCCGCACTTCCAGGCGGCCCGGCAGAACGGGACGATCGTGGCGAGCGAACTGGACGAGGGCATGCTCCAGTGGGGCCTGTACGCCTCGGGTCTGCGCCTGCCCTTCCTGCCGACGCGAGCCGGGCTGGGCTCGGATGTCCTGCAGTTCAACCCGGAACTGCGGCTGGTCCGCTCCCCGTACGGGGACAGTGAGGAACTGGTGGCGATGCCGGCGCTGCACCTGGATGCCGCGCTCGTGCACCTCAACCGCGCGGACACGGCCGGCAACACCCAGTACCTCGGTCCGGACCTCTACTTTGACGACCTGTACTGCATGGCGGCGGATAAGGCCTACGTTTCCTGCGAGCGCATCGTCGGCACCGAGGAGCTCGCGACGGGCGGGCCAGGCCGGCAGCGCGTCCAGCGATGGATGGTGCACGGGGTGATCGAGACCCCGAATGGCGCGCACTTCACCTCGTGCGTGCCGGACTATGACCGCGACGAGGCGTTCCAGCGGGACTACGTGGCGGCTGCGAAGGACCCGGAGCTCTGGGCCAAGTTCCAGGCCGAGTACCTGGACGGGGACGAGCAGGACTACCAGGCGGCGGTCGCGCGCCGGGCAGTAGAGGTCAGCCAGTGAGCGCCACCGTCGGTGCGGTGGAGGCCGCCGCGGAGGCCAGCAGCGTCACCAGGGCGGAGGTGTGTGTCCTGGCCTGCGCCGAGGCCTGGCGCGGTGACGGCGAGATCTTCGCCAGCCCGATTGGCACCGTCCCCAACATCGGCGCGCGCCTCGCCCGCGCCACCTTCGAGCCGGACCTGCTGCTGTCCGACGGCGAGGCACTGTTCGTGGCCGGGACCTGGCCGGTGGGCGATGCGCCGGACGGCCCGGTGGAAGGCGGGATCTGGTACCGGTCGGTCTTCGACATCGGCTGGGCAGGCAAGCGGCACGTGATGATGGGACCCGTGCAGATCGACCGGCACGGCAATGCCAACATCTCGGCGATCGGCGACCTGGCCCGCCCTACCCGACAGCTGCTCGGGGTGCGCGGGGCACCGGGGAACACCGTCAACCACCGCACGAGTTACTGGCTGCCGCGGCATACGCCCCGCGCCTTCGTCCCGCGCGTGGACATCGTGGCGGGCGTCGGGTACGACCGGGCCGCCGCTGCTGGCCCGGCGGCGACCCGCTTCATGGATCTGCGCCGGGTGGTGACCAACCTGGCGGTGCTGGACTTCGCCACGCCCGACCACTCGATGCGCCTGGCCTCGGTGCACCCTGGCGTGACCGTCGCCGACGTCGTTGCCAGCACCGGCTTCGACCTGGTCATAGACGGCAACGTGCCGCAGACCGCGCTTCCGTCGGCCGAGCAGTTGCAGCTCATCCGAGACGTCATAGATCCCCGCGGCCTGCGCCGAAATGAGGTACCGGAATGACCACGCCGCCGAGCCGCCACCCGGCTCTGCACACTGCCATCTGCGACCTGTTTGGCATCCAGTACCCGGTCATCCAGACGGGCATGGGCTGGGTGGCGACCCCGCACCTCACCGCGGCCACGTCCAATGCCGGCGGGCTGGGTGTCCTCGCCAGCGGCACGCTCACCGTGCCGGAGACCGAGGCGGCCATCCGCGCCACCCAGGAACTCACCGGCAAGGCATTCGGCGTCAACATGCGGGGCGACGCGCCCGACGTCGGCGAGCGGGCCGACTTGCTGATCAAGCACGGCATCAAGATCGCGTCGTTCGCGCTCGCTCCGCAGGAGCGCGTCATCCGGCAGCTCAAGGATGCGGGCATCGTGGTGATGTCGTCCATCGGCGCGCGCCGGCACGCGGAGAAGGTCGCTGCCTGGGGCGTCGACACGGTCATCGTGCAGGGCGCGGAGGCCGGCGGGCACACGGGCAGCGTCCCGACCTCGATCCTGCTGCCGCAGGTCGCCGCGGCCGTGGACATCCCGGTGATCGGGGCCGGCGGGTTCAGCAACGGACGCGGCCTGGTCGCCGCGCTCGCCTACGGCGCCGCGGGCATTGCGATGGGCACGCGGTTCCTGCTCACCAGCGACAGCCTGGTCCCGGATAGCGTCAAGGCTGAGTACCTCAAACGGAGCGTGAACGACACCGTGGTGACGTCGGTGCTGGACGGGATCCCGCAGCGAATCCTGCGGACCGAGCTGGCTGAGAAGCTGATCAAGAGCAGCCGGGTCGCGCTGCTGCCGCGGTCGATCAGGAGCGCGGCTGGCTTCAAGAAGCTCTCCGGTACGTCGTGGCCTGACATTGTCCGCGAGGGCCTGGCGATGAAGAAGTCGCAGCAGCTGTCCTGGGCGCAGGTCATCATGGCCGCCAACACGCCGATGATGCTGAAGGCCAGCATGGTCGACGGCCGGACCGACCTGGGCACGCTGGCCAGCGGCCAGGTCGCGGGGCTGATCGACGACCTGCCAAGCTGCGCGGAGCTCATCGGCCGGATCATGGCTGAGGCCGAGGAGGTGCTGGGTCAGCTCACGGCAGGTCCCTGCGCCCAGGGAGGCGAGGGCGATGGCGGCCGCCGAGACCGATCTTGAGACCCGGCTCCAGGCGCTCGAGGCCTACGAGCAGATCCGCCAGCTCGCCGCCCGGTACGCCCACGCGCTGGACAGCCGTGACATCGACGCGCTGACCGGGCTGTTCGTCGAGGACGTCAGGACCGCGGACGGCGGGGTCGGCCGCGGCGCGCTGGCGAGCTGGTTTGATGCGGTGCTGCGGCCGTTCACCACGACGTTCCACCTGATCGGCAACCACATCATCGACCTGGTTGACGAGCAGCACGCGACGGGCATCGTGTACTGCCGCCCTGAGCACGAGGTCGGCGACTTGTGGATTGTCATGCCGCTGCAGTACTGGGACCGCTACGAGCAGCGGGACGGCGCCTGGTACTTCAGAAGCCGCAGCATCCACGCCTTCTACGCGGCCGACGTCCTGGAGAACCCGGCCACGCTGCCGGGTCGGTTTCACTTCCCCGGCAACCCGATGCTGACGCAGGCTGACCTGCCCGAGCGGTGGGAGAGCTGGCAGCGCTTCTGGGCAGCCGATCCCACCGCCGACCCGCGATGAGTACGGCGGAGCGCCTGGACGCGCTGGTCTCGGCACAGCAGGTACGGGACCTGCCCCCGCGGTACGCGGCGGCCTATGCGCGCCTGGATCTCGACGAGCTGGTGCGGCTTTACGCTCCCGATGTGGAGCTTCACGACGGCCGGCGGGGCAGGCAAGCGCTGCGCGATCACTTCGAGCGCGGCATGCGCAGCACGGGCGTCGGCAGCGCGGACGGCGGCAGCACGGGCGGCGCGGGGCTGCACACCGTCATCCTGCACACCGGCGACCATCTGATCGACTTCGCCGGCCCCGACAGCGCGCAGGGCTCGGTGTACTGCCTCGGCGAGATGCAGCGGACGGACGGCAGCTGGTACCGCCAGACGATCATCTACACCGACGCCTACACCCGCCTGGACGGCAGCTGGTACTTCGCCCGGCAGCGGCGCCACGAGCTGGTCTATGGCGCCCCGCCGCTGACCCGGCCCAATCAGCTGCCAGCGGCGAACTGGCCTGCCAGCCAGACCGGACGCGGCACGCTGCCTGGCCGCTGGCCGAGCTGGCAGCGATTCTGGGGTGCCGACGCATGACGCGGGTGCCTGCCTACGACGAGCTGCCGGTCCTCGGTGAGAGCGACGTCCGGCATGCCTGGGGTGTCTGGGGTGAGCACGACCGCCTCGGCACGTTGAACCGGGTCAGCGCTGGCACCGTGCTGGCCGCGTTGCGCGTACCCGCCAGTGGCTTGCGCTTCAGCCTGGATCTGCCGCTCGGCGCCATCGACCCGCCGCTGTATGGCCGCAGCCAGTTCGCGCACCGCGTCTTCGACCGGAACCGCAACATGGTCGAGGACGAGATCACTTACCTAGATCCCCAGGGGTCGAGTCAGTGGGACAGCCTGCGGCACATCCGCGCTGGCCGGTCCGGCCACTTCGGCGGCCTGGCCGCTGACGACGAGCACGTGGCCGAGCTAGGGATCGACGCGCTGGCGCAGTTCGGCCTCGTGCTGCGCGGCGTGCTGCTGGACTTCCCGCGTTACTGGGCCGGCGCGGGCCTGTCCGTTGACCCGCACAGTGGGCAGTCCATCAGCGTGGCCAGCCTGCTTGACTGCGCTCGCGCTCAGGGCACCCACTGGTCACCTGGCGACGTGCTGGTGGTCCGGACCGGGTTCCTCGCCGCCTACCGGGAGCGCGGCGGGCTGCCCGCCGACGGCCTCGCCATGCCGACCTCCGCCGGGCTGGACGCCTCGGCGGACATGGCCAGATTCCTCTGGGACGCTGGCTTTGCTGCCGTAGCGGCGGATAACCCGGCGGTCGAGGTGCTGCCGGGCGATCCCGCCATCGGGTCGCTGCACCGGCGCCTGATCCCGGCCCTGGGGATGCCGCTCGGCGAGCTGTGGGATCTCGACGAGCTGGCCGAGTCGTGTGCCGCCGACCGTCGCTACGAGTGCTGCGTCGTATCGGTGCCGCTCCGGGTGCCCGGGGGCGTGGCCTCCCCGGCCAATGTGATGGCGATCCGGTGAGCGGCCGAGCCGATACCGGGGCATCGACCGCCAATCAAGCGCTTGCTAGAATTCCCGGCGGGTTCGCGGACAACAGACAGCAGGTGCAGTGACGTGATCACCAGCACGGTGGCCAGCGGGGTAGCCGAGATCGTCGTCGATCATCCGCCCGTGAACGCGCTGCCGGTCGCGAGCTGGTTCGAGCTGGCCGAGACGGTGCGCGCGGCTGGCGCGAACCCGGACGTCCGCGTAGTGGTGCTGCGCGCCGAGGGCCGCGGCTTCAACGCAGGGGTCGACATCAAGGAGATCCAGGCGGACCCGGGTTTCACCGCGCTGATCGGTGCCAACCGGGGCTGCTTCGCGGCGTTCGCCGCCGTGTACGAGTGCGCGGTACCGGTGATCGCGGCCGTGCACGGCTTCTGCCTCGGCGGCGGCGTCGGGCTGGTCGGCAACGCCGACATCATCGTCGCGAGCGAGGACGCCACGTTCGGCCTGCCGGAAGTCGACCGCGGGGCGCTCGGCGCGGCCACGCACCTGTCCAGGCTGGTGCCGCAGCACAAGGCCAGAGCGATGATGTACACGTCCGCGACGGCGACGGCGGCTGAGTTGCACGCCTTCGGGTCCGTCCTGACCGTCGTGCCGCGCGAGCAGCTTCGCGCTGAAGCGCTCTCGGTCGCCGCGCAGGTGGCTGCCAAGGACCCCCTGGTCATCCGGCTGGCCAAGGAAGCCTTTAACGGCATCGACCTGTGGGATGTCAGGCGCAGCTACCGGTACGAGCAGGGCTACACGTTCGAGCTGAACCTGTCGGGCGTCTCCGACCGGCTGCGTGAGTCTTTCGGTAAGGACCAGCCCGGCGGCGACCCGGCCGGCCAGGGCGGCTGATCGTGGACCTGACCTGGTCGGCCGAGGAAGAAGCATTCCGGCAGGAGGCGCGCGCCTGGCTGCGCGCGCACGTGCCCGGCTCACCGCTGCCGTCCGGAGATACCAGCGACGGCTTTGCCGCTCATCTGGAGTGGGAGCGCGCGCTGTTCGAGGCGGGCTGGTCGGTGGTGTCCTGGCCGAAGAGGTTCGGCGGCAGGGACGCGTCCTTGTGGGAGTGGCTGATCTTCGAGGAGGAGTACTATCGGGCCGGCGCGCCGCAGCGGGTCACCCAGAACGGCATCTTCCTGCTGGCTCCGACGATCTTCGAGTTCGGCACGGCTGAGCAGCAGGAGCGCATCCTGCCCCGAATGGCTGCCGCGCAGGATCTGTGGGCGCAGGGCTGGTCCGAGCCCGGCGCCGGCAGCGACCTGGCCGCGATTGCCAGCCGCGCCGTGCGGGATGAGCAAGGCGGTGGCTGGCGCCTGTCCGGGCAGAAAACCTGGACGACCCGGGGCGCGTTCTGCACGCACCTGTTCGGGCTCTTCCGCACCGACCCGGCGGCCGAGCGGCACCGGGGCCTGACCTACTTCCTGGTCGACCTGCGTGCGCCGGGCGTGCAGGTACGGGGATTCGAGCGACTCGACGGTGACGAGGGGTTCGCCGAGGTCTTCCTCGACGATGCATTCGTGCCCGACCGGGACGTGCTCGGCGAGATCAACCGCGGCTGGTCGGTGGCGATGGCCACGACCGGCTCGGAACGCGGCCTGACGCTGCGATCACCCGGCCGGTTCGTCACCGCGGCGGACCGCCTGGCCGAGCTCGCCCGCGCACAAGGGGCTCCCGGAAGCCTGGCCGAGCGCGTCACGCAGTCCTGGATCGAGGCCCGGGCTTACCAGCTGTTCACCCTGGAGCAGGTGACCGCAGTCGTGGCCGGCCGCAGCCCCGGCGCACGTTCCAGCCTCAACAAGCTCTACTGGTCCGAGCTTGACGTCCGGCTGCACCAGACCGCGATGGAATTGCTCGGCGGCGACGCCGAGGTGGACGGTCCGTGGAGCCGCGGCTTTGAATTCTCGCTCGCCGGACCGATCTACGCGGGCACCAACGAGATCCAGCGCAACATCGTTGCTGAGCGTCTGCTCCGGCTCCCGCGGGCATAGAAAGGGAACGGGCTCGATGCTATTCGCCGTCGCTGACGAGGCCGCGGCCCTGCGGGACGCGGCGGATGCGGTGCTGACTGCGCGCGCCACCACCGCGCTGATCAGGTCCGCATGGGGGAGTGGCCCGCACGCCGACGTCCGCGATGTCTGGCGCGGACTGGCCGACGTCGGCGTGACCGGTGCGCTAGTGCCGGAGGCAGCCGGGGGACTAGGCCTGGACGAGAACGCGCTGGTCCCGGTGCTGGAGCGAGTCGGCTACAGCGGCCTGCCCGGGCCCGCGGTAGAGACGGTGGCGGTCGCCGCGCCGCTCCTGGCCGTGGCCGGCCATGCTGCACTGCCGGATGTTATCTCCGGCGCGACACTGGTCACCGCGCGCCTCGGCACGGCGGCTAGCGCGGGACAGCCCGTTCCGTATCTTCAGCTGGCCGACTACGTGCTGCTGCGCGGCGACGATGATGCGCTGCGGCTCTATGCGGTCGGGGAGCTGGACGCTGAGCCGGTGCACGCGCTGGATGGCTCGCGACAGCTGGCACGGCTGCGGGCGACACCAGCCGGCGGGACTGTCATCGCCGCCGGGGCGGATGCGGCCTGGCAGCGCGGTGTGCTCGGCACGGCCGCGGTCCTGGTCGGCCTGGCAGCGCGGATGCTGTCGATGACCGTGGAATATGTCGCGACGCGCCGGCAGTTCGGCGTCCCGGTCGGCAGCTTCCAGGCGATCAAGCACCGGCTCGCCGACGCCTACGTCGCCGTGGAGTTCGCGCGGCCTGCCGTGCTGGCTGCCGGGTGGGCGCTGGCCGCGGGCGCG
>DATHQE010000188.1:0-9163 GCA_035483035.1 Streptosporangiaceae bacterium | reverse complement strand
CGCCGAAGCGCTGCAGCACCTCCGGCACCGCTACCGTGCCGCGCTCGTCCTGGAAGTTTTCCATGATCGACAGCAGTGCCCTGGCCGTCGCCCCGGTGCCGTTCAGCGTGTGCACGAACTCCAGCTCACCGTCCCGGCGGAACTTGATATTGAGTCGCCGGGCCTGGTAGTCGGTCGTGTTGGAACAGGAGGTGATCTCCCGGTATCGCTGCTGGACCGGGAACCACGCCTCGATGTCGAACTTCTTGGCGGCCGGCGCACCGAGGTCGCCAACCGCGATGTTCATCACCCGGTACGGAAGGCCAAGTTCCTGGGCTATCTCTTCCTCGTAGGACAGCAGCTGGTCGTGGATGCCCCGCGACTGCTCGGGAAGCGCGTAGACAAACATCTCCACCTTGTCGAACTGGTGCACGCGGAACATGCCCCTGGTGTCCTTGCCCGCGGCGCCCGCCTCGCGCCGGAAATTCGTCGTGAACGCGGTGTACCTGGCCGGCAGGTCTGCTTCCTCGAGCCGCTCGTCGGCGTGGATGCCGGCCAGCGCGACCTCCGACGTACCCGTGAGGTACAGGTCGTCGTGCTCCAGGTGGTACAGGTTCGACTCCTCGGTCGGCAGGAAGCCAGTGCCGTACATCGCGCGCTCGTTCGCCAGGATCGGCGGCAGCACCAGCAGGAACCCCCGGCTCGTGAGCTTGTCGATCACATAGCGGTACAGCGCCATCTCCGCCATGGCCACGTCGCCGATCCGGTAAGCAAACCTGGATCCAGCCAGCCGGGCGCCCCTGGCCATGTCGATCCAGCCGCGCGCGGAGGCAATCTCGGTGGTGTCGCGCAACTCGAATCCGAACTTGGGCTTCTCGCCCCAGGTGCGGACGAGCTGCGCGTCCTCCTCGTCCATGCCGTCGGCAGCCGTGGGATCCGGCAGGTTGGGGATCTTGGCCAGCAGCTGGTCGCGTTCCCGGGCCGCCACCGCCAGGTCCGCCTGCGCCTGCTCCAGTTCGCCGCGCAGCGCCCGCAGCTCCGCGATCTGCTCGGGCGTGGGCTTGCCCTTCGACGACCCCCGCTGCGCCGCGCGCAGGGCTTCGGCCCGCGTCGTCAGCGCGCGCCAGTGGCCGTCGGCGGTCAGCAGCGCGTCGAAGTCAGCCGCGGCGCCGCGCCTGGCCAGCGCGGCACGGAAGGTCTCAGGATCTTGTCGGGCAGCCTTGAGGTCGATCACCCGCGCGAGTCTAGTCGCGCCGTCCCTGCTGTGCCGCTCGAAGCCGCCTCCGCCGGACCTGCCGCTGCCAGCGCATCCGGCTGGGCCGGCCGGCTTGTTCTTGTCGCCAGTACCGAGCCGCCCAGTATGAGCACAAACGCGACAGCCATTGCGGCGGTGAGGTGCTCCCCGAGAATTCCGATCCCGAGCGCCACGGCGACGGCCGGATTGACGTATGTGATGACCGATGCCCTCGCTGGTCCTGCCTCGGCTATCAGCGCGAAGAAGCCGAGGAACGCGACCGCCGTGCAGATGACGGCAAGCGCAGCCAGCGCCGCCAGGACCTTGCCGGACGGCACGGAAGCCGGCCAGGTCAGCGCCGCGATCGGAGCGTAGATGACGGCCGCGAATACCAGGCAGGCGGCGGTCATGCCGAGCGGCGGCAGCTCGCTGAGCTTCCGTGCCACGATGAGCGGGCCGGTCGCGTAGCACACCGCCACCAGCAAGACCTCACCGACTGACCCGGCGTCGCCTCGGGTGCCACTGCCGGCCACTAGCAGCGCGACGCCAGCAAGCCCGATGAGCAGGCCCGCCCACCTGACTGCCGTCAGCCGGTCCTGACCGCCGGTGAGCCGGGAGAAGACCGCGACGAGAATCGGCACCGACGCGATCAGCAGTCCGCTGAGCGAGCTCGATAGCCGCGTCTCGGCTTCCGACAGCAGCAGCCAGGGCGCGACGATCTCGACGAGCGCAAACAGGACAAGCCAGCGCCAGTACGGCAGCAGCACCGCGAGCTCTCGCCGGCGAATCGCGATGGGCAGCAGGAGGGCGGCTCCGATCGTGACCCTGGCCAGTACGAGGACCGGCGGCGCGACGCCGCCATCGGCCACCTTGATGAGCAGATACGGGATGCCCCAGATCACGCTCATTGCTGCGAACAACCACCAGCCGCGGCGGCTCACCATCGCTCCTTTGCCAGGATCCGGCGCTCGGGAATCGGATCACGCTCAGGATCCTGCCTGCCGCAGCAGCGCGTCTTGAACGCAATTGCGGACCTCATCGTAGCCGTGGATCGGGCCGTACTGGCAGGTGGCGTGCTCAGGACCGCACGCAGAACCGGAGCGGGCCGAGCTTGATGCACCTGTCGCGAACCGACGGCGACGGGGATGGTGATGGCGGCGGCGAGCGGTGGGCCAGGGCTGGTGAGCCCGGGGACAGGTGCGGAGTGGTCACCGAGAAGCCGGACGCGGACGCTGACGGGTCCGCGGCTGGCCGATGCCGGCGAGACCGACGCGGACTGCTAGACAGGCCCGGCTTCTGCTGGCCGGCGCGCGGGCCAGCGCTATGACTCCCGTGGTCGGCTGTCTGCCCGGCGCCGATGCCGAGAGTCGGGACGGCGGCAGCGGCAGCTTTGTCATGCGGCGCGATGGACAGGGTGACGAAGGACATCAGCATGAACACGATCGCGCTGGCGAGAACCGCGACCAGCGGCGAGAGGAACACCATCGGGTGCCGCCGCAGTGCCGCTAACCCGTTGCGCGTCGTGGTGCGGGTACGGTCCGCGGCGACGGCGAGCGCCGTGGACAGAGTCGGCATCGGCGGGCCGTGGCCCATTCGCGCGCTACTGCGGACCCGGACGAGCGCGGCGCGGCGTTGCGCTGGAGTCAGTCCTGGCAGCAGATAGACAACGGTCCCGTGACGGCAGGCCTCGGCGACCACGTGTAACCCGGCTGGCAGCTCCGAATAGCGGATCTTGACCATTAGCCGAGCACATCCAACCTCAATCGGACAATCTACGTGCACTACCACACAGACGGTGACGACGTTATCACGGTGGATAGCTGCAATCCCACCGGTATCCAAATTGCAATCTGCTTGTTGCACCGATCCGGCCGCCCTGGGCAAAGCAGGCGGGCGGTCCGGTTCTCGGCCGGGCCGCCGCGCTTGCCCACGTGACCAGCCCGGCTACGCTCGCAGAGAACCGGCACACCGAGTCATTGCCAGCGGAGGGACCGTGCGGCTTGTCAGCCCAGGACCGGCCGTCGGGGCGGCGGCCCGTCCCGCACGCCCGCCGGCGACGCGGCCCATGACCGCTGCCCTGGCGATGCTGACAGCGCTGGCCGGTGGCCTGGCGCTAGCCGCCGCCTTCCCGCCCGCGGGCATCTGGCCGCTCGCGGTGCTCGGGCCAGCCCTGCTGGTCATTGCCTTGTGGCGGCAGCGGGCCAGGACCGCGCTCGCCGCGGGCGTCGTGTTCGGCCTCGCTTTCTTCTTCCCGCTCCTTTCCTGGCTCGTCAATGTGGCGTGGTACGTCTGGGCCGCCCTGGCCATCGCCGAGACCGCCATCTTCGCCGTGCTGACGCTGGGGCAGTGGCTGCTGCTGCGACTGCGAGCCTGGCCGCTCGCGGTCGCCGGGTGGTGGGTGGCGGCCGAGGCGCTCCGCGATCGGTGGCCCTGGGAGGGTTTCCCGTGGGGGCGGCTGGTCATGAGCCAGGCATCGGCGCCCACGGCTCGCTGGGTAGCAATCGGTGGCCCGCCGTTCCTGACCTTCCTCGTCGCGCTCACCGCTGCCTGTCTCGCGTGGCTGCTCCTAGGCCCGGTCAGGCGGGCAGGAGCGGTAGGACTGGCCAGCCCGTCTGCCGGCTACTCCGCCGTCCGCGCGCGCATCTGGCCGGCGCTCGCGCTGGCGGCGATGCTGGCGCTGTGCGCCGCAGGCGCGCTGCTGCCCGGCGACGGCGGCGCGGCTGGCGGGCCTACCGCCGTCGTGGCCGCGATCCAGGGCGACGTGCCGCACGCCCGCAACCTGCCGAACCTGCTACGAGCCGCCACCGTGACGCAGAACCACGCGACAGCGACAGGGCGCCTGGCTGCCCGGGTCGCGAGCGGCCGCGCAACTCCTCCTGACCTCGTCGTGTGGCCGGAGAACTCTACTGACCAGGACCCGCGCTTCAACCCCTACGTCTTCGACGTGATCTCGGGCGCCGTCGCAGCCATCGACCGGCCGGTGCTCGTCGGCGCCGTTCTCCAGGACCCGGTCCGCAATGCCGGGCAGCTGTGGCTGCCGGGGAAGGGACCGGTGGCGACCTACGTCAAGCGGAGACTAGTGCCGTTCGGCGAGGTGATCCCCTTCCGCGGGCTGCTGGACACGGTCACGTCCCTGCCCTCGCTGCAGCCGGTCAACTTCACGCCCGGTCACCAGGCCGTGGTCTTCCGCGTCGGCAAGATACGCCTCGGCGACGTCATCTGTTATGAGGTCGGTTTCGACGGCCTGGTCTCCTCCGAGGTGGCCGCGGGGGCCAACCTGCTCACTGTGCAGACCAACGACGCCGACTTCGAGCTGGACGGGCAGACCGGCGAGACGCTGCAGCAGCTCGACATGGCGCGGATCCGCGCCATCGAGCACGACCGGGCCGTCGTCGTCGCCTCCACCACGGGCATCAGCGCGATCATCGCACCGGACGGCAGTCTGCTGGCCAGCAGCAGGATGTGGCGGCAGGCGGAGATCGAGTCACAGGTACCCCTGCGCACTGCCACCACGCTGGCCGACCGGGTCGGCGGCTGGCCCGAAGGCGTCATCACGCTGGCCACCCTGGCCGCACTGGCGCTGGCGATCACCGGCCTGATCCGAGAGCGGCGCCGCCTGTCCGCCGTTCGCCAGCAGACAGCAGAATAAGAGCGTGTCTTTCTGGCGCGCTTTCCGGCAGCCCGCCCGGTATGGCGCATTGCTGGCCGGGGCTATCCCGGTCCTGGCCTTCCCGGCTGCGAACCTGGAGTTCCTGGCCTGGTTCGGGCTCGTTCCCGGTCTCGCGCTGATGCGCGCCGCGTCCACCAGGCGCGAGGCAGCGGTACGGGGCTGGTGGTTCGGCGCCGGCTACCTGCTCGCCGCGATGTACTGGCTCGCGCCGAACCTCGGGCCCGGGCTGCTGCTGGTCGCGATCGTCCTCGGCCTGCTGTGGAGCGTGGTCGGGATCGCCATCTGGTCGCTGCTGCGGCCGCCCATCACGGGCAGACGCGCTCTCGCCGCGCTCGCTGTCGTGCCAAGCTGCTGGCTGCTCGGCGAGTGGATCCGGTCGTGGCAGGGCATCGGCGGGCCGTGGGCGGTGCTCGGGGCTAGCCAGTGGCAGCACCCGGCGCTCCTCGCCCTCGCGGCGGTCGGCGGTATCTGGCTCGTCAGCTTCGCGCTGGTAACGGCCAACACCGGCCTGCTGGTCGCCCTCGTCGCCAAAACGCCGGTCATCCGGCTGGCCGGCCTCGGCGGCGCGCTCCTCGCCATCGGCGCCGGTCCCCTAGCCTTCGCGCTGACCGCGCCGGCCCCTGCTGCCCGGCCACTGACGATCGCGCTGGTCCAGCCGGGCATCGTCGCCGGCCCCGCCGCGCGCCTGGCCCGCAACGAAGCGCTGACGGCAAGCTACGCCGGCCACGCGGACCTGTTCGTGTGGGGCGAGAGCAGCGTCGGTTACGACCTCGCGACTCACCCGAGCCTGCTGGCCGGCGTCGAGCAGGCCGCCAGGATCGGTCGCGCCGAGGTCCTGGCTAATCAGGACGCGCTGAGCCCGGCGGGCGCGCAGTCCAAGCAGGCCACCCTCATCACCAGTGCCGGCGTCCGTGGCCGGTACGTCAAGACCAGGCTCGTTCCGTTCGGGGAGTACATCCCGTTCCGCCACGTGCTCGGCTGGCTGACCAAGATCAGCCGCGCAGCCGCGCAGAACGTCATGCCTGGCACCGGCGCGCACGTGCTGCGTGCCGCCCTGCCCGGCGGTCAGCCGCTCACGTTCGGGCCGCTCATCTGCTTCGAGTCGGCGTTTCCCGACATGTCACGGGTGGATGCCGATCACGGCGCTCAGGTGATCATCTACCAGACCTCCGACTCCACCTTCCAGGCGAGCTGGGCTCCGGCCCAGCACGCCGCCCTCAGCGCCTTGCGGGCGGCCGAGACGGGGCGTCCGGTCGTGCAGGCAGCACTGACTGGCGACTCTGCCGCGTTCGACGCTCGCGGCCGGCTGCTGGCCTGGGCGGGCACCAGCTACCGGGGTGTCGTTCTCGTCCACCTGGCGCTTCCCCTGGCCTCGGCCCGGACCTTCTATGACCGCCTCGGCGACTACGTGCCGTGGCTCGCCGTCGCCATCGCCGCCATCGCGGCCGCGATCGCCCTGATGCGGGGCCGATCCGGACGGCGCACGGCCGACGGCCAGCGCCCTGGCAGCCCGGCCGAGGTCGTCAGCGACACCCGGTAAGCCGAGGTCGCTAGCGACGCCGGCAAGCGCCGATCGCGGGCCCGTCCGGGTGCCTGGCCTGCAGCGGTCAACTACGGAGAGTCTTATTCCTGTTACTGAGCGGTAGTGACAAGCCTCATATCGGGATGGTGACGTCGCGACAGCGGCGTTACACCTACTGATCCTCACCGGGCAGCCGGCCTTCCCCCCCCCCCCACCCCCCAGCGCCGGCATTTGTCCTGGGCCGACACCGGCATCGCACCCGCGAGCCGGCTTCGGCCTGCCTGAATACGCGACGCATGCGCCCCCGCATGCGTGGAGCTCGCCGGTGTGCCGGCCGGCTCAACCCGGCCGGCCAACGCCGACCCGGGCAGCGAACACATGCAGGAAGGAAGCCGATGATCCGCTCTGACCTTCTGTCGCGCGTCACCCGCGAGCGAGGCGCTCACCTCGCCGCGGCCGGCGCCGAGCGAATGGCCAGCGCCCTACGCGGCCGCAAGAGATCGCTCATCTACGTCGGCGCGGCGCTTGCCCTGGCTGGGGCCGGCTCCGCGACCGCCGCAAGCGCTGCCACCGTCAGCGGCTCGGCGGCCGCCCGGCCCGCGCTCGTTGCCGCCTCGCGGACGGCCGGGGTGACTGGCCAGCGCGGGGCCGGCGCTCGCGGGGCTACATCGCTCGGCATCACATCCCACGGGGTCGCGTCCCGGCGGGACGCGCCGGCTGCGAGCCAGCCGCCGCCTCCGCCAACGTGGGCGCAGGTGCGGGCGGCGATCAACCAGCAGACCAACCCGGTCCTGGCGCGGCACGGCCAACTGCCCGCTTGGGACCAGCTGCTGCCGGTCGCGACCAGCGGCCCGCAAGTCTGGATGCCGCTGTCGCCCGCGCAGCTGGCCAACGCCAACACCATCGTGGGACAGGCCCTGGACAAGAGAATGGGCGTCCGCGCCGCGGTCATCGCGGTCGCCACGGCGATGCAGGAGTCGCAGCTGCAAAATCTCAGCTATGGCGACCAGGACTCGCTCGGACTGTTCCAGCAGCGGCCGTCGATGGGCTGGGGCACGGCGGCTCAGATCACCGACCCCGCCTTTGCCGCCGACGCGTTCCTGGGTGCGCTGCATCAGTATCAGGCCAGCAACCCAGCCTGGGCCAGCCAGCCACTGTGGGCCAACGCCCAGGCAGTGCAGAAGTCGGGCTTCCCGCTGGCGTACGCCCGATGGGAGGCGCAGGCCGCGAACCTGGTCAAGCAGATCGCGATGCACTTGCAGTAGCCCCAGCATCCGGCTGGCCTACTCCCCCCAAGGCCCGACCGGACCGCCAGGCGCCGGGCATCCCCCGCCCAGGCCGCCGGCACCAGTGCCCCGCCCTCCCCGAGGGGGCGGGGCACAATTTTTTCTGTATCTCGCACGAACTTGACGCCGAGCTTGCTCCCAGTGACCCGCGCATCGCCGGCGATGCTGTAGAAACTGTGAGCATGACGACCTTCCTCACCGATGCCGGCTACTGGGCGCTGATCATCTTCGCCTTCGTCCAGGCATGCTGCATCCCGATCTCGTCCGAGATCACCTTCGGCTTCGCGGGCGTGCTCGCCTATCAGGGCCATCTCAGCCTGCCGCTCGTGATCATCCTGGGCACAGTCGGTGAGCTGGCCGGGTCATCTGCCGCATACGGCCTGGGCCGCCTCGGCGGACGCCACACGGTCGAGCGGTACCGCAGGTACCTGCTGATGACGAGGAAGGACGTCGAGCGCGCCGAACGGTTCTTTGGCGGCCGGGGCGCCTGGTCGGTCGCCGTCGCCAGGGTTGTCCCACTGGTCCGTGCTTTCGTCGGCCTGGTCGCCGGCTTCATGGAAGTGCCAGTGCTGCAGTTCGAGATCTTCAACGTGATCGGCACGGCCGTCTGGGCGACCGTCCTGTCCGTGATTGGTTACGAGCTCGGCAGCGACTGGGGCAAGGTGTCGAAGAACTTCTCGCACGCGAGCGACGCGCTGGCCGGGCTGGTCATCTTGATGCTCGTCGTGCTCATCGCGGTCAAGGCCCGCGAGGTCCGCAAGGAGCGCCGGGAGGACATCGCCGCCGGCCTGCCAGATTCGGGGGCCAGCGCCCCGCCGGCCGCCGGCAAGGCCCGGCACCGCGCCGGCACGGACAGCAAGGGTGGCTGAGCAGCCCCATCAGCTCGCCTCGGCAGGCTCGGCGGCAGCCGAGCCTGCGTGGCACCACGCCGCGGCCGTCTACCAGGTCTACCTGCGCAGCTTCGCTGACGGCAACGGTGACGGCGTCGGCGACCTGGCCGGCCTGGCCAGCCGCCTACCGTACCTACGCGACCTCGGTGTGGATGCGGTCTGGCTCACTCCTTGGTACGTGTCGCCGATGGCCGACGGCGGCTACGACGTAGCCGACTACCGCGATATCGACCCGGTGTTCGGCACCCTCACCGAGGCCGAGGCGCTGATTCGCGCCGTGCACGACCACGACCTCAAGATCATCATCGACCTCGTGCCGAACCACTGCTCAGAGCAGCACCGGTGGTTCAGGGCAGCCATGGCGGCAGGGCCCGGTAGGGCCGAGCGGGCGAGGTTCTGGTTCCGGCCAGGCCGCGGGGATTCGGGCGAGCTGCCACCCAATGACTGGCCGTCGATGTTCGGCGGATCCGCCTGGACTCGGGTCACCGAGGCGGACGGCCAGCCGGGCGAGTGGTACCTGCATCTGTACGCGCCGCAGCAGCCCGACCTCAACTGGGGCAACCCGGAGGTCAGGGCTGAGTT
>DATHQE010000187.1:0-5036 GCA_035483035.1 Streptosporangiaceae bacterium | reverse complement strand
ATCCGTGGCAGCAGCGCCGGGTTGCGCGGCCACGGTGGCAGGCCGAGGACGGTCAGCTGGCCGTCATCGGGCTTGCGCAGGCCTTCCAGCATCTCCAGCGTGGTGGTCTTGCCCGCCCCGTTCGGGCCAAGGATGCCGAAGAACTCCCCCTGCTCGACCTCGAAGCTGACGCCCGCGACGGCAACCATCGATCCGTATGACTTGCGTAGATTCTGCACCGAGATCGTGGCCGCCACGCGGGTCACCATAACACGACATAACTCGACGCTCTAGTCAATTAGCCAAGCACCGGCAGCATCCCGGTAGATCGCCGCGAGCAGCTCAACCGGTCTTGCGCGCCCGGCGGCTGGCGAGCTCATCAGACTCGTCCTCGGCTCGCTCCCCTGGCAGCTCGGCCAGCGTGCCCTCGACCTCCTGCCAGACTCGGCCGAGCGCGATGCCGAACACGCCCTGGCCGCCTTGCAGCAGGTCAATGACCTCATCCGGCGACGTGCACTCGTAAACGCTGGCGCCATCGCTCATCAGCGTCACCTGAGCCAGGTCAGCAGAGCCCCGCTCACGCAGGTGCATGACCGCCGCCCTGATCTGCTGCAGCGAGATACCGGTGTCGAGGAGGCTCTTCACTACCTTCAGGACCAGAATGTCCCGGAAGCCGTAGAGGCGCTGGGACCCAGAGCCACTGGCCGGCCGGACGCTGGGCTCGACCAGGCCAGTCCGGGCCCAGTAGTCGAGCTGCCGGTAGGTAATGCCCGCCGCGGCGCAGGCGGTCGGTCCCCGGTAGCCGAGATCGTCAGCCTGGGCAGCCGCCTCGGCGCCGAAGAGGAGCTGCTGCTCACCGGCCGGATGGCTAGCGCTGGACGGATGGCTGGCGCTGGACGGCCGCGAGGCTCTCGTCACTGGCACACTCTCACCGTCCGGGTACACCTTTCGCACGTTAGGCCGCAGACAGTAGCCGCGTCAACGACCCTGGCGGCGCGCCGGCCGGTCAGGTAGACCGGCCAAAGTCCTCAGGGGTGATGGAGTCCAGAAACTCGCGGAACTTCTCGACTTCGTCTTCCTGCTCGTCCGGGATCGCCACTCCCGCCTCGTCGAGTATCTCGTCCCGGACGTAGATCGCGGCCCCCGTCCGCAGCGCCAGCGCGATGGAATCCGACGGCCGGGCGCTGACCTCTCGGCCGTTAGAAAAGATCAGGTCGGCGAAGAAGATCCCGTCCCGCAGGGCCGTGATGTTGACGGTCGTCAGCCGGATCTCCAGCGCTTCCAGCATGTCTCGCATCAGGTCGTGCGTCAGCGGCCGCTGCGGCACCATGCCCTGCTGGGCGAAGGCGATCGCCGTGGCCTCATTCGGTCCGATCCAGATCGGCAGGTAACGCTCCCCGTCTGTCTCCTTCAGCAAGACGATGGGGTTGTTCGTGGCCATCTCCACCCGGACGCCGACGACCTCCATCTGCCTCACGGCGGCTCCGTCCCTATCCGCGCCTGCGCGCTACGGTTCCTAGCGGACCTGCCTACAGGCATTCCCCTTCGGCCTGCAGGCACTCCCTTTGTCAAAGTACACCCCCAATAGCGTCCTGCCAGCCTGCGGTCTCCGGCGGGCTGGAGCGCGGGGCTGCCTCAGTGAGGCCGGCCTCGGCCAGCGTGCCGGCCACCAGTGCGCCGTGCAGCCGGAGCACGAGGTCAGCGAGCTCGCCGGCGGTCCGGGCGGCCAGTTCCCTGGCGCCGCTAGCCCGCTGCCGCACGATGGGCGCCACCAGGCTCTCGATCATCGTGGTCTCCCGCTCCGCGGCCGCACGAACCGCGCGCAGGTGGCGCGCTTCCACGCCGTACGCTGTCAGCGCAACCGCGGTCCTCGCGACCTGCAGCGCGTCCGGGCCGTAATTGCGGCCCACCCGCCGCAGCAGGCCGAAGGTCTCCAGCTCGGTGAGCAGCGCCTCGCTCACGCCCGCCTCGGCTGCCAGCTCACGGCGGGAGAGCAGCCGGTCACCCTCGGGCGGGTCCACGTCAGCCAGGCGCTCCTTGATGACCCGCAGCGGCAGGTACTGGTCGCGCTGAGCGGCGAGGATGAATCTGAGCCGGTCGACGTCGGCCGCGCAGAACCGGCGGTATCCACTTGGCGAGCGCGCCGGGCTGATGAGGCCCTCGGTCTCAAGGAACCGGATCTTGGAATGACTGATATCCGGGAAGTCACCGCGGAGCTGGGCCAGCACCTCACTGATGCTGAGGTACCCCCGGGCTGGCTGCGCGTTCATCCCCCGACCTGCACGCCTCCGCCATACTCGGCCGCCGACCCTGGTCCGAGCAGGAACACAAGCCGGAACTTGCCGACCTGCACCTCGTCGCCCTGGCTGAGGCTCGCTTCCTCGATCCGCTCCCGGTTGACATAGGTGCCGTTCAGGCTGCCCACGTCCCGCACGGTGAACCGGCCGCCCTGCCGGTAGAACTCGGCATGGCGCCGCGAGACCGTCACGTCGTCCAGGAAGATGTCGCTATCGGGATGACGGCCGACGAGCGTCAGATCGGCGTCGAGCAGGAACCTGCTGCCAGCGTTCGGGCCACGGCGAACCGCAAGCAGCGCAGTGCCCGGCGGCAGCGCGGCGACGGCAGCAGCATCAGCATCGGCTTCGTCACCCTGATCAACATCGAAATCGCCGCCGCCGATCGAGATGGTCGACGTGGTGTCCGCTACCCCACCGCCTGCCCGCCGGACTAGCGGCGAGCCGCAGCGCGAGCAGTACCGCGCGCCGTCCGGATTGGCTTCACCGCAGCTGGTGCAGAAAACGCTGGGCATCAGATCGCCGAGCCTCTCATTCGTCCGGTGACCGACGGAAGCCGCAACGGCACCCGCAGAGGCCGGCACCCGCGCGTACTCCGGCAGACCCGTGTCCGGCAACGCTGTCCACGCTACCTGCGCCTCGGCTTGCCGGTCCATGCGCCAGGCACGCCGCGCCCGCCAGTGCCGGGCCCGGCCCCTCGCCGGGCGCGTCTCTGACCTGCCGGATCCGTGCTGGGCGTCGTCGCGACGCCTTCGCCACATGTTGGCGCACCTCCGCCTGGCGGCTGTAGAACAGCCATGCCGTTTGCCATCGCAACCTGAGCGGCGATTGTCTCACGGCTAACGGCATGCTCGCCGCCAGTCTGGCGGCTCGAGGCTGTCAGCGCCCGGCCCGTTCCACGACAGCGGCCCAGTCGTCCAGCAGCGATTGGGCAGTATCGGCGTCCTTGCCCTCGGCCCACAGGTGGGTCACAGCCTCGGACGGATCGGGCAGTACCAGGACCCAGCCTCGGTCGGGCTCGATCACCCGGACGCCGTCGGTGGTGTCGATCTCCTTGTCACCGGCGGCCTCGACGACGGTCCGCATCACCATGCCCTTGGCGGCCCACGGCGTCGGCATCAGCCGCCTGAGCAGGTTGGCTTCCGGGATCCGTGCCTGGATCTGGCTGAGCGTCAGCCTGGTCCTGGCGACCAGGCCAAGCAGCTGGGCAAACGCGGCGATCCCGTCGATGGAGCGGGAGAAGCCCGGCACCACGAACCCGCCGTTGCCGTCGGCGGCGAAGATCACATCCGGGCCGGCCGCGGCCTCGTACAGGCCGTGCAACGAGGTCGGGGTCCAGATGACCTCGACGCCGTGGAAGCGGCAGACGTCCTCCGCCACCCTGGTGGTGGTCACCGGCAGGGCGACCCGGCCACGCCGCTTCTCGGACGCGATGAGGTCGAGCACCACAAGCAGCGCGCGATCATCGCTGACCAGGGCGCCCTTGTCGTCGACGAGCGCGATCCGCTCGCCTACCGGGTCGAAGCGCACGCCGAACGCCGCGCCGAACGAGGACACCAGCTCGGCCAGCCGGTGCATGTCGGCCCGGACCACTGCCACCGACTGCGTCGGCGAGGCCTCGTCCAGGCGGTTGTTCACGGTCAGCACGTCAACGCCGATCTTGCCGAGCAACCCGGGCAGCACCAGCGACGTAGTTCCGCCGGCACAGTCAGCGACCACCCGCAGTCCCGCACCGAAGACGCCGGTCATGTCGACGGACCGGAGCAGCTCGTGCGTGTAGGCCTCGATCACCCTGGGCGGGTAGGACAGCTCCGCGATCTCGCCAGGGAATGCGCGCCGGAACTCCTGCCGGGAGAACACCCGCTCCAGCTTGCGCTGCGCCGACTGCGACAAGTCGGCGCCATCGGCGTCCATGAAGATGATGTCGAGCGACTGGGGATCGCCAGGGGTTGTGCGGAGCGCGATCCCCCCGCTGCAGTCGCTGCGCGCAGTCTGGAACCTGGCCAGCGGCATGGGCTGCGCCTCCAGGTCGACCACGTTGATCGCGCTGGCGTTCAGCGCGCCGTGCACGGCCCGCTTCAGCGCCCGCGCCGCCCGTGACGCGTCCCGCGAGGTGGTGACGACGGAACCCTTCTTCAGCGTGGTCGCGTACGCGCTCGCCAGCCGGACGCACAGCTCGGGCGTGATCTCGACGTTGACCAGCCCGGAGACGCCCCGCGGCCCGAACAGGGTCCGCTGGCCGCGTGACTCCCAGATCACGCTGGTGTTGACCACCGCGCCGGCTTCGATCGTCTTGAACGGGTAGACCTTCACCCCGGCCGACACGTAACTGTCTGGCTCGATCACGCACTCGTCCCCGACGACCGCGCCTTCCTCGATCCGGGCCTGGCTCATCACGTCGGTGTTCTTGCCGATGACGCAGCCGCGCAGCGTCACGCCGCGGCCAACGTAGACGTTGTTGTGCACGACCGCCCGGTGCAGGAACGCGCCCTCCTTGACGATAACGTTGCTGCCGACGACCGAGAACTCGCGCAGTTGCGCGCCGGCTTCGATCTTGGCGTAGTCGCCGATGCACAGCGGGCCCGACAGGATCGCCTCCGGGTCGACCTCGGCGCCGTCGGCGATCCAGACGCCAGGCGACACCTCGAACCCGTCGATCTGGACGCTGACCTTGCCGGTCAGCACGTCGGCCTGGGCCTTGACGTAGCTCTCGAGCGAGCCCACGTCCTCCCAGTAGCCGTCGGCGATCCACCCGTACAGCGG
>DATHQE010000186.1:0-3357 GCA_035483035.1 Streptosporangiaceae bacterium | reverse complement strand
GACCCGGCCGCTGGTGAGCGGCACGACCATCAAGATGGTGCTGACCTTCGCGAAGGCAGGCCCGATCCCGCTCTTCGTTCCGGTGTTTGCCCGGGCCGCCCACTACGTGACCTACGCGCCGCCGCAGCCGACCCCCTCGGCCGCACTGGCGACGGCGGCAGCCAAGCGCCGCAGGGGGCACGCCGGCGCGTCGGCGAGTCCAAGCGCCAGCACGTCGCCGAGCACTAGTGCCAGCGCGTCGCCGTCACCCTCGCCCAGCCCGAGCAGCTAGCCCAGCCCGAGCAGCTAGCGCGCCCGAGCAGCTAGCGCATCATCGGGCTGGCTAGCCGACGGGCTCGAACTTGTATCCCAGCCCTCGCACGGTCACGATGTGGCGCGGGTTCGTCGGCTCGGTCTCGATCTTGGCCCGCAGCCGCTTGACGTGAACGTCCAGCGTCTTGGTGTCGCCCACGTAGTCAGCACCCCAGACCCGGTCGATGAGCTGCATCCGGGTGAGCACCCGCCCCGCGTTGCGCAGCAGGACTTCGAGCAGCTCGAACTCCTTCAGCGGCAGCTGCACCTGCTGGCTGCGTACCGTGACGACGTGCCGGTCCACATCCATCCGCACCGGGCCGGACTCCATGATCGAGCTGACTGGCTCGTCGATGTCGCCACGGCGGCGGAGTACGGCGCGCATCCGCGCAACAAGCTCACGGGAGGAGAACGGCTTGGTCACGTAGTCGTCGGCGCCCAGTTCCAGGCCGACGACCTTGTCGATCTCGCTGTCCTTGGCGGTCAGCATGATCACTGGCACGTTGGACCGCTCGCGCAGCGTCCGGCACACCTCGCTGCCCGGCAGGCCGGGCAGCATCAGGTCGAGCAGCACGAGGTCGGCACCGGTCCGGTCGAATGTCTCGATCGCATCGGGCCCGGTCGGGCACACGGCGACCTCGAACCCCTCCTTGCGCAGCATGTATGACAGCGCGTCGCTGAAGGATTCCTCGTCCTCGACAACGAGTACCCGAGTCACTTCACTGCCTCCCTGACAGATCGCGCGTGCGCGTGGTCCGTCCGCGCTGTTGGCTGATCCTTGCTGGCCGGCAGGCCGCGCCTCGCCCGAAGCGGGAGCCGGAGTGTGAACGTGGAGCCGTTGCCTTCCTGGCTCCAGACCGCGACGCTGCCCCCGTGCGCCGCCGTGACGTGCTTGACGATGGCGAGCCCCAGCCCGGTGCCGCCGGTCGCCCGTGACCGGGCCGGGTCGACCCGGTAGAACCGCTCGAAGATCCGCTCGCGATCTCGCTCTGGTATGCCGATGCCCTGGTCGGTGACGCTGATCTCGGCCATCCAGCTCGACGCGGTACGAGTGCCGATCAGCACCCGGGTCTTGTCGGGGCTGTAGGCCACCGCGTTTTCCAGGAGGTTGCGCACCGCGGTGACGAGCAGATCCTCGTCGCCCATGATCGTGATGCCGCGCTCACCGCTGATCTCGAGCGAGATGCCGCGGGCGCTGGCCCGCATCCGGACCCGGTCAACCGCCTCGGCCACGACATCGTCGACCGTCACCGGATTGGGCGCTGGCACCGGCTCGGCGGCCTGGATGCGGGACAGCATGATCAGGTCCTGCACCAGGTCGGTGAGCCGGGAAGCCTCTTGCCGCATGCGGCCCGCGAAGCGCAGCACTGCCTCGGGATCGTCGGCAGCCTCCTCGACGGTCTCGGCCAGCAGCGCTAGCGCGCCGACGGGAGTCTTCAGCTCATGGCTGATATTGGCCACGAAGTCGCGGCGCACCTCGTCCACCCGACGGCTCTCGGTCTGGTCCTCAGCCAGTAGCAGGATCAGGCCGCCATCACCCACCGCCGGCCCAAGCGGTGCCACCCGGACCGCGAAGCTCGTCGCCCGCCCGTTGAAGCGGCTGGTCATGATGTCGATCTCGCCCTCGCGGGGCAGCCCCTCGCGGCGGACCTGACGGGCCAGGGCGAGCAGCTCGCCGACCACTAGCCGGTCATCCTCGACGAGGCCAAACTCGCGGGCGGCCGCGCTGGAGCTGAGCACCCGGTCGTCGCTGTCAAGGACGACCGCGGAGGACAGGAGTACGGCGAGCACGGAGCTGATGCCTGGGGGCAGCCTGTCGTCTAGAGACTGGCCTGTGTCTGACATGTCCGTAGACATGACTGCTTGCACCCCCATCTCCACGGTTTGATGTTATGCGGAGCGCATCGTCCCGCCCACTGCCGAGCGGCGCTACCAGCGGCTATTCGCGAAATGTTCACCACGCCGACTGATATCGTCCACGTCGATTGTGCGCGATAGGCACCATCGGAGGGAAGGTCACCGTCAGGGCCTGGCAGCGCCCTGCGCCCGCACGGCCTCCGCTGCCTGCGCCGCAGCCTGCGGGTCGAGGTACCGCCCGCCCGGCTGCACCGGCCGGAACCTGTCGTCGAGCTCGTAGACCAGCGGCATGCCGGTGGGGATGTTCAGCTCAGCGATATCGCTGTCGCTGATCCCGTCGAGGTGCTTGACCAGGGCCCGGAGCGAGTTACCGTGCGCGACCACGAGCGGCGTCCGGCCGGCCGCCAGGTCACCGATGATCACGTCGTACCAGTACGGCAGCATCCGCTGGACGACGTCGCGGAGGCATTCAGTCCGGGGCAGCAGTTCGTCCGGCAGCAGCGCGTAGCGCGGGTCGCCCGCCTGCGACAGCGGGTCGTCGTCGGCCAGCGGCGGTGGCGGCACGTCATATGACCTTCGCCACAGCATGAACTGCTCGTCGCCATACTCAGCCCTGGTCGCCGCCTTGTCCTTGCCCTGCAGCGCGCCGTAGTGGCGCTCGTTCAGCCGCCAGGACCGGCGGACCGGCAGCCAGCTCAGTCCGGCCGTGTCTAGCGCGAGGTTGGCGGTCTGGATTGCCCTGCTCAGTACAGAGGTGTGCACGACATCAGGCCGGAGCCCAGCCTCGGTGAGCTGCACGCCAGCCTGCACGGCCTCCGCCTCGCCGCGTCCCGATAGCCGGGCATCGACCCAGCCGGTGAACAGCCCCTTGTCGTTCCATTCACTCTCGCCGTGCCTGACCATGATGAGCGTGCTCATGGCGCAGATCCTAGCCGGGTCCCACCGTAAGGCCGCGGCCGCACGGGATCGCAGGAGGGGCAAAAACCTATAAAACATGAGGGGAACGTGGTCATTTCCCCTGATGAAGTACCGCAAAGCCGGTCCCGTCGGACGGGAACACGGGAGCCTGCTCAAGGGTTGGTCAGTTCCGGAGGTGAGGGCAAGTGCCGCGACGCTATCCACGGCGCATCGCGACCGTCAGCGTTCACACATCGCCGCTCGAGCAGCCAGGGACCGGCGACGCGGGCGGTCTCAACGTTTACGTGGTCG
>DATHQE010000185.1:0-2645 GCA_035483035.1 Streptosporangiaceae bacterium | reverse complement strand
GTGCCGCGGGTCATCGGGCCAGAAGTTGGCCTCCAGCACCGCCGTCGGCGCACACCCAGCCAGGGCCCAGAGCAGCTCCATCGCCGCTCCGCCGAGCCGGCGCGACCAGGCCAGATCGGGTTCTGCACCAAGCGTGTCGTGCAGCATTTCCTTGATGTGGTCCTTGGCGAACAGCGCAAACCCGAGCTCGGCCGCGAGTGCCTCGGCAAGCGTGGTCTTGCCAGCTCCGGGCGGCCCGGTGACGAGCACAACCTGGCGCTCGGCGGGCGGCAAGGTCAGCACCCGAAGCTCCGGCGGCTCACCGCCGCCGCTCCGGAATGCGGAACGCCTCGCACACGGCCCGCCAGACGACCTTGGCTTCCTCGCCGTCGGCCAGCGCCTGGTTCACCGTCCGGCTGCCGAGCGAGGACAGCACATGATCCTTGGCGACGCTGTCGGCGTACACCTCGCCGAACTGCGCCCGCATCCGCTCCCAGAATTCCGTCAGCCGCACGCGGGCCAGGCTACCGCGAGGCCTTCGCATCGAGTCCGGCTCCGGCCGGCCGACGGCCGGAGCATCATCGGCGCACGCCCGTGGCCAGCAGGTGCGAGCCGAGTCCCATGAGCTCGGGTATTCGCTCATGAGCCCTGGCTGAATCCAGGATGACCTGCCACGCGCGGTCGTCAGCAGCTCGGTCATCAAGATCATTAAGCAGGAACGAGGCACCTTCGACGCACACCAAATCTTCGACAGCGAGCCCCGCGGACGCGAATTCGGCCCGAAGCTGCCGAGGACGGTGCGCGAACCCGTTGAATCCGCCGGGCGTCAGCGGCGGCATCACGCCGGTCCGCTCCAGCGGTCCGATCAGATCGGCAGCCGCCGGAGCCCGCTCGTAGATCCGAAGCCGCAGCATCCCGTCCAGGCGAGTAGCCCACCGGGAGATGCCGGCGCCGAATACCGGGCCTCCTGGCCGCACTACTCGCCGCGCCTCGCGGAGCGCCTGCACGCGGTCGGCCCGCCGGCTCAGATGGTAAAGCGGCCCGAGCAGCAGCACGGCGTCGACGCTCGCGTCGGCGATGTCCAGGCTGCGCGCATCCCCGATGGCGGAGTCGACAGGCGAGCCCGTTCCGGCACTCATGCGCACCTGCTCGACGTGCAGCGGTATGAGATCACGGTGCACGACGCGGTAACCAAGTCCTGCCAGCCACAGCGCGTACCGACCCGGCCCGCCGCCGATGTCGGCGACGGTGGCCGGCGGCGTCGGCAGGTGCCGCAGCACTATCTCCTGAGTCCGCTCGAACTCCAGCCGCCCGGCGCCCGAACTGGCGAGCCGGTCCGCCTCCTTGCCAAGCTCGTAGTGCTCGTGCATGACGTCGTGCTGCGGGTCCGTGGCCATACGGCATGATGCCGGACGGATCCCCGAGCCCGCAGCCGGCTTTCCGGCTGGTCGCAGCAAACGGCGTGTTCGAGACGCACCGGACTGGGTAGTCCCGGCCCAGGCGGCGTTGCCGCACCGAGGTGTCGCGTTGGAGGAGCCGTGCAGGCATCGCCGGACCGTGAGCGGCTCGCGGGCACGTCAGATGATGTCCTGAGCGCGCCCGATGAGGTGCTCGGCAAGATCGACGACCTGGTGCCGCCGGCGGCCGAGCCGGAGAACGAGGTGCTCGTCGACGACGCGCGCATCGTGCGCTGGGCCGGCCCGCTGTTTGCCTTGTTTTCCCTGGCCTTGCTGCCATGGACGATCTACCTGGGTGAGTCCCTGCCATCCCGGCAGCTGTCACCCCACTACGACGTCGCCTGGACAGGGTTCGACGTCATGTTGATAGCCGCCCTGGCCAGTACGGCCTATTTCGCGCTGCGCCGCTCCCGGTACCTCGCTATCTGCGCGGCCGCGACCGCCGTGCTGCTGGTCGTCGACGCCTGGTTCGACATCATGACCACGCCGGGGAAGCAGGTGGCCGAGTCGATTCTGCTCGCCGCTGCGGTGGAGTTGCCGCTCGCCGCCGTCTGCACGTGGCTGAGCCTGCACACCGAGCAGCTGGCCGAGCGCCGAATTACGTTGCTGCTGGCTCGCCGGGCGCGGCGACTGCGCCGATAGCCGAGGGCTCCTGGGCGGCCGGCTCCTGGCTAGCCTGCTCCTGGTCCGCAGGCAGCTGGCCCGGAGGCTCGTGGTCGGCAGGCGGCACCCGCAGCACGAGTTTGCCCGCCAGCGCGGTGACCGTGAGCTGCGTCGTCTCGCCCATGAACTCGCCGTCGAGCTCCCACGGCTGCAGCCGGTCGACCTCGAGGCGAAGCTTCTTGAACTGGATCCTCGTCAGCCGGTCACTCCCCGCGCGGCGCGTGAGGACCTGCGCGGCCACTACGAGCCAGCCAGTCAGGCCGCGGGCATTCAGCACCACGGCGTCGAGCAGCCCGTCGTCGGGCCGGGCGGCTGGCATGAGCGGCAGGCCGCCCCGCAGCGAGCCCACGTTGCCGACAATGACGGCGCTTGCTCGCATCCGCACCGGCTGAGCGCCGTCGGCTACCACTGTCACGCGCATCGGCCGGTCCCGCAGGTGGTGCACTGCGGATACCGCGTACGCGGCCCAGCCGAGGCGCCGCTTGAGCGGTTCGCTGGTGTCGCGGAGCATTCTCGCGTCCAGGCCGAGGCCCGCCATCACGACGA
>DATHQE010000184.1:0-14702 GCA_035483035.1 Streptosporangiaceae bacterium | reverse complement strand
ACGCGCGTGCTCGGTCGACTCGTTCTCGGCGTCAGCGATCTGGCGCGTGGGGCCGGCCGCCGGGGTCGCAGCCGCGGTGCCGCCGTGCTCGGCCCGTAGCAGCTCGGCCAGCTCGGCGAACTCGATCTCAAAACCACCGGCTGCATCGGATCTGGCGAGGCCGCCAACGGTGACCAGCGTGCGGCCGTCGGCTGCCGCGACGGCCCGGACGAATACCCGGCGGCGGCGGACTAGGAAGGACAAGATGAGCCCGGCCAGCGCGGTGAATCCTGAGATCAGCGCGGGCAGCTGGCCCGGGTCGTAAGTGATCGCCAGGCTGACCCACTGCTGATAGCCGAGGTAGGTCACGGTACCCAGGCCGTTCGGCAACTTCAGCGACTGACCAGCCGTCAGGGCGCGGGGCGTCATCTTCAGTTGCCGCAGACCGCTGGTGTCCAGCTGATACACCGATTGGGCCTGCCCGGAGTTCAGGCCAAGGTTGCCGGTGAATCCGACGAGGCTTACCCGGGGGTTCAGCGCGGCCGGGAAGGCGGACTCGAGCGTGCCGCCCACGTCCACGGCGGACGGCACGAAGACGCCGGCGAAGCCAAGCTGACTTGGCTGGGCGTCCGGCACCTTGATGACGCCCTCCGAGGTGAGGGTGGTCTGGTCGACCGGTATGAAGGGAACGGGGCCGTCCCAGCGCACCTTGCCCGTACCGTCGGTGACCTTGAAGATCGGCGCGTAGCCATGGCCGATCAGGTAGACGCTGACGCCGTCGACGACGAGCGGGTGGTTCACCCGCAGCACGTAGTGGCGCAGCGGCGCGCCCGGCTGTGTCTGGTAGGTCAGGCCGGCGTTGTACGCGAGCGGCTGGTCCAGCTCGGGCCCGGACGTGACGTACTGCGCGTGAAAGTTCAGCAGATTGATCGAGAACGGCTGCAGGTTGCCCGGCCCGACCAGCCGGCCAGGCCGGAACACGTCCAGCGCCGTCGGGGTATTGGCGAAGCCCTGGCCGACGACGAGCAGGCGATTGGCCTTGTAGCCGAAGATCCCGCCGAGGCTAACCGAGAAGAGCAGGGCGAGCAGCGCGATATGGAAGAGCAGGTTGCCGACCTCGCGCAGGTAGCCCTTCTCCGCCGACACCCAGCCCTCGCCCGTTCGCAGTCGGAACCGGCGCCGGCCGAGCAGGCCAGCCGCAGACTCGAGCACGCCAGCAGGCCCCTGGTCGGTGCTGTAGCTCGCGGCCGCCGGCAGCCGGGCGAGGTTGCTCGGCGCGCGTGGCGGGCGCTGCCGGGCCGAGCCGACGAGGCGGACCGTGCGCGGCAGCACACAGCCAGCCAGGGACGCGAACAGCAAAAGGTAAATCGCCGCGAACCACGGCGCGGCGAAAACGCTGAACAGCGACAGCTGGTTCAGGATCGGCGCCAGCGCGGGATGCGACTGGTAGTACTGCGTGACCGCAGCAGGATCGATGCCCTCCTGCGGCAGCACCGAGCCCGGCACGCTGGCGAGCGCGAGCAGGAACAGGAGGATCAGCGCAGTGCGCATCGAGGTGAGCTGCCGCCAGCTCCACCTGAGCCAGCCGCTGATGCCAAGCCGAGTAGCGCGGCCTGTCCCGCCAGGCGCGGTGGCCTGGCTGGTCATGACCTCTTCCTCGGCGGCAGTCATGCGGTCTGGCCGATCACCTTGCTGATGAGTGCCTGCAGGTCGGCGTAGCTGGATGCGCCGAAGACGCGAGCCGCGATCCTGCCCTTGCGGTCGATGATCAGGGTCGTGGGGATTGCGGCGGGGGGCACCGTGCTGTGGAACTCCAGCGCGATCTGGTCGGCGGGATCGTTCAGGCTCGGGTAGTCCACGTTGAAGGCTTGCATGAATGCCTGGGCGCTATCTGGCTGATCCCGGATGTCGACGCCGACGAATCTGACGTGCTCCGGTCCTAGCTTGCGGGCCAGCTCGGCGAGAGCGGGCGCCTCGGCGCGGCATGGCGCGCACCAGGAGCCCCAGAAGTTCAGGACGACGGTGTCGCCGCGGTAGGCCGACAGACTGAGCCGCTGTCCGCTGATGGTGGTACCCGACACAGCGGGCGCATCCGGCCGCTGGCCTACGCCGTAGAAGGTCGACTCGTAGCTGTGGCCGACGAAGCTCTGGCCGCTGCTGCCCGGGTTGTCGCCAGCAATGTTGCCGCCGTCACATCCGGCCGCCGCCACTGCGGCGAGCGCGACCACGGCAGCGGCTAGCGCCGACCGGATCGGGACGGGCATGCGGGACACGGGAGCGATCTCCTACAGGCAGTAGTACCGGGCCCATTGTGCCGGACAACGTGCCGTGCCGTGACGGCGGGCCGGCAATTCGCTACCCGCCAGCTCGCTACGCACCCGCCACCTGGCGCCGACCCTCACCTGACGGCGACGCATACGCGATCCGCGTGACCTTGCCGTCGGCGAAGGTCAGGCTCGTAACGCTGCCGAGCGCGCACTCCCGGCGCCGGGGATCGTGCCAGAGCCTGCGCTCCTCGGCCGCGCGGCGGGCCACCCAGATGGGCAGCTGATGACTGACGCAGACAGCCTCGTGACCGTTCGCGGCGTGCGCTGCGGCCGCGACGGCCGCGAGCATCCGCGCCGCGACCTCCTGGTAGGGCTCACCCCAGGACGGCCGGAACGGGTTCCGCAGGTGCAGCCAGTGCTTGGGCTGGCGCAAGGCGCCGTCGCCAACGCCGAAGCGCATCCCCTCAAAGTGATTCCACGGCTCGACTAGCCTGTCGTCCACCTCGACCGGCAGGCCAAGTTCGGCCGCGATGGGCTCCGCGGTCTCACGGGCCCGTTCCAGCGGCGACGACCGGAGCACCGTGACATCACGCCCGGCCAGGAAGTCGGCAGCCGCCTTGGCCATCATGCGGCCAGCCTCGGACAGGTGAAAGCCCGGAATGCGGCCGTAGATCACGCGGCTCGGGTTCTCGACCTCGCCGTGGCGCACAAGGTGAACGGTGGCAGTCGTGCCCGCTGGCGGCCAGGTGTCAGTTGTGGTCATAGCGGCCACAGACTACCCGGCCACCGGGGTGCCGCAGCGGACAGGCCGGGTCAGCCAAGCACTGTTTCAGCCAAGCACTGTGTCAGCCAAGCGCCGTGGCAGCGGCACTCGCCGCGGCAGGCAGCGCGTCGGCGACCCGGCTGACTGCCGCGTCGTCGTGCGCCGCCGACAGGAACCAGGCCTCATACGGCGACGGTGGCAGGTAGACACCGCGGTCGAGCATGGCGTGAAAGAAGGCGGCGTAGGCCTCGGCCGACTGGCCGCGAGCTGCACCGAAATCCCGGACCGGATCGGTGACGCCGAGGAAGACTGAAAAAAGGCTGCCTGCCTCCTGAAGACGGAATGGCACGCCTGCGGCCGTCAGCGCGTCCGCTGCCAGCTTGGCTACTGCGGCAGCGGCCTCGTCGACTCTCGCGTACACCTCCGGGACGCACTCTCGCAGCGTCGCTAGGCCGGCGGCGGTCGCGAGCGGGTTGCCCGACAGCGTGCCTGCCTGATACACCGGTCCGGCGGGAGCCAGCCGATCCATGATCTCCGACCGGCCGCCGAATGCCGCAGCGGGCAGCCCGCCGCCCATGACCTTGCCAAAGGTCATCAGATCTCCCGCGATACCCTCGCGGCCGTACCAGCCAGCCCCGGTGACCCGGAAGCCAGTCAGAACCTCATCCATGATCAACAGCGATCCGTACTCGCCGCATAGCGCTGAGAGCAGCTCATTGAAGCCTGCGGCCGGCGGCACGACGCCCATGTTCGCCGGGCACGCTTCAGCGATGACACACGCGATGTCCGTGCCTCTCTCCGCGAACGCCTGCCTGACGGCTTCCACGTCGTTATAAGGAAGGACGAGGGTGTCGGCTGCCACCGCTCCGGTGACGCCCGGCGAGTCCGGCAGGCCGAACGTCGCTACCCCGGAGCCTGCCGCGGCTAGAAGCGCGTCTACGTGGCCGTGATAGCAGCCGGCAAACTTGACGACGAGCCGGCGCCCCGTGTAACCCCTAGCCAGCCGTAGAGCCGACATCGTGGCCTCAGTGCCCGAGTTGACGAGCCTGATCTTCTCTACGGGCGTGCGCCGGACTAGCTCAGCTGCGAGGTCTGCCTCCGCTGCCGTCGCCGCTCCGAACGAAGTACCGAGCCGCGCAGCCGCGGTGACGGCGTCGACGACGGCCGGGTGGGCGTGGCCGAGGATCATCGGTCCCCACGAGCAAACGAGGTCCACGTACGTGTTGCCGTCGACGTCGGTCAGGTAGGGGCCGTTCCCCGACGCCATGAACACGGGCGTGCCGCCTACCGAGCCGAACGCACGTACCGGCGAATTAACACCGCCAGGCATGAGCGACGTCGCTCGGCGGAACAACTCCGCAGACCTCGGTCGTCCGGATCCCGACACCATCAGCCAGCCTCCTCGCAGGCATCGGCGAGCACCTCAAGCAGCCACAGGCTATCGGGCAGCTCGTGGGTAGCGGGATCGCGGATCCAGCGGGCCGCCTCGCCAGTGCCCGCGCGTGACGGCGGCGCGATGACAAAACTGTCCCGGCAGTGCCAGCGCAGTCCGCTGACCTCGGCTACCTCCTGCGGCTCGCAGTCAAGGTGACACGGCCACCATTCATGCTCGTCGGCTGGGGCACCCCTGGAGCGCACATAGAAGTGCGCCCGATCGCCGGGGCACAGCGCTATCGGACCCGGCTGGCCCAGCCGCTTGATGCGCGCAAGCGCGCTCAGGCCAGCGCTTGCTGGCACGTCAAGGACGTCAAAGATGCGGCCAGTCGGCAGCACCACACTGGCTTCCGGCATCGCGAGCCACCACCGCGCGACAACCTCCGGATCGGTGCTCGCCAGCGTCTGCCAGGCCGGCGAAACCGGATGCGCGCCCGGTGCGGGGCAGCCGATGCGATCACACGAGCACGAACGAACCAGGCCTGCCGATCGCAGGGCGTGACTCGGGCGGAACGCACCCGGGCAGACCGGCCAGCCCATGGCGGCGTACTGGACGGCAGCATCCGCGATCCGCCCCTGAGCCCTGCGGCGTCTGCCACGCAGCACATTGTCGACGACCAATTGGCTTAACTCCCAATCAGCACTGCTGAGGGCGAGGGAAGCGACCAGACTATCGGTTAGCGGATTCGGCGAGGCCAACTGGACCGTACTGGCGCGCCGAGCGCATTCGTCCGGTCATACGGCCCGCCGCAGCAGCGGCAAGTAGCTCGGTGAGATCACCACATGACTCTGAGCACACATCCTACCAGTCATGTTGATACTCGATGAATCCATAGCATTAGCTCCTGGGTCGCTGATACGCTGCCCGCCTAGTAAATAGGCCGTGCATCTGAGCAATATTGGATGAGGTCGGGCAAATCGGGACGGGGGCCGCGCGTGTCCAGGCGGCGTAGTCACGCTGCGTGACCGCGGGGAAACGGATGACCGTGACGTCTGAGAGTCCTGCACCCGTTGCGAGCCCGAGCGTGTCGGTCGTTATGCCAGCTCTGAACGAGGCGCGCAATCTGCCGCATGTCTTCGGCCAGCTGCCAGCTGACCTCCACGAGCTCATCGTTATTGACGGGCACTCGGTCGACGACACCATCGCGGTCGCGCGCCAGCTGCGTCCCGACGCGCGCATCGTCAGGCAAACGCGGTCAGGCAAGGGGAACGCGCTGGCGTGCGGATTCCACGTCGCGACTGGCGACATTATCGCCATGATCGATGCAGACGGATCGGCGGACCCCGGTGAGATCCCACGATTCGTGGCCGCCCTGGTAGCGGGGGCGGACTTTGCCAAGGGCTCGCGGTTCGCGCGTGGCGGTGGAAGTGCCGACATCACCAGGTTGCGTAAGCTGGGCAACCGGGGCTTCAGCGGCCTCGTCAACCGGCTCTACGGCACTCGCTACACAGACCTCTGCTATGGCTTCAATGTGTTCTGGCGGCGGCACGTGCCGATCCTCGGCCTCGATCCGAGCTCGCCCCCGCCCGCGGACAACGGCGGCCGCCTGTGGGGTGACGGCTTCGAGGTCGAGACGCTCATTCACGTCCGCGTTGCCAGCGCAGGCTTGCGCGTTGCGGAGGTGCCAAGCTTTGAGCACCGCCGGCTGCACGGCGTTAGTAATCTCAACGCGCCGGGTGACGGCATGAGGGTACTGCGGACAATCCTCTTCGAACGGCAGCGTGCGCGCGAAGCTGCGCTGCGATTGGCGACCGACAGTGCGCCGGCGTTGGCTGCCAGCGTCGCGTCGGACTTGCCAGTTGACGCAGAGCTTGGTTCTGGCCAGGCAACGTCAGTACCGGCGAGTTAGCACTTACGCGCGACCTCGGCTGCCCAGTACGTGAGGATGATGTCGGCGCCCGCTCGGGTGATCGCCGTCAGCGTCTCCATGATGGTGCGGTCTCGGTCAAGCCAGCCATTCGCTGCGGCCGCCTCGACCATCGAGTACTCGCCGCTGACCTGGTAAGCGGCCACGGGCAGCTGGACGGTGGCGGCCAGCTCGGCGATGACGTCCAGGTAAGCCAGGGCCGGCTTGACCATCACGATGTCGGCGCCTTCGTCAATGTCAAGCAGTGCCTCGCGCAACCCATCCTTGGCCGCCGCAGGGTCCTGCTGGTAGGCGGACCGGTCGCCGAACTGCGGCGCGCACTCGGCCGCGTCCCGGAATGGCCCGTAGAGGGCCGAGGCGTACTTAGCTGAATACGCGCAGATGGCGACCTCGGCGTGACCGGCCGCGTCGAGCGCGGTCCTGATGGCAGCGACCTGGCCGTCCATCATCCCGCTCGGCGCTACGACGTGCGCGCCCGCCGCCGCCTGCGCCACGGCGATGGAACCGTAGCGGTCGAGCGTCGCATCGTTGTCTACCTCGCCAGCCGCAGTGAGCAGGCCGCAGTGACCGTGATCGGTGTACTCGTCTAGGCACAAGTCCGCCATGAGCACGGTGTCGTGACCTACCTCGCTCGCCAGGTCGGCGAGTGCCAGTTGGACGATGCCGCCAGGGTCGTCGGCCGACGAGCCGCGTGCGTCCTTAGCGGCGGGGATGCCGAACAAGATCAGGCCGCCGACGCCAGCGTCGACCGCCTCCGAGGCGGCCTTGCGCAGGCTATCCCTGGTGTGCTGGACGACACCGGGCATGGATGGGACCGGCTGCGGCTCGCTGATGCCTTCCTTGACAAACAGCGGCAGCACCAGGCTCGACGGCCGCACGCTCACCTGCGCGACGAGCCGTCGAAGCGGGGGCGTACGGCGAAGCCGCCGAGGCCGGGATGCCGGGTAACTGGCGGTCAAATGTTGCTCCGGGGGTGCGCTGGCGGGCCAATCGCGGGAGGCTACCTGATCCGGCGGCGCGCGCCGCGGCGGCGCTCGCTCGGCTTGCGGACCGGCTCGCCTGCCTCGATCGCGGCGTCCCGGAGCCCGGCGCCATGTGCCGCCAGCGCCTCGACCAGCGCCGCTACCGACGGCTTCTCCGCCACGACATCGACCCGGAGCCCGAACTCGGCCGCAGTCTTGGCCGTCTGCGGGCCGATCACCGCGATCACCGTGACCGCGTGCGGCTTGCCCGCGATGCCAATCAGGTTGCGGACAGTGGAGGACGAGGTGAACAGAACAGCGTCGAAACCGCCGCCCTTGATCGCCTCGCGGATCGGCGCAGGTGGCGGCGCCGCGCGGACAGTCCGGTAGGCCGTGACGTCTTCGGCTTCCCAGCCCAGCTCGGACAGCCGGGACAGCAGGCTCTCGGTCGCGATGTCGGCTCGCGGCAGCAGCACGCGGTTAATCGGATCAAGGATGTCGTCATACGCTGGCCACGCGTCGGCCAGGCCTTCCGACGACTGCTCGCCCTCGGGGACCAGGTCCGGCATGATGCCAAATTCGCGGAGCGCCTGCGCCGTCTGGTCGCCGACCGCGGCCACCTTCACGCCAGCGAACGCACGGGCGTCCAGTCCGTACTCCTCGAACTTTTCCCGGATGGCGCGGACCGCGTTGACCGACGTGAATCCGATCCACTGATACCGGCCGGTAACCAGGCCCTTGACCGCCCGCTCCATCTGCTGAGGCGTACGCGGCGGCTCGACCGCGATGGTCGGAACCTGCTCTGGCACGGCGCCGCGTGCCCCGAGCAGATCGCAGACCTCGTCGGCCTGCTCCTTTGTCCTCGGCACGAGGACCCGCCAGCCAAACAGCGGCTTGGTCTCGAACCACGACAGCGCCGACTGCGCAGCCACGCCCTCACCTACCACCGCGACGGCTGGGCCGTGCGCGGTGAGCAGGCTCACGCCTGCGGCCTTGAGGTCGGCCGCGATCGATCCCAGCGTGCCGACCACCGTGTGCTGCTCGGTCGTCGTGCCATTCCAGGTGATGGCGAACGGCGCGTTCTCGGCCCAGCCGTTGGCGATCAGCATCTTGCCGAGATCGACAGGCCCGGTCTCGGCGCCCAGGATGACAAGCGTGCCGTCGCTGACGGATACGCGGCTGACCTCGCTCGCGTTGATGATCCGGACGTCACCCGTCACGTCGCTGGTCAGCGGGATACCCGCGTACTCGGGCACCGCCGTCGCCGCGGACACCCCGGGGACGATCTCGAACGGCACCCGGGCCTTCGCGCAGGCAGCCGCGTCAGCGGCCCCGTTGCAGAACATGAACGGGTCGCCGCTGAAGAGCCGGACAGCGAGCTGGCCAGCCTTGGCCGCCTTGGTCAGCAACTTGGGGTCGGCGAGCTGGGCGTCGGAGTCCGCCAGAGTGGCACCTGGCTTCAGCAGGTGACCGAGCCGGTCGGCGATCCACTGCGGCGCGACGACCAGGTCGGCGCGGCCGATTAGGGCCGCCGCCCGGACGGTCAGGAGCTGCTCGTCGCCAGGTCCGGCGCCAACGAACGCGACCCAGCCGGGCACGTGCGTGTCCGCGGCGTGGCTCACGGCCCGCCCCGCTGCCTTGTCGGCGCGCGCCTTGTCTGTGCTCACCTTTTCTGTGCTCGCCTTCTGTGGCATCGCCTTGGCCTGCCTGCCGACCTTCCCGGTCGTGGGTGTGGGGTTCACTTGTCATCGTCCCCGCTGCTGAGGTGTCCGCCGGACACTGCCATATACCGTCCCGCGCCACGGCTGAGCAGATCGGCAGCCAACTGGCGGCCAATCATCTCAGCCTGCGCCAGTGCGCCGCTCGCGCTGCCGCGAAGCGCCATCCCCCCGTCGGCTGCCACGACAAGGCCGCTCAGCCGAAGTACATCTGTCCCGGCAGCGTACGCGCCGACCGGCGCCGCGCAGCCGGCTTCAAGCCCGCCGAGCAAAGTGCGTTCTGCCGTCGTCGCTGCCCTGCTGACCGCGTCATCGATGCCGCCGAGCAACGCAACGAGGTCTTCCCTCCCCGCACAGCACTCAACCGCGAGCGCGCCCTGGCCGGCAGCCGGCAGCATCTCTTCAGGCTCAAAGACCTGGGATACCGCGTCGAGCCTGTCGATCCGGGCCAGTCCTGCATGAGCCAGCACGACGGCGTCCAGCTCACCGGTCTCGACCTTGGCCAGGCGAGTCCCCGCGTTGCCACGGACGGGAACGGGGCGGATATCGGACCGCAGCAGCAGGAGCTGCGCGGCCCGGCGTGGCGAACCGGTACCGATCCTCGCCCCGGCCGGCAAGTCGGCCAGCTTGGCGCCGTCCCTGCCGATCAGCGCGTCGCGCGGGTCGTCGCGACCGGGCACCGCTGCCAGGGCTATCCCCGCGGCCGGACCGACCGGAAGATCCTTGAGCGAGTGCACCGCGATGTCCACCTCGCCGGCCAGCAGGCTCGATCGCAGTGCGCTGACAAAGACACCGGTGCCCCCGATCTGGGTCAGCAGTTCCTGGCTCCGGTCGCCGGCCGAGTCGATCCCGACAAGCTGGACCTCACGTCCCGTCCGCGCCGTGATGGCGCGGCCGACTAGCTGGGACTGGGTCACCGCCATCGGGCTTCGACGCGTGCCGAGGCGCAGGGGTGCGCTACTCATCGTCCGTCCTCCCGGTCCATGGTCACCGACGGCCAGCCCGCAAGGTCGGCGTCGGCCTGCGCGACAGCCTGCACCGTCGCCGGATCGAGATCAAACAGCACGCGCAATGCGTCCTCGTACGTGTCCGCGCCCGGGGCCCCGGCGAGTTCCTTTACTCGGACCGTCGGATCGTGCAGCAGCTTGTCGGTGACCCGCCGCATGGACTTGGCCACCTCGGCCATTGCCGCGGCGTCCAGCCGGTCGAGCCGGCCTGCGAGCCTGGCCAGCTCCGAATCGACGACGCGGTCTGCCTTGGCGCGCAGGGCGACGACGGTCGGCGTGACCGCCGCAGCGCGGTTGGCCGACAGGTGCGCTGCCAGTTCGTCAGCCATGATGCGGCGCACCTCAGCTACTTCGGCGTCACCAGGCCGCAGGCCAGCCTGACCATCTGCGGCCAGCGCCTCCAGGTCGGTCAGTGCCACCCCGTCGAGCGCTGCTACGTCCGGGTCGACGTCGCGCGGCATGGCCAGGTCAAGCAGCACCAGCGGCGCGGCGAGCTCGGCCCTGCGCTCGAGCGCCGCTTGCACCATGTCGGCCGAGATGACGTGTCCCGATGCACCGGTACAGGTGACGATCAGATCGGCGGCGGCCATCAGGTCGACAAGACCGGACATGTCGCCGGTCCGGCCGCCAGCCGACGCGGCCAGCCGCTCGGCCCGCTGCCTCGTCCGGCTCGCGACAGTCAGCTCGGCTGCGCCTGCCCTGGTGACGCTGGCCACCACGAGGCCGCTCATGGAGCCGGCCCCCACGACGAGTACGCGTCTGCCCGTCAGCGCCGCAGTTGGCGGGGCACCCTCAGCGAAGTGTCGCGCAGCTGCCGCCAGACCGACGCTGACCAGGCTGGCACCGGCGGCGCCCACGCTAGTCTCGGTGTGCGTTCGCTTCCCCGCGCGCAGGGCCAGCGTCCCAAGATCGGACAGCGTGCGGCCGAGCGTGCCTTGCTCCCTGGCGATGTGCAGAGCCTGGCGCAGCTGGCCAAGTATCTGGCTCTCGCCGATCACCATGGAGTCCAGCCCGCAGGCCACGGCCAGCAGGTGCTGCACCGCTCGGTCTTCGTAATGCACGTACAGGCACGGTGTCAGCTCGGCGGGCGGTACGTGTGAGTGCCGAGACAGAAGCTCGCAGATCGCGGCCACGGCTCCGTGGAACTTACCGACCTCCGCGTAGATCTCGACCCGGTTGCAGGTGCTGAGGACCAGCGCGCCTGCGACGTCGTCGGACTTGGCGACGTCGTGCAGGAGCTTCTCCAGCGCGTCGCCAGCCAGCGCGACGCGCTCGAGCGTCGCCAGTGGCGCGCCCCTGTGGCTGAGTCCCACCACCAGAACGCTCATGTGCCTACCGCCTGCACCCCTGTCGTGTAGTCAGGTGTCCTGCTATCAGGCTCGCCATCAACGCCGCGGGCGCCGGCACCCGTCAGTCCCGCAGCCACATCCAGCCTCCCGGTCACGGCGAGCTCCGCGGCCACCTCCAGGCCCAGGTTTCCGGCCGGCACGCTCTCTAGCCGGCGGCTGGGCAGCGGCCCGTCGCGGCCGCTATCGCCTCGCCGCGTGACCGCCCCGCGGCGCTGTGCGTGGAAGGCGAGGATCTGCAATTCGATCGACAGGTCGACCTTACGCACGTCGACGTCCGATGGCACATTGAGAACGACGGGCGCGAAGTTGAGGATGCTCGTGACCCCCGCCGCGACCAGGCGATCACAGACATTCTGCGCCACTGCCGCAGGCGTCGCGATAACCCCGATGGAGACATCGAAGCGGTCGATAACGTCCTCGATGTCGGCGGCGCTGCGAACCGTATGCCGCGCGATCACGCTGCCCACCACCGCGGGGTCGCAGTCGACCAGCGCCGCGATCCGGAAGCCGCGCGAGGCAAACCCGCCGTAGTTGGCCAGCGCACGGCCCAGGTTGCCGGCCCCGACGATCAGGACAGGCCAGTCCTGGGTCAGGCCCAGTTCTCTGGACACCTGGTAGATGAGGTAGTCAACGTCGTAGCCGACGCCGCGTGTCCCGTAGGACCCCAGGTGGGAGAGGTCCTTTCGGAGCTTAGCCGAGTTGACTCCGGCGGCAGCGGCCAGTTCTTCGCTCGAGACCGTAGCGACCTCGCGATCGGCCAGCGCGTACAGGGCACGCAGGTAGACAGGCAAGCGCGCGACCGTCGCGTCTGGAATGCCATGGCCGACGCCTGCTTTGGCAGATCCGGCCACAGCCGCGCGGGCAGGTGCTGGGCGGCTGGCCGGCGAGGGACGGCGGGACATGCGCCGGGACTCCTGGGGACTCGATCTGGCAGCGCCCGCGGGCCTAAGGGGTACCCGCGCGCGATTTTCGGTCTCCACCGTACGCTCTTGTGAACGTTTGCACAAAGTCGGTCTCTGGCTGCCCGGCCCTGGGGCGCCTCGATCATGCCAGCAGGGCAGCCCGCAGGCGTTCGGCGCTGACGTGCCAGAAGTCATGTTGCACGCCGTCGATGAAAGTGACGGGGATCATGTCCGCATACTGCGCCTGATCGGTGGCGGAGTCGGTGATGTCGCGCTCATCCCAGCCGACCCCGAGCTCGTCGGCAATCGCAGCGATGACGGAGCGGGCTTCGTCGCACAAATGACAGCCGGCCCGAGACAGCAGCGTAATCCGGTGGGCAGCGGCAGTCCGGGCCGCAGAGCTCACCGGTAGTCCCGCGTGTTCCCGCCCGGTTGCGCCGAGGGCCGACCGTAATCACGCAGATAGTCCGGACGCTCGAAGCCGGCCGTGTCGTAGCCGGGCTCGCTGAACAGCTCGGTGACCAACGGGAAAGGCGAGACCTTAGCCTGCTGGAGACCCAGTTCGATGACGTTCGTGGCGAGTACATAAGGCCGTTTGTCCACTTCGAACTGCTGCACATGCGGCTGCACGCTATGCCACTGGTAGGCGTGCCGATCGCGGTAGACCTCGTACAGGATGCGCTGCATCGGCGCCGACGGCACGGCATGGACGATGAACACCAAGGTGTCGGGCTCCAGGCTACGGACCTGATCGACGACGCGCTCGGTCAGCTGGTCGAACTCCTCTACCCGGTCCTCGAGCAGGGTGTAGATCGCGATCTGGCCGAACAGCTGGGACCGGCCTGCATCCTCGGCGGCATAGTCGGCCGGGTCCGGCAGCGCATCCGGGGTCCGCGCTGCGCGGCCCGCTCGATCGTCGGCGTAGTCCGGCCGACCATACTGATCGAGCCGGTCGCCGGACCTAGCCGTGCCCTGCCACCCGCCCACGTCGGCGCCATGCCCATCGCTGGCAAAGTCGCCGGCGGCGAAGTCCCCGGTCGCGTAGTCACCCGGCACGAAGTCACCAGTGGCAAAGTCGGTCTGGTAGCCGCCACCGTGGTGGTCGGCTTGCCAGCCATCGCCATCACCATCACCCCAGTACGGGGCCTCCACGGGACGGTTGTGCTGCCAGGCCTCGTCGTAGCCGCCATTGGGCCGTGCTTCCGGCCGCCCGCGGCCCCCGTCGTCATAGTCCCGCTCGTAACCGCGGGCACCGGTCCGGCTCTCGGGACCAGGCCGGTAGAGGCCGTCGCCCCGGTACACGCCCCCGTCAGTGGCCGGCTCGAACCGCGCGAAGTCGCCAGTTCGATCTGCACCGCCATAGGACCTGACTGCCTCGAAGCCGTCGTCCTCGCGGGCAGACCGCGACGGCATGGGGACTTGCCCCAGGCGCGTGCCGGCCACCCAGGTCAGCGCGGCGGCGGCCGCGCAGGCCAACGAGAACACCGAGGCGGTGAGGGGCAGGTGGATCTTCGCCACGTAGGCAGCAAGCTCGGCGAGCGCCGGATACGCAAGCAGCAGCGCGGCAGCGCCGCCCATCAGCTGAGCCGGCCACAGCGAATTCCAGCCGGGCTGACCTGACCGGCGCGCGACCGACCAGACGGCGAGCAACGCGACGAGGGCGGTCGCCGGTCCGACCGCGAACTCAAGAACGTAGTTGGGCGGCGTCCCGTAGAACACTGCCGGATTCGGCCAGGTCTTGTTGAAGTTGGTCTGGGCGAGCTGATCCATGGCAAGGACGACAACGGCCACGATGGCCAGGGACGGGATGTACAGGCGCGCGCAGAACCTGACCGGCGTGCTGCGGGCGCCGACCTGAGCGAGCGCTAGCACCAGCGCCAGCGGAGCGATCACCTGACCGCCGAGCTCCATAGCCCGGAACATGGCCGCGTCGAAGCCATCCAGGTAGCCGAGCGCCTGCGAGCCCAGGCTGATGAGCAGCCCGATCAGCGCGACGGACAGGGCGATGAGATCGCTGCGCGGCTGGCGGAAACAGCGCGCGAGCAGCACGCCGCCGCCGATCGCGGCAACGACCGCCCCGAGCCCGGAGATGACTAGTGAAATATGCATCGCTGCCTATGGTGCACGACGCAGCCCGATGATGCGACCAAACGCTGACGAGGCAGCGCGCTCGCGAGGCTAGCGGCCGCGGGCCGCAACGCCGGTCGCGTCCGCTAGCTGGGCCTGGCGTTGCCCGGTGTCAGCTGCGCGCCCGCCGGGCGACGACTAGGTTGCGGCGGGATGACGACTCACTCCTGGCCAGCACCGAGCCAGCTGACAGGGTGGATACCCCGGTAAGCTCGGCCCTATGAGCGGCGAGTCCGACCTGGATGGCAGGCCCGGCGCTCGCGGCCGGTCCGGCGCCCTCGCACGGCTGAGCAGGGTCAGGAGGAGTCCTGAGGTCGTGGCCGGCG
>DATHQE010000183.1:0-10115 GCA_035483035.1 Streptosporangiaceae bacterium | reverse complement strand
CCGTAGGGCAGTTCGGTGTCGGCGGGTGTGCCGCCCAGATGGCGCAGGAGTTCGGCGACCACCCCGGCGCCGCCGCCAGCAGGATGCGCTGGGTGCGACTGGTCTCCGGTTCTGCGAGCATTCCTGGGTGACCGAGGAAACCCGGAGCCGTTCTCCCGCAGACCGGGATGCGGCCTCGCCGCGGGCCGGGCAGGTATCGGTCGTCACGGGCGGCTCGGCGGGCCTTGGACTGGCGATAGCCGGTGCCCTCGCGCGAGCCGGGTCGGCCGTAGTGATCGCCAGCCGTTCGGCGGACCGCTGCGAGCAGGCGGCAGGGCGGCTGACGGCCCAGACCGGCCGCTCCGTGCTGGGCCATGCGTGCGACGTTACCGGCGAAGATGCCGTCGCCGGGCTGGTCGATCGCGTGCTGTCCGTGTACGGCCGGCTGGACGTGCTGGTGACCAGCGCTGGGGTGCAGGCACGGGGCACTATCGATGAGCTGTCCGCCGCTGAGCTGCGCGCATGCCTGGAGGTCAACGTGGTGGGCACCTGGCTCGCCTGCCGGGCGGCCGCCAGGCCCATGCGCGAGGCCGGCTACGGCCGCATCCTCACGCTCGCCAGCGCACTCGGGCTCGTCGGCGCCGCGGGCCGCGCCGGGTACGCGGCCAGCAAGGGTGCCGTCGTGCAGCTCACGCGCAGCCTCGCTGTCGAGCTGGCCGGCACCGGCATCACGGTGAATGCGCTGGCGCCGGGGCCGTTCCGTACGCCGCTGAACGACGGAATCGACGACGACCCGCACGTCCGGCGCTTCCTCGACGCCGAGGTTCCGATGCGCCGCTGGGCCGCGCCCGACGAACTCACCGGAGCCGCGCTGCTGCTCACCGATCCGCAATCCGCCTACGTCACCGGCATCGTGCTCCCCGTCGACGGCGGCTGGACAAGCCACTGACCGGGGCGAGCTGCTGCCGACAGGCCGAAGCCCGGGGGAACGACGCTGGCCTTGAGGAGTCAGAGCGCCGTGAGGATCTGCGGGCCAGTGGGCGTGATGGCAACCGTGTGCTCGACGTGCGCGGCCCGGCTGCCGTCCCCGCTGCGCAGCGTCCAGCCATCGGGATCGACCCGGTAGGAATCCTTGCCGCCGGCCATGAACCACGGCTCGATGGCGATGACCAGGCCGGCCTCGAGCTTTAGCCCTCGTCCGGCCTTGCCATCGTTGGGCACTGAAGGCGACTCGTGCATGGTGTGCCCGACGCCATGGCCGCCGAAGTCGGTATGCAAGCCATAGCCGCCTGCTCTGGCGACGGCGCCTATGGCCGCGGAGATGTCGCCGAGCCGGCCACCAGGCACGGCCTTGGCGATCCCCGCCGCCAGGGCCCGCTCGGCTGTGTCGATCAGCCGCAGATCGGCAGGCCGCGGGGTACCGACAGCGAACGAGATTGCCGAGTCACCGGTCCAGCCGTCCAGCGTCGCGCCGAAGTCGATGCTGAGCAGGTCGCCGTCGGCCAGCTTGTACGGGCCGGGGATCCCGTGCAGCGCGGCGTCGTTGACCGACGCGCAGATAACGGCAGGGAACGGGGTGTGCGCGAAGCTCGGCTGGTAATGCAGGAACGGCGACGTCGCGCCGTACTCGGCCAGCACTGACCTGGCAAGCTCGTCGAGCTCGATCAGGCTGACGCCGACCGCTGCCTGCTTACGCATCTGCGCGAGCGCCGTCGCGACAACGCGGCCGGCGGGCCGCATGGCTTCGATCTCGGTCGGCGACTTCAGCTCTACCACGAGTCCATCGTGTCAGCATCGAGGTGCTTGGCGTCAGCCGGCCGGCAACTCATCAGCATGGCTACTGACCGGTGCGGCGGCTACGGGAGTGAATACGTACGGCGTGGTCCTCGCGACCGCCTGGAAGCCCAGCCGCTGGAGAATAGGCCGGCTCGTCGGCATCGCATCAACCTGGAGATAGCGGTAGCCGCGCGCGGCCGCGAGGCCTGCCCGGTACGCGACCAGCGCGCGGAAGATACCTTTACTGCGCCAGGCAGGCACCGTCCCGCCGCCCCACAGACCAGCGAAGTCCGTGCCTGCCACGAACTCGACCCTGGCAGCGCTGACTGGCTCGTCTCCGGCCATCGCGACCACCATCTCAACAGAGTCAGGGGCCTCCCGCAGCTGGTCTGCCAGTCGCTCGCCGAGCTCCGGGGACCGATCGTCGAAGGCGAGGTCGCCAACGGCCAGCATGGCCGCAAGGCCCGCGCCGTCTGTGACTGGCACGAGCCGGACACCCGGCGGCAGCACAATCTCGTGGCTGATCGCGGCGGTCTCGGCGACCAGCATCAGCTCCTCGTCTTCGGCCTCGAAGCCGGCCGCGATCAGCCGCTGCGGCAGGTCAGGGGGCTCGTCGTAGTCGTAGTACTTCCACTCGACCGGCGTGCCGCGGGCGGCGAAGTACTGGCGCTGCGCCTGGATGGCTGCGTCAGCCGAGTCCGCCGACAGCTGTGACCAGACGATGCACGAGGTCTGGGTGCCGGGCGCGACCCAGCGCAGGACGCCAGCATCGGTCTCGATCACAGCTCCCGGCTCGTCTGCGTCAGCCTTGCGCCGGATCTGCGCGTCGAAGGCGGCCCGCACTGCATCGATATCCACAGGCTGCACCTCATCACGCCAGGTCGCGGCCAGGCAACTCGAATACCCTGGAGAGCGTAAACACTGTTAGTGCTGCTGTGCCATCGCCAGGAGATGAGATGACTACTGCCACCCCGTCCGGTCCAGCGGCTGAGGAGGTCGCCTTCCTCATCATCGGCGCGGGGTTCTCCGGCCTCGGCGCTGCGATCAAGCTGACCCAGGCGGGCCACAGGGACCTGGTGATCCTGGAGCGTGCCGAGGACGTCGGCGGGACGTGGCGTGACAATACTTACCCCGGCTGCCGGTGCGATGTTCAGTCGAACCTGTACTCCTACTCCTTCGACCTGAAGCCAGACTGGAGCGAGACGTTCCCGGCGCAACCCGAGCTATGGGCGTATCTCCAGCAGGTCGCGAGCAAGAACGGCTTGCGCCAGTACCTGCGATTCGGTCACGAGGTCACCGACGCGCGCTGGGATGCGGGCGCCCAGCGCTGGCAGGTCAGCACGACGCAAGGCGCGTTCGCTGCGCGCTACCTCATCGCCGGCGTCGGCTTCCTGGTCGAGCCATCGCTACCCGATATCGCCGGCATCGAGTCGTTTCAGGGTACGGTCATGCACTCGGCCCGGTGGGACCACAGCTGGCGGGCCGCCGGCCGGCGGGTCGCCATCGTGGGGACGGGCGCGTCCGCGATTCAGATCGCGCCGTCCATCCAGCCAGAGGTCGAGCAGCTGACGGTATTCCAGCGGACCGCTCCATTCGTGGTGCCGCACACTAACCACCCGGTGAAGCCGGCCGTCAAGGCGATGTACCGGATTGCGCCAGCCACCCAGCGCGCCTCCCGGATGCTCGTCTACTGGATGCGCGAACTCCTGGCGCTCGGCTTCATCAAGAATCCGAAGATCCTGAAACGGGCCGAGACGGCCTGGCGCAAGCACATGGAAGGCGCCATCACCGATCCGCTGATGCGCGCGCAGCTCACGCCGACCTACAACCTCGGCTGCAAGCGGGTGCTGCCGTCCAATGACTACTACCCGGCGATCGCCCGGCCGAATGTCAGCCTCGTCACCGAGAAGATCATCCAGATCCGGCCGCATGCCGTAGTGACCGCCGATGGGGCAGAGCACCCCGTCGACACCCTGATCCTGGCGACCGGCTTCCACGTCACCGACAGCCCGACGTTCGGAAAGATCCGCGGCAAGGACGGCCGGCCGCTGGCGGATGCGCTCGGGACGACCTACCTCGGCACCGTCGTGCCCGGATTCCCCAACTACTTCCAGCTGACGGGCGCGAATACCGGCCTCGGCCACTCCTCGATGCTCTTCATGATCGAGAGCCAGCTGACCTACATCCTCGACGGAATCGGCAAGGCGCAGGCGGCTGGCGGCCAGTTCGAAGTACGCCCCGAAGTGGCTGCCGCCTACAACGCCGAGTTGCAGCGCAAGCTGCCGAAGACCGTCTGGGGATCCGGTTGCTCCAGCTGGTACCTGGACAGCGAGGGTCGCAACCTCACCCTCTGGCCCGGTTTCACCTTCGACTTCCGCCGTCGTACCCGCGAGTTCCGCGGGGCCGACTTCCTGCTCGGCCAGCGACGGTGACCTGATGCGACGACTCGTAGGGCAGGTCGCGGTCGTGACGGGCGCGACGAGGGGGGCCGGCTTAGGGATTGCTCGCGTGCTCGGCGAGGAGGGCGCGACCGTTTACGTGACCGGCCGCAGTGTCCGGGGTGCGCCGACGGTGGCAGAGTACCCGGGCAGCGTCGAGGATGCGGCCGATGAGGTCGATGCACGCGGTGGGCACGGGATCCCGGTCCGCTGCGATCACACCGACGAAGAGTCGGTGCAGAGCCTCTTCAGCCAGGTCGCTGCCGAGCACGGGCGGCTTGATCTGCTCGTGTGCAACGCGTGGGCTGGCTATATGCCCTATCCGGAGCACAACGACTGGTTCGGGCAGCCGTTCTGGGAGCAGTCGATGGAGCGCTGGGACGGCATGTTCACCGGCGGCCTGCGCGCGCACCTGCTCACCGCTCGTTACGGACTTCCGCTGATGCTGCCGGCTAGGCGCGGTGTGGTGATCTTCACGACGTTCACGATGGGACGTAAGTCCCTGGGCAACGTGTTTTACGACGTGGCCAAGAACGGGGCCTGCCGGGCCGCTGAGGTCCTCGCGGCCGAGCTCGAAGACCACGACGTAGCGGTACTGGCCCTGACGCCCGGCTGGGTGCTCGTGGAGCGGATGACCGAGCTGACGCCCGGTCAGCGCGCCCAGACGGAGTCGCCGGAGTACATCGGACGGGCCGTCGCGGCGCTGGCCAGCGATCCGGGTGTCATGCGCCGGAGCGGGCAAGCCCTGGCCGTCGGGAATCTCGCCCGCGAGTACGGGTTTACCGATGTCGACGGCCGCCAGCCGACGGCCTACCCGATCGTCGGCTAGGCCAGCGTCAGATCTCCAGCTGCTCGAGCTCGGGGCGCTTGGCCGCCATGCCGTCTCCACTCGAGACACCGCGCAGCCGCCGCTGCAGCCAGGGCGCCGCGTAGGTCCTCGCCCACTGCACGTCCTGCCGCCGGGCGCTGAGCCAGCGGGGCGTCGCGGCCGCGTCGGGGGGCAGCGGCTCGCGCCAGTCTTCGGCGACCGGGACGCCGGCCACCTCGCAAGCCCGCAACGCGACCCGGCGGTGGCCGTCCGGAGCCAGGTGCAACCTGTCCTCGCACCACTCGCGGGAATCGGCGAGAACCCGCATCGACCACAGGTCGACGTGCAGGCAGTCGTGCTTCCTGGCGACTTCGCGCAACTGGGCGTTGAACGCAGCGGCCTTGCCGCGGATGAGCCGGATCAGCGGGAACCCGCCCGGATCGAAGCCGGTGAACAGCATCACCTGGCTGCCGGCCGCGCGCAGGTCCGCGACCGCCCGCTCGAACGTGGCGGCGAGAGCATCGGGGTCCGCCTTCGGGCGGAGCAGGTCGTTGCCGCCGGCCGCGATGCTGACCAGGCCGGGCGCCAGGGTCACGGCAGCTTGCACCTGTTCGTCGACGACCTGGCGGAGCACCTTGCCGCGGATCGCGAGGTTCGCGTACCGTAGGCCGGGCGCCGAGGCCGCTAGGTGGGCGGCGAACCGGTCGGCCCAGCCGCGGCAGGTCCCGTTCGGATACGGGTCACCGACTCCCTCAGTGAAGCTGTCGCCCAGCGCGACGAATGTTCCGACTGACAGCATCGGTCCGACTGACGCCACCGTGACCCGCGCCTCCTGATCGCACCCACTCTGGGCCGCGTCGCTCACGTCCAGGCCCGTGTATTCCGCAGACCCGCAGGTCAGGGTAGCAGGGAGCCAGGTTATGCCAGAGGTGCGAGTGCGGGCCGCGGAGGTCGCGGATCTCACCGCCATCGCCACTATCGCCGCCGCCACCGGCCAGCATGACCTCTGGGGCGGCGTGAACCCCGCCTACATCCGTCACCTCATGGACGTCGGCCGGGTCGTGGTCGCCGAGCTTAACGCTGCAGTGGCCGGGTTCGGCGCGGTCCAGCAGATCGGCGCCGGGCCGGACACCGTCAGTATGCTGTGCGACCTGTTCGTCGATCCCGGTGCGCATGGTCGCGGCTGCGGCCGGGCCATGCTCGCTGACCTGTGGCCGACGGCTGGCCGCCGGATGACATTCAGCAGCCTGCACGCGAATGCCATCCCGCTGTACACGAGCTTCGGCCTGGATGCCTGGTGGCCGCTGCTGTACCTGCACGGTGATCCGGGCATGCTGCCGGTCGTCGGCGACTGGGCAGTGCGGGCAGCGCCTGCGGATCAGGTAGCGAGCTACGAGCTCGGCTGGACCGGGGTCGCCCGCGGCGCCGAGCACCGGGCCTGGGCGGCGCGGCCGGCGGCCGAGTCCGTCCTGGTCAGCCGGGAGAACGAGATCATCGCCGTCGGCACGGTCATCACCGCCGGTCAGGACCGCGGCATCGTCCATCTGGCCCTCTCCCCCGGCGCCGACGACGGGGTCGCGGCCGACGTAGTGCTGCAGACGCTCGCGCAACTGCCGGCGCGGCCGACCGAGAGGGCGCTGGTCTGCTTGCCAGCGCCGCACCCTGCCGTCCGGGCCCTGCTCGCCGCCGGCTGGCGGTTCGACGAATTCGACGTGTTTATGGCCTCCGAGCCGGGCTTGCTAGATCCGCGCCGGGCGATACCCTCCCCTGGCCAGGCCTGACCATCCAGCGTCTGCCGCGTCAGGCTGGTGCTGACAGCAGCCTCAGCAACTGCTGGCGATCGGGACCCAGCGGCGGCCGCACCGGCTCGCGCGACCACCGGTCTAGCTTGTCCTGCAGGTCCTCCCGCTCGAGCACCTCGTGGGCTGGCGCGAGGCAGGTCACGGTCTCGATCATGGCGCGGAATAGGTCCGCGTCATGCGGAGCCCCATTGAACAGGCCGGTCATCGGGGAAGCGGGCGCCGCCCAAGGCCGGTTCTCGCGGAGCGCAGTCATCTCCGCTTGGCGTTCCCGATCGGCCGTGAGCTGGCTCCAGTAAAACGGCGCCACCTTCCGCTGAGTACCTTCGTCGAAGGCTTGAGCAAATGCGACTGGATCGCCGCCCAGGTGATCCCGCGCGGTCTGGCGGAGCACCTGGGCGTGCACCAGGCCGACGCTGAGGCCGCGGCCCGCTGACGGGTTGGTACAGGCCCACGCATCGCCGACGGCTGCGAACCCGGTCACCACCGGGGCGCCATTGACGGCGAACCTGCGGTACCGGTCCATGATGCCTGCCATCGCGAGCACGCCAGTGATCGGCTGACCGTCGAGCCAGTGCGCCTGGAGCGGGCATGCGCGCAGGACACGGGTGTAGCAGTCGATATCGCGAAGCTGCTTCAGCGGTACGTCACCACTGGCACCGAAGACAGTCACGGACCAGGTGCCGTTGTCCCCCGGCATCGTCAGCACCGAGATCGTCCCGATCGACGTGAGTGGCGGAGACATGAGGGCCGGGACTGCGGGACCGCTGAAGTAGCGGGTGTAGTAGGCGAACCCGCTATCGGCGGCTTGCTCATGCACCTGGCCAGCGCCGAGCATCGCGAGCAGCTCGGATGCCCGCGACCGCCGGCCCATCGCGTCGACGACCAGGACTGCGCGGAGGTCCGCCCCGTCCGACGTGCGCACCCCGGCCAGGTGGGGCACGCCAGCAACGGCCGATGCGCCTGCGAGCAGCTCAGTCACGCGCACGCCGCGGCGCACCGTCACGCCGGGCTGCCCCTGTGCTGCCGCGGCAAAGGCGGACTCGGCGACCGGACGCCGGCCTGTCACGAACCGAAAGACGTCGTCGCCGGCGCGTGGCTCGCGGTCGGCGATGCCGGACGGCAGGACCGCGAGCGGATCTGTCCAGGCCAGGCCCGCAGCCTCCAGTCGGCCCGTCATGCCCGGAAGCTCGCGGTCGCATACCTGCCGGAACCGAGCGAACAGATTGTGCGGTTGCCGGAATTGGGCCACGCCCTTGCGATCCCAGGCTTCCCATGCCTGCGCGGGCGCGGCCGGAGGGACTTGTGGGTCAGCTTCCAGCACCGTGACGTCGTGGCCGTCCTGGCCGAGCATCATCGCCGCCGACAGGCCAATCACGCCGCCGCCGCAGATGATGATCGACGCCATGGACCTCGTTCCCGTCCCGTGGTGACCTGGGTCACACTGGCGCCCACGATACGCCGCGACAGGGCGGATGGCAGGCTGGTGCGGTTGAGTGAGACGAAGCGGAGGTGGAGCTTGCATGCCGCACGATGCTGACGCGATCGTGGTCGGGGCCGGCCTGGCCGGGCTGGTGGCCACCGCTGAGCTCGCCGCGGCCGGACGCCACGTCATCGTCGTCGAGCAGGAGCCTGCCGTCAGCCTTGGCGGCCAGGCGTTCTGGTCCTTCGGCGGCCTGTTCCTGGTCAACTCGCCCGAGCAGCGGCGGATGGGGGTGCGCGACAGTCACGATCTTGCGCTTCAGGACTGGCTGGGCAGCGCCGGCTTCGACCGACCGGAAGACGAGTGGCCCCGTCAGTGGGCGGAAGCGTACGTCGACTTCGCGTCCGGCGAGAAGCGCGCCTGGCTGCACGCGAAGGGCGTCCGGTTCTTTCCGGCAGTGGGCTGGGCCGAGCGTGGCGGCTACAGCGCGACCGGGCACGGGAACTCAGTCCCGCGCTTCCACATCACCTGGGGCACGGGGCCCGGTGTGCTAGCCCCCTTCGTGCGCGAGGTGCGGGCCGCGGCCCAGTCCGGTCGGGTCCGGCTGCTCTTCCGGCATCGGGTCGATGAGCTGACAGTCAGCGGCGGCGGCGCCGTCGACGGCGTGCGCGGCGGCATCCTCGCGCCAGCGCCGATCGATCGCGGCCAGCCGAGCTCGCGCGAGGTAACCGGTGACTTCCAGTTGCGCGCCCAGGCGGTGCTCGTCACCTCTGGCGGGATCGGTGGCAACCACGACCTAGTCCGCGCGCACTGGCCTTCCCGGCTGGGCGCCCCGCCCGAGCATCTGCTATCCGGCGTGCCCGCGCACGTCGACGGCCGGATGCTGGGCATCAGCCAGGCGGCAGGCGCGGCCGTCATCAACCCGGACCGGATGTGGCACTACACCGAGGGCATCACCAACTGGAATCCGATCTGGCCGCTGCACGGAATCCGGATCCTGCCCGGCCCGTCGTCGCTGTGGCTGGACGCGCGCGGCCGGCTCCTGCCCGGACCGCTGTATCCGGGCTTTGACACGCTCGGCACGCTCGAGCACATCGTGACAACGGGCTATGAGTACACCTGGTTCGTGCTGACCCAGAAGGTCATCGAGCGCGAGTTCGCGCTGTCCGGGTCGGAGCAGAACCCCGACCTGACCGGTAAGAGCATCACCAAGCTCCTCGAGCGCGTGAAGCCGGGACCGCCGGAGCCTGTCGCGGCGTTCATGCGCAGCGGCGCCGACTTCGTCGTCGAGGAGAGCCTGCCCGCGCTCGTCGCTGGCATGAACAAGCTGGCTGGCGCCGACCTGATCGACCTGGCTGGCCTGACCGCACTGATCGAGTCCCGCGACCGTGAGGTCGCCAACCCATTCACTAAGGACATGCAGCTCACCGCGATCCACGGCGCGCGTCGCTACCGCGGCGACAAGCTGATCCGGGTGGCCAAGCCGCATCGGTTCCTCGATCCAGCGGCTGGCCCGCTCATCGCGGTCCGGCTGCACATCCTGACCCGCAAGAGCCTAGGCGGCCTGCACACCAACCTCGATGCGCAGGTACTCGACGCGACGGGCCAGCCGATCCCTGGTCTGTATGCGGCCGGCGAGGTGGCGGGTTTTGGCGGCGGCGGGATGCACGGCTACCGCGCGCTGGAGGGCACGTTCCTTGGCGGCTGCCTGTTCTCTGGCCGGACCGCGGGCCGCAGCGCCGCGATCGCCATCTAATGTGGGCGGATGGCATCGTCCGACAAGATCGAGGCATTCCTCGCCGAGCCCCGTAACGTCGTCGTCGCGGGGATCCGCCGCGACGGCCGCCCGCACCTTAGCCCGAACTGGTTCCACTGGGATGGCCAGCGCTTCT
>DATHQE010000182.1:0-2208 GCA_035483035.1 Streptosporangiaceae bacterium | reverse complement strand
CTGCCCATCCCAGTCCCGAAACCCCCGACGCTGCATATCCGCGGCACCCGGCCGCGTCCACCCAGGACCCGTTCAGATAGCCCAGACATGCGCGCCACCATCCTCCCGGCTCCAGGCCGCGGCAGGCGCGCACATCGGCGGATACTTGATCGCAAGCATCCCGTCACGGCCAATTACGATGCGTAATCGGCGTTGGAGCAAGGGTCGGTTCCCTGCCGATTCGGGGTGGTCTGCCGCTGCGCCGGTCAGGCGAGCGGCTCCACGCGGAACTCCCTAATGCTCTGGCATACGCCCGTGACCGTCGCGGGCGCAATCGGGCACCGGTCCAGGCAGGCTGGGCGGATGTAGCGTTGTCGTCGTGGCGGTGAATGCGGAGCAGGCCGAGGACTGGAACGGGGCCAGCGGTCGGGAGTTCATCGAGCAGCGTGAGCGGCATGAGCAGATGCTGGGCCGGCTGAGGGCGCGGTTGCTGGCCGCCGCGGCGATCCAGGACGGGGAGTACGTTCTCGATGTCGGGTGCGGCTGCGGTGAGACGACTATCCTCGCGGCGCGCGCTGCCGGCAGAGGGCACGCTCTAGGCGCGGACTTTTCCCGGATCCAAGTGGCCGAGGCGCGCCGGCTCGCCGCTGCTGCTGGCGTCGCCAATGCCAGGTTCGAGGTCGCCGACGTCCAGGTGCACCCGTTCGGGGCCGGGGTCTTCGACGTGGCGCTGAGCAGCTTCGGTGTGATGTTCTTCGATGACCCGGCGGTGGCATTGGGCAACCTGCGGAAGGCGCTGCGGCGCGGCGGCAGGCTGGCGTTCGTCTGCTGGCGCACCCGCGCTGAGAACCCTGTCTTTACCACCGGGTTCGCCGAGGCCGCGGCGGTACTGGGCCTGCGCGAGATGCCTGGGCCGGGCGCTGCCTTCTCCCTCGCCGGCACCGCACGGACGGGCGCGCTGCTCAGCGGTGCGGGGTTCGGCGGCATCGAGTTCGTCAAGGCGGACGAGCCGATGCTCATCGGCCGTGACGTCGATGACGTGCTCGCGTACGAGCGCACCTCCCCGACCGCCACCGAGATCCTGACCGGACTCAGCCCGGCACAAGCCGACGAGCTGGCCAGACAGGTCCGCGACCGCCTGATGACGTACGCATCGCCAGGTGGCGTGGTCATGCCCGGCGCGGCCTGGCTAGTCACCGCGCAAGCTGTATGAACCGGCTCCTTCGCTGAACCGCACCCGCCGTTCCGGTTCACGCGAGCAGTGCTGCACAGATCAGCTGATAGCGCAGGAAACAGTGTGCCGGTCGGGCTGGAGCGGAAGCGCGGCGGGGTCAGCTCGGGCCGAGGATGTGGTCGGCGAACATGGTGACGGCACTGTCGATGAGGCGTATGTACCGGTCACCGCCGGGGTCGTTGGCGAGTTGCTGGCCGGCCAGGCCGACGACTACCGCGGTCCAGAGGTCGAAGTCGGCTTCATTGCGGACCCCGGCGCGGGCGAGGGTGCTTCGGACGCTAGCGAGAACCTCCACGGCCAGCGCATACGAGTCAGGGGATGGCTGATATCCGGGAATGGTGCGCAGGAACAGCAGCTGGTAACGAGCCTGGTCCTGGGCGGCGAATTCTAGGAAGATGCCGGCGACGGCCCGCAGCGCGCTGCGGGCATCGCCGGAGATCTCAGCGTCAGCGAACCGCCTTCCCAGCTCCAGGTTGCCGTCCGCGAACATGCGGTCGTAGAGAGCGTTCTTGGAGGCGAAGTAGGTATAGAGCGACTGGGGCTCCATGTCGACGGCATGCGCGAGCGCTCGCAAGGACAGGGCGGCCAGGCCGTCAGCGCGCACCATCGACCAGGCAATGTCGAGGATCTCCTGCTTGGTCGCCTCGTGCCGGTCATGGCGGCGGTCGCGGCGGCGGGGCCGGTCAGGCGTCGTCGAGGACATGAGTTGACTCTAGCCGATAATGATGCGATTATCCTGACAATGTTCGGAATTCCGAAACATAGACGGGGGTTTGCCATGGCGGGAGCAACGGCCGTCGGCGCAGGTGTCGCGGTGCCTCTGGGGCACCAGGAGGCGATGATCCTCGCGGCGGCGGAGTTCGACCGGATGGCGGCGCAGTTGCAGGCGCTATCCCCGCGCGACTGGGCGCAGCCGACGGTGTGCGAGCTGTGGGACGTGCGGGCGATGGCCGCGCACGTGCTCGGCATGGCCGAGGCGCAGGCCTCGTTCCGCC
>DATHQE010000181.1:0-3790 GCA_035483035.1 Streptosporangiaceae bacterium | reverse complement strand
CAGTGCACCAGGTCGACACGACCGGTAATGGCCTTGACCCTGGCCACCACGGTCGCCAGGTCCTCGCCGGACGCGAAGGCGTGGCAGGTGTCGAGGCAGAAGCCCACCTCGCCACCCCCGTCAGCCGCGTCGCCGATGGCTTCCCACAGCCGGGCGATGGCGTCCAGGCCACGGGCCATCGCGCCGTCGCCGCCAGCTGTGTTCTCGATCAGCATCGGCAGCGGCCGATCGATCCGCTCGATGGCCTTGCGCCAGCTGTCGTAGCCTTCCTCGAGGTCGACCCCGGCAGTGACATGGCCGCCGTGCACGATCAGTCCCTTGGCGCCGACGGATGCCGCAGCAGTCAGCTGCTGGTCAAGCAGCTTGCGGCTGGGAATCCTGATCCGGTTATTCGGCGAGGCGACGTTGATGACATAGGGAGCGTGGACGTAGGCGTGGATGCCCGCGCGGTCGAAGCCCTCCCGGAGCTCGTCGGGCTCCCTAGGAAACGTCGGCCCCTTCCAGCCCTGCGGGTCACCGAGGAAGAACTGGACGGCGTCCGCGTCGATGGCCTGCGCCTGCGCCAGCGGATCACCGTCATGCAGATGTGCACCGATCCGAGTCATCTGCCGAGCGTATCGGCCGCCACCGACGGCCTTGCCTGCTACCCGAATCCGCCATGGGCGATGCCGAGGCCGAGGCCGACGAAGGAAGCCACCAGGCCAGCCACGATGAAGATCCGCTCCTCCCTCGTGGCCGATATCAGCTGCGCCACCATGCCGATGGCGAATGCCGCCATGCCGACGACGGTGGCTGCGAAGTGGTCCCGGACGATCAGACCTAACGCGAAAGCGGCGGCTCCGGCGACGAAGGTGAACGCGGTAGCCGCATTCAGGATGGGATGACGCCGTCCATCGCTATTCAGGGTGAGCCGCGGCGCGCGGCCCTGCGTCGTCGTGCTGATGGCCTCGGGCATCGTTACCCCCACTAGCGGAGACATGATGGTGCACGGCCTGCTAGCTAACAGTGTGTGCCGGGCGCGACAAGAAAGGAACAGGCAACGCGGGACGCGCCCAGGCTGGCGTGGACGCGCCCAGGCCGGTCCGGACGCGCCCGGGCCTGACCGGACGCGGCCCGGTCCGGAGCCGGGGAGCGGACCGGGCGGCACTGTCGCTGGCTGCTGGTAAGCTGGCCCGGCTGCGATGAGGCCGTCTACTCGACGGCACGCAGTTCCTCCTGTCACGGAAATACCGTGACCGCCAGAGTCCGAAGGAGGCAGGTTAACCTTATGCGCCAGTACGAGATGATGATCATCCTGGATCCCTCGCTTGAAGAGCGCACCGTGCAGCCGTCCCTTGACCAGTTCCTCAAGGTCGTCACCACCGCCGGCGGTACGGTGGACAAGGTCGACGTCTGGGGTCGGCGGCGGCTTGCCTACGAGATCGACCACAAGTCCGAGGGCATCTACACCGTCATCGAGCTAAAGGCCGAGCCGGACACCGTCAAGGAGCTCGACCGCCAGCTCAACCTGAACGAGGCAGTCCTGCGGACCAAGATCCTGCGGCCTGACCTGGCCTAAGCCTGGTCACGGCTGCCAAGCCCGATACCGGCACCCCGATATCGGCAGCCCGACATCACAGCTCGGCCATACGAGCCCGACTTCAACCCCGACCCGAGCGAGCGGGAGTACCCCCGATGGCAGCAGGCGATACCACCATCACGATCATCGGCAACCTCGTCAATGATCCGGAGCTTCGTTACACCCCGACCGGGCAGGCCGTGGCTACCTTCCGGGTCGCCTCGACTCCCAGGTTCATGGACCGGCAGACGAACGAATGGAAGGACGGCGACTCGCTGTTCTTGTCCTGCAACGTGTGGCGACAGGCCGCGGAGAACGTGGCCGAGAGCCTCCAGCGCGGGATGCGTGTCATCGTCTCGGGTCGGCTGCGCCAGCGCTCCTATGAAACCAAGGAAGGCGAGAAGCGAACCGTCTACGAAGTCGAGGTCGACGAGGTCGGCCCGTCGCTTCGCAACGCCTCGGCCAAGGTCAACAGGTCGGCCAGGTCGGGTAGCGGCAGCGGCAGTGGCTTCGGCGGCGGCGGCGGCCAGTCCGGGTCGGGAGGCCAGGGCGGGTATGGTGGGGGCGCCGGTAGTCGCGCCAACGACGACCCCTGGGCCGCTGAGCCGGGCGACAGCGGGTTCTCTGACGAGCCGCCGTTCTAGCCACTCGCTAGTCATCGACACACACAAGTCAACACCGACCATCCCCGCCGCAGGCGGGGCTCTGCCAACCATCCCGGCGCCGAGCCGGGACGCGAAGGAGCACCACGATGGCCAAGCCACCGATCCGCAAGCCTAAGAAGAAGGTCTGCCTGTTCTGCCAGGAAAAGGTGACCAGAGTGGACTACAAGGACACCGGGCTGCTGCGGAAGTTCATCTCCGACCGCGGCAAGATCCGCGCGCGGCGGGTTTCCGGTAACTGCACGCAGCACCAGCGCGACGTCGCCACGGCGATCAAGAACGCACGCGAGATGGCGCTGCTGCCGTACACGAGCACGGCTCGCTAGGCCAGGGAGGAACCAGCCATGAGCGGTAAGCCGATGAAGCTCATCCTGACCCAGGAAGTCACTGGCCTCGGTGCCCCGGGTGACGTGGTCGAGGTCAAGGCCGGCTACGGCCGCAACTACCTTGTGCCACGCCGTCTGGCCATGCCGTGGACCCGCGGCTCGGAGCAGCAGATCGAAATGATCAAGCGCGCCAGGTCAGCCCGCGAGATCCGCAGCCTGGACGACGCCAGGCAGGCAGCCAGCCGGCTGTCAGGCCTTCGGGTCAGGCTGCAGAAAAGGGCCGGCAGCGGCGGGCGCCTGTTTGGCTCGATCTCGACTGCCGACATCGCCGCTGCCGTCAAGACGGCTGGCGGTCCCGAGCTCGACCGGCGCAAGATCGAGGTCACGAACCCGATCAAGACCATCGGCTCGCACCAGGTCGCGGTCCGGCTGCACCCAGAGGTGAGCGCCAGCGTGGAGATAGAGGTCGCCGCCAGCTGACCGGTACCGGCCGCCCTTCAGGGCGGCGGTAAGCAGCACAGCGCAGGAGGGGTCGCAGTTCGCTGCGCCCCTCCTGCGCTATGCACGGACCAGTGACGAAGGGATGCCCATGCCGGCGAGCAAGGATGTCGTAATCATCGGCGGCGGCCACAACGGCCTCGTCGCGGCCGCTTACCTCGCCAGGGCCGGGTTGTCGACACTGGTATGCGAGGCCAGGGACGTGGTCGGCGGCGCCGCGGTGAGCGAGCACCCGTTCGGCCCGGATTACACCGTCACGTCGCTGTCGTACGTCGTCTCGCTGCTTCCGCAGGACCTCGTCAGCGATCTGCGGCTGGCGCAGCATGGCTACCACGTCTACCCGCAAGGCCCCTACTTCGCGCCCCGCGCGGACGGCCGCTACCTCCGGCTGCCGCCCGGTCCCGCGCAGCGGCACGCCGAGATTGCCAAGTTCTCTGCCAGCGACGCCGATGCGTACCCGGCGTACGAGGCGCACATGAACCGCATCGGCTCCGTCCTTGGCCCCATGCTGAACGAGATCCCGCCGCGGCTAGGCTCGCGCCGCCCGCAGGATCTGCTCCGCCAGGGCCTGCTGCTACGCCACCTGAAGAACGTCGACACGAGGGCCGCGGTCGACATCACCCGCCTGCTGTCCAGCAGCATCGCGGATCTGCTTGACGACTACTTCGAGAGCGACGCGCTCCGCGGCTTGCTGTCGGTGTCAGGGGTGATCGGCACCTGGGCCGGGCCGCGGTCGGCGGGCAGCG
>DATHQE010000180.1:0-16312 GCA_035483035.1 Streptosporangiaceae bacterium | reverse complement strand
GCTGATCGTGACGGGCGCGACCAGGGCGCAGGCGCTGGAACGTGCCCGGCGCGCGCTGGCCGAGTTCGAGATCGACGGCATGCCGACAGTGCTGCCGTTCCATCGTGCCGTCGTCTGCGATCCGGCCTTCACCAGCGAGCCGTTCCGCGTGCACACCCGCTGGATCGAGACTGAGTTCGCCGCGACGATCCCGCCTTACTCCGGCGACGCCGCGGGGGCAGCCAGTGATGCCGAGCCGCGGGAGCGGATCACCGTGGAGGTCGGCGGCAAGCGGCTTGAGGTCACCGTGCCAGCGGGCCTAGGCAGCGGCGGCGGCGCTTCTGCGGCGGCGGCGCGGCCCAAGGGCGGCGCACGTCGCGGCGGCGCCGTCGGGGGCGCTGTCAGAGGCGGGCAGAGCGGTGACGAGCTCGTGAGCCCGATGCAGGGCACGATTGTCAAGATCGTCGCTGCCGACGGCGAGCAGGTCGCTGTCGGCGACACCATCGTGGTGCTGGAGGCGATGAAGATGGAGCAGCCGCTGACCGCGCACAAGGCCGGAGTGGTGACCGGCTTGTCGATCAGCGTCGGCCAGACGGTACCGGCCGGAGCCGTGATCTGCCAGCTGCGCTGATGACCAGGCTGCCCGGCGATCCCGGCGTCCTTTCGTGGCTTAAGTTCTCGGCCGGGTTCCGGCTGCCGGCCGAGAACCTGGACTGGGTGCGGCACGAGCTGACCGACGCCGGCTGGCGCAGCCGAACGGTGCTGCGGCACCTGGCAGTGATCATCCCGATCTGCGCACTGGTCGCAGCGCTGCTGCTGCTACTGTCACCCGCGCCTGCCTGGTTCGCGGTGATGATGTGCCTGCTCATCCTATGCGGCAGCGTCTTCACGGTCGCTGCCTACGCCGACGACATCCGAGCGACGCGGCTGCGCCAGCACGGACTGGATGCCCCCGACGACCCCGATCTCGGCCGCCCGACCCACTAGGGAGCGCCCCGGCCGCCGCGGCCGCGGTGGACGGTGGTGGTTTTACCTGTTTTGATCGTTTTGCTCGCCTTTTTTGTCAGCGCCCGAACGAACGCGTGTACGTCCGGTACGAAGACTTCGCACTAGAGGTACATGCGTTTGGAGGCGCCGCACGCCCGGCGAGCGCTCCGCATCCAGCTTCGCCCGGTTTGCGGCTTACGGGGTACCCTCGGCCGGCTGCATGAGCCTGCGCGCGGCTTCGGTGATGCTGCCGGACAGCGATGGATACACGGCGAACGTGTGCGCGACGTGATCGACGGTCAGCTGGCGCTCGACCGCGAGAGAGACACCGAGGATCAGCTCGCTGGCGCGCGGAGCCACGATCACGCCGCCGAGCACGGTGCCGCTGCTGCGCCGTGCGATCAGCTTGACAAAGCCGTCGCGGAAACCCTGCATCTTGGCCCTGGCGTTCGTGGCAAGCGGAAGCTTCACGACGACGGCGTCCGGGATTTCGCCTGCCGCAACCGCCCGCTCCGGCACTCCGACGGTCGCGATCTCGGGCTCGGTGAAGATGGTCGCCGCCACATTCGTGAGCCGCAGCGGCTTGACCGCCTCGCCGAGCGCGTGCCACATCGCGATGCGGCCCTGCATGGCAGCTACCGACGCCAGCATCAATACGCCCGTGCAGTCGCCGGCCGCATACACCCCTGGCGCGGACGTCCGCGAGACCTTATCGACGTGGACGAACCCGCGGCTGTCGACGTCCACGCCGGCCTCGGCCAGACCGAGGCCGCCGGTGTTCGGGACCATCCCCACCGTCAGCAGGCAGTGGGTGCCCCGCACGGTCCGGCCATCGCTGAGCGTGACGGCCACGCTGTCGCCCGTACGGCTGACGCGCTCGGCCCTGGACTGGCTGAGTACCGTCATGCCGCGGCGGCGGAACACATCCTCCACCACCACGGCCGCGTCGGCGTCCTCCTGCGGCAGTACCCGGTCGCGCGACGATACGAGCGTGACCTGCGATCCGAGCGCCTGGTAGGCGCTGGCGAACTCGGCCCCCGTCACGCCCGAGCCAACCACGATCAGCTCGGGCGGGAGCTGCGTCAGGTCGTACAGCTGCCGCCAGTTCAGGATGCGCTCGCCATCTGGCTCAGAGCCGGGCAGCACCCGCGGCTGCGCGCCGGTCGCGATGAGCACGGCCTCCGCCTCGATCTCGGCGTCACCGGCGACGACTCGGTGCGGGCCAGCCAGCCGGGCTGTCCCGGAGATGACCTTGACGCCCTCGGCCGACAGCCGCGATGCCACGTCGGCGGACTGAGCCCTGGCCAGCGACCGGACCCTGGCATACAAGCGGGGTGCGTCGAGGAGGCCAGCCCCGTCCCCGGCCGCGTTGACCCGGATACCCAGGCTGGCCGAGCCCTCCAGCGCAGCCATCATTCCGGACGTGGCAATCAGCGTCTTGGATGGCACGCAGTCGGTGAGCACGCAGGCACCGCCAAGGCCGTCCCGTTCGACGACGGTCACCTCGGCGCCGAGCTGGGCGGCGACCAAGGCAGCCTCGTATCCGCCCGGTCCGCCGCCGATGATCGCGATCCTCGCGCGCGGCTGGCTCACGTTATCCAATTGTGTCGCATCCACGCCGCCACGGCGACAGCGGCATCGCCTCGGAACCGCTGCGGCCATGTTCGCCACCAGCGAGCACGACTGGCTCGTACGCTTGTGCATCGTGGCGATATACGCGGCTTACGGCAGCAACATGGATCATGCGCAGATGGCGCGCCGCTGCCCGCACTCACCCCAGGAGGGCACCGGCTGGCTTGAAGGCTGGCGGCTCACATTCGGCGGGGCAGACATCGGCTGGGAGGGGGCGCTTGCCACCGTCGTCGAGGACGAGGGGAATCGCGTCTTTGTGGTCCTGTATGAAGTGTCCGAGGCCGACGAGCAGGCGCTCGACCAGTGGGACGGCGCCACCTTGGGCTATTACCGCAAGTCGAAGGTGCGCGTCAGCACCCTCGACGGTGAGGTGGTCGCCTGGCTGTATGTGCTGGACGACTACGAAGGCGGCCTGCCGTCGCTCCATTACCTTGGCATCATGGCTGATGCCGCCGAGGCGGCTGGCGCCCCGTCGGATTACGTAGCCTGGCTGCGCAGCCGTCCGTGCGCGTCGTTGGGAAACTAGGTCCGGCGGGATGGCCTGTCCTGCAGGGCTACCTAGCCAGCACGAGCGCGAGCAGGAGGCCGGCCGGGACTAGCAGGTAGGCGACGGGCAGCCACGCCCACCGGCTCTCAATCGTCGCCGGCGGCACACCCCGCTGCCTGGCGTCAGCTGACCTGCGGCCAAGCTCAGCAGCAATGAGGTTCACCGCGTCCGGTTGCTTGTGCTCGCTGATCTCCGCCGCGGTCCGCCAGGTGACGCGGGCCTCGCGCCGCTCCGCGCGCAGCTGACCGCGCCGCCGCGAGCGGCGGCCTGAATACAGGGCCCAGCAGTAGATGGTCTGGTCCTTCTTCGGACTCGGGCGAGCGCACGCGAGTTCCACCGAGTCGCCGAGGAAGACGCCGTTCAGCGCGCCCCACCGCACCAGGTGATCGCGGTACGGGTTGTACACGCGGACCGCCTCGTTGTCCGCGACCACCCGCGGTCGCAGGGCGCAGGCGTAGACCACCGCGGTCACGACCAGCAGTCCAGCCGTTAGCTCAAAGGAGAAGTAGTCATGATCCCGGACGGCGACGTCGACAAAGTTGAAGGCCGCGAACGCCACCCACAGCCACCACAGCGCGAGCGGTCCGCCGCGGCGCAACACGGCCTTGCCATCGGCGGCCGCTCTCCATGGGCGGCTGGCAGCGCCTGTGCCGCGCACGGCGGCGGGGCGGCTGGCAGCAGGCGCCGATGCTGTAGAGGCTGGCTCGGCTGAGGGTGTCGCGGGAGTCACTGCGCCGGGCGGGGACTCGGCCTGCGCCGCGGATGCGGACTCGGGCCGTGCCGCATGGCCGCGCATGGGCGCCTCATCGGCGTGGGACGACATGGGTGCCACCTGCCACTCCACTAGCTCAGCTCGGGCGCGCGAGCCGCCAGCTACCTGCTGCTGAGCCCACGCCCGTCACCAGACCGCACGACCTGGGGGCCGCGATCTCGGCCCCTCACTGTATGCGCAATAACCAGTCCCGGTCGATTTGTGCCAGTCCGGCCGCAGCCTGCCGCCGTTGATCCGTACGCGGCTAGGTTGCGCGCCGCTCAGGTGACAGCGGCATCAGCTATCTGCTCCTGGGTGGCGGTCGCGCCTGGCACGGCTCCTGGCGCGTTGGCGCCGCCGTCGTGCATCGCCGTGAGCGCTGTCGCCGCCATGAGCCGCACGCCGTAGCCGATCGCTCGCTCGTCCACGTCAAATACGGCCTGGTGGATGTCGAAGTCTCCGGTCGAACCCGGCGTCCTCGTGCCGAGCCGGGCAAGGGCGCCCGGAATCGAATCCAGGTACCAGGCGAAGTCCTCACCGCCCAGGCTCTGCGGCGCCTCAGTGACCGAATCAGGGCCGAGCACGCGATCGGCTGCGGCCTCGAACATCGCAGTGCTGATGGCCTCGTTCACCGTGGGTGGCACGTTGCGCTGGTAGCTGATCTCCGGTACCACGCCGTACGCGCTCGCGACCGACTCCAGCAGCGCCTTGACGAGATCGGGCGCCTCGTGCCAGGCGGCGTCGTCCAGGCACCGGACGGTGCCCTCGACCACGCCGTCGTCGGGTATCGCGTTGGCCGCGCTGCCCGCGCTCACCCGGCCCCAGACCAGGCTGAGGCTCGAGCGCGGGTCGACTCGGCGCGACAGCGCGGCCGGCAGCTCAGTGATGATCTTTCCGAGCGCGTACACGAGGTCAGCCGTCAGGTGCGGCCGCGCCGTGTGGCCGCCCGGACCGGTGACCTTGACCGTCAGCTTGTCGCACGCGGCCGTGATCGGGCCCGTCCTGGTACCGATCTTGCCGACGTCGAGCCGCGGGTCGCAATGCAGCGCGAAGATGCGGTCGACCGATGCGATACCGCCAGCCGCCATCACGTCGATGGCCCCGCCGGGCACTTCCTCGGCGGGCTGGAAAATCAGCCTCACCTTGCCGGGCAGGGCGCGCGCGGCCGCGGCGCGAGCCAGGAACAGTCCGGTGCCAAGCAAGACGGCGGTGTGCACGTCGTGCCCGCACGCATGGCAGGCTCCCCGGTTGAGAGACCGGTACGGCACGTCCTTCTCGTCATTGATCGGCAGGGCGTCGATATCAGCGCGCAGCGCGACGACTGGCTCGCCAGGTGCGCCTTCACCGATGTCGACGGTAAGCCCGGTGCCCTTCGGCAAGATGGCCGGGCGAAGGCCGGCCGCCTCAAGCCGGAGCGCGATCCGCCGGGTGGTCCGGTACTCGTGATACCCGGTCTCAGGATGTGCGTGCAGGTCCCGCCGGAACTCGATGAGCTCCGGCTCATGTCCGGCGAGGAACGCATCGAGTTCCCCTTCGAGATCACGCTCAGCCATGCGCTGCCTCCCCGTGGGCCACGAGACATCCTGACTCGGCCTGCCGGGTGATTCTTCTGCGCCAGTCCATGCCGGCGCTGAGCGGCGTATCCATCAGAACCTCGTATTCACTCCAGCCCGCTAGCAAGCGTCGCCGGGACAGGAGATCGATGCCGCCAATGTCGGCATCAGCCCCCAGGTCCAGGCCCGGTAACATGCCCGCTCCAGAACTGTCCCGGCGCCACGCACCGGGAAAACGCGACAGGTCAGGCTGGCAGTGCACTCGCGCCAGGTACCAGCCCGTACTGCCGCCAAACCTATCCGCACGTGCCCGCGAGTCCGCGCATCCTGCTCGCACGCACATCGACGTGACTGGCAAGACTATCGGGGGCGCCCGCAGGCGCCCCCGAGGCATCTCGACAATCGCTTACGAGATCCGCTCTTCTGGCCAGCATCGTACCCCTCAGGCTGCCGATCCGCTGCGGATGCGGGATTGTCGCATACTGCCAGCGCCACTCTTCTCTCCTGCTCAGAGCCTCGTGCGGCCAGTCGCAGTTGGCAGCTAGTAGACCTCCGGCGGCTTGTAGACACCCCACACATCGCGCAACGCGTCGCTGACTTCCCCGATGGTGGCCAGCGCGCGCAAAGCAGCACGCAGCGGGTAGAGCAGGTTCCCATCGGTATTTGCGGCGCGTTTGACGTCGTCCAGACGGCGCCGAACCTCGGCGGAGTCGCGTCTATCGCGCAGCTCAGCCAGCCGCGCCGACTGCTCCTGCTCGATCGACGGATCAAGCCGCAGCGACTCGTATGGCTCCTCGTGCTCGCTGGTGAAGGCGTTAACCCCGATGACCTTGCGCTCGCCTGAGTCAACCTCGCGCGCGATCCGGTATGCCGACCGCTCGATCTCCGCCTTCTGGAAGCCCTGCTCAATGGCGGCAACGGCGCCGCCGAGAGAAGCCACCGCAGCCAGCAGATCGCGCGCCCGCGCCTCGATGTCGTCGGTCATGGACTCAATCGCGTAGGAGCCAGCGAACGGGTCAACGGTGGCAGTCAGATCGGTCTCGTAGGCCAGTACCTGCTGGGTTCTCAGTGCCAGCGTGGCTGCCTTCTGGGTCGGCAGGGCAATCGCCTCGTCGTAGGAGTTCGTGTGCAGCGACTGGGTCCCGCCGAGCACTGCCGCCAGCGCCTGGAGCGTCACCCTGGCCAGGTTGACCTCGGGCTGCTGCGCCGTGAGCTGGACGCCCGCCGTCTGCGTGTGGAACCGGAGCATCTGGGATCGCGGATCCTGCGCGCCGAATTCATCGCGCATGATGTGCGCCCAGAGGCGCCGGGCCGCGCGAAACTTCGCGACTTCCTCCAGCAGCGTCGTCCTGGCGACGAAAAAGAACGACAGCCGGGGGGCGAATTCGTCGACCGCGAGCCCGGACGCAATAGCGGCCCGGACGTATTCGCGCGCATTGGCCAGCGTGAACGCGATCTCCTGCACTGGCGTGGCACCGGCCTCAGCCATGTGATAGCCGGAGATGGAGATGGTATTCCAGCGCGGTATCTCGGCTCGGCAGTACGCAAACGTATCGGCGACAAGGCGGAGCGACGGCTGCGGCGGGTAGATGTAGGTGCCGCGCGCGATGTACTCCTTCAGGATGTCGTTCTGGATGGTGCCCGAGATCGCTGCCGGGCTGACTCCCTGCTCTTCCGCCACCAGCTGGTACAGCAGCAGCAGCAAGGCGGCGGGCGCGTTGATCGTCATCGAGGTCGATACCTGATCGAGCCTGATGCCGTCGAAGAGCAGCCTCATGTCCTCGAGCGAGTCGATCGCTACTCCGACCTTGCCCACCTCGCCGCGCGCCTGCTCAGCGTCGGAGTCGAATCCCATCTGGGTCGGCAGGTCGAAGGCCACCGATAGCCCGGTTGTGCCCGCCGCGATGAGCTGGTGATACCGGCGGTTGGACTCCGCGGCGGTGGAAAAGCCGGCGTACTGACGCATCGTCCACGGCCGGGTTAGGTACATCGTCGGGTAGACGCCCCTGGTAAACGGGAACGCGCCCGGCTCACCCAGGTCAGCCGCCGGGTCAAGGCCCGCGACATCCTTGGGCTCGTAAACGCCCTCGATCGGCGCGCCAGACTCCGAAGTGCGACTCATGAGGCCAGCCTACGGCGATCGCGCTCGGGCCACTGTTGTGAACTACGCCACCCGCGCGCGGTACGCCAGGTCCCCACCAGCCGACGTGGTGCAGCACAAGCTTTCGCAAAGCCCGCAGCCGCTCGTCACGGCTGCTCCTGATACGGCCGGAATATCGCGCGTGCCAACTGCCGCTCGGATGGGAACTCACACAGCGTGACTTACCTGGGCCGGGCATGAGGCCTGCTGGCTTGCGGCCATGCAGGGCGATCGCCGTCGGCGCGGTACTTGCCGCCCTGGCCGTCCCGGCGACTGCGGCCGCCAGCGCCTCGCCTGCACCGCAGCCGAGCTCGACCGCAGCTGCCGTGTCTATCCCCAGCCCGGGCAGCGTCGCTGCCGGAATGATCGGCGGACCGTTGATGGCCAGCCAGGGCACCGTCGTCGAGCAGCCCGCTCAGGGCGGCATGCCGCTGCCGGACATCCCGGCTTCTGCCTGGGTGATCGCGAACGCCAGCACCGGCCAGGTGCTGGCTGCCAAGGACCCGCACGGCGAGTTCGGCCCGGCAAGCACGCTCAAGGTGCTCACCGCGATCACGTTGATTCCCTTGCTGAACCCGAACGGTATGGTGGTCACGAGCCAGCTAGCCGCCGCGCAGGAGCCCGCGTCCGCCGGGCTCGTCCCCGGCCGCGCCTACCAGGTCTCCGATCTCTTCGATGCGCTGCTGCTGATTTCGGCGAACGATGCGGCAGTCGCGCTTGCGCAGGCAACAGGCTCCTTCGCGCGGGGCATGGAGCTGATCAACGCCGAGGCCCGCCAGCTTCAGGCCTATGACGTCGATGCGAAGCTGCCCAATGGCCTGCCTGCTCCCGGTCAGGTGACCTCGGCCTATGACGAGGCGCTGATCGCCAGGCGGGCACTCGCCATGCCGGCCTTCATGCGCTACGACGAGACTCTGACCAGCAGGCTCGAGCTCAAGCCCGGTGACTGGGAGACCATGGTCAACCAGAACTACCTCCTCACCAAGTACAAGGGCGGCATCGGCGGCAAGATCGGCTGGACGGTCGGCTCCGAGGCGACCTACATCGGAATGGCCAGGCGGAGCGGCGTCACGCTCATCGCGACCGTGCTGCACTGCACGTCGCTGCAGGAGATCACCTCGGCCGAGCGCCTGCTGAACTGGGGATTCGCCATGAACGGCAAAGTGATGCCAGTCGGCATCCTCGTGCCGCCGTTGACGACAGCCACAGGGGCACAGCATCCGCACGCCGCCGTCGCGTCCCGAACCGTTGCGCTCAGCGCCCCGCAGCCAGCCTCGGGCGTCAGCAGGTCCAGCTATGTGCTGGCGGCCACCGGCGTCGTCGTTGCCGGGCTCGGCCTTGGCAGCCTGGCCCGCACCCGCCGACGCACGGCGGCCGCCCAGCATCGCCCGCGGTAACCGCCGACCCGGGCAGTGCCGCTAGCGTCCGGAGCTGGCCCGGATCATTAGGCCTGACCGGCGTCCGCCTTGGCCTTTGCGGCCTCGGCCTTGCTGAGATCTGCCTCGGCGGCCGCCCTGCCTGCGGCGGCATTCGCGGCGGCGCTTTCCCGCCTGGCGCGCAGGACCACCGGCACTGCCCGGACCTTCGCCATCGAGCGCGACGCTGCGCCGGCAGCTACGGACGTGCCCGACCGAGCCGCGGTCGCACTCTTCTGAGCTGTGGCCGCGTCCGACCGAGCCGCAGCCGCGGCCTGCCGAGCTCCGACCACCGTGAACCGGCCGAGCGCCAGGGCCGCCACGAACACGATCACGATGCCGAGGCCAGTGAAGAAGCCGATCTGCTCCAGCACCGCCCGGGCTGGACCGCCGGCCGGCGTGCCGGGCTGCGGCAGACGGGCCCACCGCCCGGCGATGACGTCGCCCGCCGCGAACCAGGCACCAGCCACCGCCGCCAGCCACGCGCCCAGAACGGCGGTCGGGCGGAATCGGCTGACGAGCACCACGATGCCGCCGGCCATGGTGACGACACCGGGCAGTACTTCCAGCCACATCCGGGCGGACGTGGCCACCCAGGCGCGATCGGGCGTATACGCGTAGTGGAAGTAGGGCCCAACGAACGGGATCAGCGCGCCCCAGATGCCAAGCAGTACCAGCAGCGCGCCGCTGAGCGCGCCCTGGCTGCGGCGGACGCGAAGCGTCCCAGCCATCATGATCACTCCCTGGGCAGGCGTGGGGGTGGGGGTACCTGCCGCCGCGCAGCTACCCGCGGATCCCTCCCTTACACATCAGGGCGGGAACGGGGCCGACCAAGCTGATGCTGCCCGACCAGCCAGGCCGAGACCGCGAGCGGGCCAGCTAGCCGATCGCGGCAGGCAAGAACCCCACCCGCTCGCGCACGCGGCGCATCGTGGCCGACGCGAGGGCTTGCGCCTTGACCGCGCCGACGGCCAGCAGCCGGTCGAGCTCAGCCTCGTCGGCGAGCAGTTTCTCGGTCCGCTCCCTGATCGGCGCGAACGCGTCGACGACCACCTCGGCCAGGTCCTTCTTGAAGGTCCCGTAGCCCGCGCCCGCGTAGCGCTTCTCGAGGTCGGTGATCGGCTCGCCAGTCAGCGCCGAGTAGATGCGCAGCAGATTCGTGACGCCTGGCTTAGCCGCCTCGTCCGCGCGCACCTCGCCGTCGGCGTCGGTGACAGCCCTCATGATCTTGCGCCGGATCGACGCCGGATCCTCCAGGACGTCGATGATGCCCTGCGGCGACGAGGCCGACTTGCTCATCTTGATCGAGGGATCCTGGAGATCAGCGATCTTCGCGACTTCCGCGAGGATGTACGGGCCCGGCACCACGAATGTCGGCCCGAACCGGTGGTTGAACCGCTGCGCGAGGTCCCTGGTCAGCTCCAGGTGCTGGCGCTGGTCTTCGCCGACCGGTACCTGATCGGCGTCATACAGAAGGATGTCGGCGGCCTGCAGGACCGGGTAGGTGAACAAGCCCACGCTGGCAGCGTCCGCGCCGCCTTTCGCCGACTTGTCCTTGAACTGGACCATTCGGCTGGCCTCGCCGAACCCGGTGATGCAGGCGAGTACCCAGGCCAGCTCGGCATGCTCAGGCACGTGGCTTTGGACGAAGACGATCGACCGCTCCGAGTCCAGGCCGGCGGCGAACAGCTGCGCTGCGGCCACCCGGCTCCGGCGCCGCAGCTGAATAGGATCCTGCGGGACCGTGATGGCGTGCAGGTCCACCACGCAGTACACCGTGTCATGGGTTTCCTGCAGCGCCACCCACTGGCGCAGGGCACCGAGGTAGTTGCCGATGTGGAAGGAATCCGCGGTCGGCTGGATGCCGGAGAACACGCGTGGTCTGGGCATGCGCCGAAGTCTAGTCCGGCCGCCAGGCTGCCTGGCGGCACGGATATCCTCGCCGGCTAGCTCGCGTAGCTGCTGGCCAGGTCGCGGCGGCCGGGCGCTTCGTCGAGCAGGCCGTGCTGGACAGCGAACGCGGCGGCTTCGAGCCTGGAGTGCACGCCCAGCTTGGTCAGGAGCGCCTGGACGTGGGTACGGACGGTCGCCGCCGAGACGCCGAGGCGGCTGATCATCGCCGCCGTGTCCTGGCCTTCCACCAGCAGTTCCAGGCACTGCCGTTCGCGGGCCGTCAGGTAGCCGGCCAGCCGCAGGGCATCCTGCTGGCGAGCCAGCTGGGGCCGGACGCCAGGCGCGGCCGGCACCTCGATGACGATCTCGCCGCGCAGCACCCGCTCAATCGTCTGCTTCAGCACCGCCACGCCCCGCGTCTTGTGGACATAGCCAGCGGCACCCGCCCGCATCGCCCGCATGATCGAGTCACTATGCCCGTCGGCGGACAGGATCAGCACCTTCGTCCGGGGGCACGCACCAGTGATCTCGCCAAGCGCGCCAAGCCCGTCTGCACCTGCCGCGAAGTGCCGGTCGACGAGGCAGACATCGGGCTGCCGCTTGCGGACGGCACCGACGGTGTCCGAAATGGTGGTCGCTTTGGTCACGGCGCAGCCCTGTTCGGCCAGCACGGTTGCCAGCGCATCGAGGAAGACCGCGTGGTCATCGCCTATCACTACCTCGATCAGGTGAGCGGCGGCCTTGCCCGCATCCACCGGGGCCGCCCGCATCGCGTTCTCGAGAATGTTCCTTTTGACCTGCATGTACGCCGGCCGCCCTGGCCGCAGCGACGACGCGTGTGTTCCTTCAGAACGGCCGAGAGACGTCTCGGTCATCAATATTCCCTCCCGTTTCTTCCTACCTGCTGATGCCCGCGCCGAGCATGAACTGAACCGTGGCAGGTCAGTCGCGTCAGTCGGGCAGATCTCCAGGTAGCGCGATAGATGCGCTCATCTGGGCAGGTTCTAGGCGTGACCGAAGGTGACCCGCACGCAGGTGCCGCCGCCCGCTGCCGCACTGATGTCGAGGCGGCCGTCGGCCGAGTCCAGCAGCTGGCGCACGACGGTGAGGCCAAGGCCTGCCACCCCAGGCCGGCCAGCTCCAGGGCCGGGACCGTTGTCCGTGACTTCCAGCGCCGTACCGAGTTCGTGCTCGATCCTGATCGTGACCCGCCCGCCCGGCCCGGCGGCACGAACGGCGTTGTCCACGAGGTTTGCCAGGACGCGCCACATCACTGACGCGCTGATGTCCATGACTGCGGGACTGCCCGGCGCCACGGTCACCGCCGTGTCGTAGGCAAGGTCGGCCAGCTGCGCTACCTCGTTGGCCAGGAGGCGTATGTCGACCGGGCTGGGCGCGGCTGGCCCGGTTTCCATTGGCATGGCTTCCGCGATGATGTCGACAATGCGGAACATTTCCTGCATCACCAGTTCCATCCGCTGCCGGGAATCCGCAGATAGCGCACTATCGTCGCGGACGGAATCGGCGAGGAGCGAAAGCGTCATCAGCTGGTGACCAAGATCGTGCAGGAGACCGCGGACGTTGAGCTCGCCATCGGCTGCACCGCGCCGCGCACGCTGATGCTCCAGCGATGGTCCGGTCACTGTGCGTCATCCCCCGTGGTAGGACTTTGGCCCCCTGGACGCCGGCGCACCTCGGCGTTTCCCGACGATCAAGGCCGCCCCTGGCCGGATCGTACGCAGCGTAGTCAGGTCGTAACTCGGTAGCTAGCCTATGTGGCGTCCGCGAGCCATCCCACTGGGGGCTCGCGCCATTCGTAGCTGGCGCGATCGGCACCTGAGCTGTACGCCGCCGCCAGCGCTGCGCAGAGAGCCGGCACGCCGTACCGGTCCCCGATCCGGCTGTGCGCAGCCCTCGCCATCCTGGCCGCCTCGGCTGGCGAGTCGAGCAGGTAACGCATCGCGGACGCCATCAGGTCCGGCCGCTCCGGGGGGACCAGCAGGCCGGTGACTCCTGGCTCCACCAAGTCCGACACCGCATTCACCGCGGTAGCGACCACCGGCACGCCTGTCGCCATGGCCTCCGCGACCGCGGTAGGCAAGCCCTCGTAGCGACTCGGCAGCGCAAAGACGTCGAACGCCGGCAGCAAGTCCGCGACGTCGCTGCGGTCGCCGCAGAGCACAACCCGCTGGCCCGCCGCTCGGGCTAGTCGGTCCGTCGCTGCGGCACGCTCGCCGCCGCCGATCCAGACGCCGACGACATCCCGCCTGCGAAGTGCGCTGATCGCCGCGACGAAGTCCTCGGGTGCCTTCTGATAAGTCAGGCGACCGACGGCGCCCACGATCAGTTCACCGTCCGCGATGCCAAGCCGTCGCCTGGCACGGGCCACGTCGGCGGGCGTGCGAGACCTGCCCTGTACGTCCACTGGCACGCCGATCGTCCGCACCCGCTCGGGCGCGATGAGCCCGCGACGTATTGCCTCCACCGCAACGCCGGTGCCGACGCACAGCCCGACGTTGGTGAACCTGCCGAGCCGCCGCTCGACCTCGACGTAGGCACGCCGCCTGGCGGCCGACTGGAAGTCGTGGAACGGGAATCCGTGGTAGGTGTGCACGATTGTGCGGGTCCCGGCCCGCCGCGCGGCGAGGCGGCCAATCGTCCCCGCCTTTGCGCAGTGCGTGTGCACCACATCCGGTCGGCGGTCGGCCAGCGCAGACGTCAGCCAGCGCGTGGCGCGCCTGTCGCTGAGCAGGTCAATGGCCGGCTTCAGACCTGGGTGCACGATGACCTCGACGCCGTGCGCAGCGGCCTGCTCAACCAGCCCGCCGCCGCAGCCAGTGACGATGACCTGCTCGAACTCGGCCCTGTCGAGGCCAACTACGCCGCGCAGCGCCAGGGCACCAGCGCCGCCTTCGAGCCTGGTGATGACTGTCACGACCCTGGTAGTCATCAGCCACCGACGCCTTCGAGCGGCTCCAGGCCGGCCGCACGGGCCACGCTCACCGCCTCGAGGCGGCTATGCACGTCCAGCTTGGCGTAGATGTTCTGCGTATGGGTGCGCACAGTGTCTGCTGAGATATGCAGGTCGCTCGCGATTTGCCGGCCGCGCCGACCCGTCATCATCGCCCGCAATACCTGCGTCTCACGCGAGCTGAGCACTTCGAGGTCGTTACCATCGCGGCCGGCGTCAGCGCGCAGGGTGCGCAAGATCTCGCCGAGCATGTCCGGCGGGTACGAGGAGTACCCGCGGGCCGCGCCCCGGATCACCGACTCGAACTCCGTGGCGTCCTGCTCTTTGGCCACCCAGGCGGCAGCACCAGCGCGGGCTGCGGCAACGGCGTGCGCTACGTTCCTGTCGGCGCTCAGAATGACGACGCGTACATCCGGGCTGAGCGCCCCAAGTCGCTCTACCATCTCGCCGACACCGCTGCCGAATGGCTCCGCCTCGATGGCGATGACATCCGGCCGGACCCCCTTGACGATCGCGAACAGGTTGGGGTCCGTCGCAGCACAGCGACCGGCGACCCAGATATCCGGCACGCCCGAAAGTCGCGATGCCAGCGCCTCAGTGATCATGAGGTGATCGTCGGCAAGCAGCAGCCGAATCGGGTTCATGCCACCAGCCTGTCGCGGCGGCGCCAGGGCGTGCTCATCCAGATGCATGACCACGTTCCCTCAGATATTTGGACGAAACGGGTGCTTCCTCATGGCCCGGTGCCGTCGTGTCCGGCTTCAGGTCGGTGAGCGCTGGAGAATCGGTAGCGATCGAGGCAGGCTCGGGCCCGGGCTCCAAGGCCCGCCGAGTAGGGCTCTGCCAGATTCCGGTCGAGCGGACAAACCAGCCGGCCGGCACGGCCGATAGAGCGATCGCGGCGTCGATCACCCGCAGGATTGGGAAGAACAGACCGAAGAACAACAGGCGTGCCCGGCGGTCCAGCACAGCGACCAGGCAGGTCAGGGCGTAGTCAGGTAGCAGGACACCGAACAAGATGGCCGTTAGCGTCATATGCGCTGCGACAGCCGAGTGCAGATCAGCGAACGGTGCCCAGGTCAGGACGATGTTGCCGGCCAGATCGGGCAGCACCAGGACAACGACGATCAGGGGTAGCAGCACGAAGATCAGGCTCGACATGACGAGCTCAAGCAGCAGCAGGGCCAGCATCGCGGTGAACAGATTGGCCCGCGGCGGGTGCCGCCGGACTGTCTGCCACAGGCCGACCGCCCACCTCCGGGTCTGCTTCACATAGTCATGCAACCGATCCGGATCCTGAGTGACGGCGACGGCGGACAGCGTGAAAGCGACCTTGCCGAGACTCTTCTGGTAGACCTCGAAGGTCATGTTGAAGTCCTCGATGACCAGGCCCGGCGGGTTCAGGTCGATGTACGGCAGGACTTCAGTGCGGTACATGCTCGCGAAGCCAGGCACGATGTGCGTGGCGTTGGTGCGCAGGTACGTCTGGCCGAATTTGAGGAGGCGCTGGCCGATTGTGTAGATCCGCTCCCGGTGGCCGACCAGGATGTTGCCGATCAGGCTCAGTCGCCGGTCACGGGCAGTCTGGACGCACCCGGCCACGGCGACCACGGCGGGCGTATCGAAGAGCGGCAGCGCAGCGGTGAAGTAGTCCGGCTGCACCCTGGTGTCGGCGTCCAGCAAGAGCACGACCGGGTAACGGTCGATGAGCTCGAAACGCTCGATGGCCTCTCGCAGCGCCCCGGCCTTGCCGACGTTGCGCTCTGTCTCGTGCACGTGCACGCCTGCTCGCCTGGCGATCTCGGGCGTGTCATCGGTCGAGCCATCGGACACGACGTGAATGTTGGCGGGCGAGACGAGCTTCATGATGGCGTCGAGGCTCTCGCCGAGCACCGCCGCCTCGTTGTGTGCCGGCATCAGCACGGCGACGTCGCTCACGCTGACGGAGATCCGCTGAATGACCGGGCCTGCGGCCCTGGCGCCACGACGCCGCGACCGCGCGGCGAGCCTGGCCGCGACGCGCGCCGGTTGCGTCCGGCACCGCCGTGCCACGCGCGCCGCGCGGGACTGAGCCAGCCGGATCGCGCATGTCATGCTCCAGATGGCGACGTTCACGCCGAGCGCGAACACCGCGCGCCGAGCCATGCGTCCTTTGCGGGAATCGGCCAGCCGGATCACGCCGACCGTACCCCAGAGGGCGAAGTTCGCTCCGACGACAAACACGGCCAGGAACCACCACGGCAGCGCTGGCATCAGGGCACCGTGCCCGAGGTGCTGCTGGCGTTCGGCCGCCCGATGGGCAGTACGGCACGCAGGGCCGGCCAGGTGCCGGGATCCTCAGGTCCGTACATCCACAAGAAGACTCCGGCCAGGCCGTCTGCCTTGGCGACCGCGAACTTCGCCTTCGAGCTCGCGGCGTTCTCGAACCAGACGATGTGGGTGCT
>DATHQE010000179.1:0-28485 GCA_035483035.1 Streptosporangiaceae bacterium | reverse complement strand
GTCGGCGGTCTGAAACTCGACGCCGAAGTAGCCGTTCACCTGAAGATCGACGAAGCCCGGCACCAGATATCCGTCGGTCAGCATGACGTCGGCTTGTGCGGCCGGCGCGCCCCCGCCGACGCGGTCGATGACGGCCTCGGTTACTTCCACAAACCCTGGGCGGGGAACGGGGTCGGCGCCGTCCTCAGCCGTCAGGACGCGCTCGGCGGCAATCAGCATCCGGGCAGCCCGGGGCTAGCGGCTGATCCGGCTCAGCGCACCCCGAAGCCCGAGCGCCCAGCCAGGCACTCCGGCCCGCGGACGGCCCCCTCTGGCCGGGAGTCGGCCGCGGCCAGAAGTGGCCGTGGCGCGCGGCCCGCCGGGCCAGGCTGTGCTGACGCGCGCCTGGCCGTGCTGAGCGACCTGATCGCGAACGATGCCGTGCAGGAACTCGCGCATCTCGGCGGCGACCAGGTCAGGACGCTCCATCATGGCCACGTGACCGATCCTGGGCAGCACCACCGCTCGGCCGTCCCGGAACGTCCGCGCGGCGCGACCGGCCATCGCCGGGTTGACCAGCCGGTCATGGCTGCCGTAGATGAGCAAGGTCGGTGCGGTCACGAGGGCCGCGTCATGCCACAGCGAGGCTGGCCCCGGCTTGGTGTACTCGGCAACTAGGGCCCTGGCCGAGCCGAGGAGGGCGTCAGTCGAGTAGTCAAGGGCGTCCCGTCGCTCGACCTCGGCGATAGCCTCGGCCCGACGTTCGGGGCGCATCCTGCTGGGGTCGGCGTACAACTCCGCTATAGACGCCTCGGTGCGCTGCTCAGGCGGCATCGCGATCATCTTGGTCAGCAGCCACCGGCCGACTCCAGGCAGAGCCACCAGCGCAAGGCGCGCTGGGAGCAGCCGCGGCCGCAGGTCAGGCAGCGCGGGTGAGATCAGCGTCAGGGTGCGGACTAGATCGGGCCGACGCGCGGCGACGCGAGTGCTGATCGCACCGCCGAGGGAGTTGCCGATGAGGTGGACCGGCCAGTTCCCGCGGCGCTCGATGAGCGCCACCACGGCCGCGGCATGGGCATCGACGGAGTAATTGGCGTCCGCCGGCGGCGGCGAATACCCGAACCCAGGCAGGTCGAGGGCCTCGCACGCGAGCGGCAGCGGGTCTGCCACCCGTGGGTCCGTTGCCCGTGCGTCCGTAGCCCGTGCTTCCGTAGCCGGTGCGCCCGCAGCCTGGTCTTCGGCCGACTCGCTGAGCAGACCCATCAGGTCGGTCCAGTTCAGCGCTGAGCCGCCGAGGCCGTGCACGAGCAGGGCCGGCTCGGCACCCGGAGCCGCCGGGGCTGACCGGACAAAGACCTCGCCGACATCGAGGGAGACCATCGACCCCGGCCATGGCTGCGTGGGCGCAGCTCCGGCGGGCATGCCCAGGACAGCACCCGTTGCATCGGCAAGGTGCTGCGCAGGATCGATCGGGTTAGTCATAAAGAACTAGCCTACTCGGCGGTAGCCGAACCAGGGCAGCGGACCGCAAGCCCCCTCCCGGCCTGCACTGCCCGGCTGCACCTCCCGGCCTGCACCGCCGGGCCTCCCGGCCCGCACCGCCCGGCCCGCTGTACCTGCCGCGCATGTCGCAGGCACCAGCATTAGCGGACTGGCGTCAACTCGCGCGCCGCGGCCGCCGCTGTCCGGCAGTTTTCGCGTCCTCGTCGGCCGCCGCGGCGGCCCGGCCCGATCCCGCCTTGGCCCGCGTCTTGGCTGTGCCGGCCGCCTGCTTTGGGGCCGCACTCTTGGCCCTGGTGCCCTTCCCGTCGGCACCCGCTTTGGCCGCCGTACCCTTCCCGTCGGCACCCGCCTTGGCCGGGCTGGCCCCGTCCTTGGCGCCGCTACCCGACTTGGCGGCGGCCAGGCTGGCACGTAGGGCATCCGCCAGGCTGGACGTCTCGCCGGTGTCAGCTTCTGGCACCTCGAGCTGGAATACCTCGCGACCCTCGGTCTTGGCAGCCACGACCTCCAGCACCGCCTCGCGGTAGCTGTCGTGGTACTCGTCGGGGTCGAAGTCGACGGTCATGGAGTCGATCAGCGAACTGGCCATCCGCAGCTCCTGCGGTCGGACCTCGATGTCGTCGTCCAGGAACCCGAAGTCTGGCGTGCGTACTTCGTCGGGCCACAGCAACGTCTCGAGCACGAGCACGCCGTCGCGGACCCGCAGGATCGCCAGCGATTCGCGCTGACGCAACGCCACCTGCGCGATCGCGACCTTGCCCGACTCCTCGAGCGCGTCGCGGAGCAGGCAGTAGGCACGCGTTCCGGCCGCCTCGGGCTCCACGTAGTAGCTGCGGTTGAAGAGGATGGGGTCTAGCTGGTCGGCCGGGCAGAACTGGACTACCTCGACGTTCTTGGTGGTCGGCAGCGGCAGGTCGGCCATGTCCTCCTCGGTGAGGACCACTACCTCGCCATCGGGCAGTTCGTAGCCCTTGGCGATGTCCTCATACGGGACTTCCTGGTCATCGATTGAGCAGAATCTGCGGAATCTGATGCGGCCGCCGTCTTCCCGGTGTACCTGGCGAAAGGCAATGTCCTTCTGCTCCGTCGCCGTGTAGAGCTTCACGGGGATCATGACGAGGCCGAAGGAGACTGCCCCCTTCCACATGCTGCGCATGGCATCTCCTTACCCGTCGCGGATCAAGGTACTAATTCTTGCGTTGATCAAGCGCGAATGTCAGCCGCCTCCCGGGTACTGATACAAGCAGTGTTGTCCGCATTCTGTAATTCGGCAATATGTTCGAGGGTCGATTTTGCCTAGGAGGCGCCGTAATGAGCGACATGGGCCTGGAAGCACCGGACCTCGAGGCGCCTGACGCGGATGCGGTCGAGCAGCATCAGGAGGTAATGCCCGAGCAAGACGACGACGAGTCCCTCGAGGCGCATGAGCCCCCGCTCGAGGCGGACGAGGCAGACGCGGCCGAGCAAGCCGAGGCCGTAATCCCGGATGACGACGAATACCGCTAACCGGGCCACGGGACAGGGCCGGTCGTAGGATTGCCTCCTATAGGGAGCCGCGGCCGTGCCGCCAACCACCAGCAAGCACCTTCCGGAGCCACCGTTGACCGTTTCGCCACAGGCCAAGTCTGGCAGTGCGCGCCTGCCGCGCCCGGCCCGCAGGCTGCAGCTGCTAGGGGCGGCGCGAGACGTCTTCGTCGCCCAGGGCTACCACGCAGCCGCAATGGACGAGATCGCCGAGCGAGCCGGCGTCAGCAAGCCTGTGCTCTACCAGCACTTCCCCGGCAAGCTGGAGCTCTACCTGGCGCTTCTCGATGAGAGCGCGGACGAACTCGTCAGGACCATGAGCGAGGCCCTGTCGTCGACGACCGATAACCGCCAGCGTGTCCCGGCAACTTTCAAGGCGTTCTTCGACTTCGTCGCCGGCACGGGCGAGGCCTTCAGGCTTGTCTTCGAGTCCGATCTCAGCAACGAGCCCGCTGTCCACGACCGCCTGGAGAAGGCCATGCAGGGCTGCGCGGACATGGTCAGCCAGTTCATCCGCGAAGATGCCGGCGTCAGCGACGCAGAAGCGCGCCTGCTGGGCATGGCGCTCGTGGGGATGGCCCAGGTCAGCGCCCGGTACTGGCTCAGCGCGCAGCAGGAGATCTCCAAGGACGCCGCTGAGCAGCTGATAGCCAGGCTCGGCTGGCGCGGCATCAGCGACTGGCCGCTCACCAGCTGACCTGACCAGCTGGCCCGCCTTCGCACACGCTTGGCGGCCGCAGGCTAGCCTCAAACAAGCCGAGAGGAGACCTGTGGAAGTCAAGATCGGTATTCAGTCCGTCCCCCGCGAGCTCTCTGTCGAGACCGAGTCGTCTGCTGAGGACGTCGAGGCCGCGCTCAAGGAGGCGGTTGCCGCCGAGGCCGGCATCTTCGTTCTCACTGATGCCAAGGGCGGCAAGGTGCTTGTGCCCGCGGAAAAGATCGCCTATCTCGAGTTCGGCGGCCCGGAGCCGCGCCGGGTAGGGTTCAACAGCCTCTGACAGCGGACCGCATCATTCCGCCAGGCCGAGCGCCGCCATCCGTGCTGCATGAGCATCGGTGAGCTGGGCAAACATCCTGCCTATGTCACCTAGCTGGCTGGCGGCATCACCAGCGAGCATTCTGGCCAGCGGCGGGCGCTCAGCCGCGACACGCTGCGCCTGGCCCAGAGCCTCACCGACCAGGCGTCGGGCCCACAGGGCCAGGCGGCCGGCCACCCGCGGATCGGCCTCGATAGCTGCCCGCACCCTGGCGATGACGAACTCGGCGTGCCCAGTGTCGGCGAGCACCTTCAGCACCAGGTCCTTGGTGGCCGGATCGAGCACCTGGGCCACCGCGGAGTAGAAGTCCGCTGCGATCCCATCGCCGACATAGGCCTTCACCAGGCCTTCTAGCCAGTCCGACGGTGCCGTCCTGGCGTGGAAGGCGTCTACGGCGGCAACGAAGGGCTGCATAACAGCCGTCGGATCGGCGGCCATCTCCTCAATTCGGGTGCGCAGCAACTGAAAATGCCCGAACTCGGCGACGGCCATTTCGGCCAGGGCGGCCTTGTCGGCCAGCGAGATAGCCAGCGCTGCGTCATCGCAGAGCCGGAAGAAGGCCGTCAGCGACGCGTACGCCAGGATTCCCAGCAGATCGAGCACGCCGTCGTCGGGGGCCGGCTCAGCCGGGTGTCGGTCGCTCACGTGCGCAGCGTAACAACAGGCTAGGCGCGCCACCCAGACGTGGCGCACAAGTGCACGAGGGCGGACTTGCTAGACTGGAGGGAGTCCGCAGTAGGAATGCGGACCCCCCGGTTGGTGTTGCACAGTCTGGTGACACAAAGCTTTGTGACATTCAGTTTGTGACACTCAGTTTGTGACACTCAGTTTGTGACACAGAACGTTAGGCGTGACGATCGTCGAGCCCCTTGGTGTTCAGGTGATGACGCGCCGCTTCTTCTCCGCGAGAGCGTGGCCCGAGCCACGACCTGGCAAGGCTGCCCGCCGGAGAAGTCCTATGCCCGCCCACGGACACGTTGCCCGGCAAGATCTGCCAGGCGGCCGCGGGCCACTAGTGGAGGCGTGAGCCCTGAGTACGTATATGACGGATGACAGCCCGGCCGCCGAGCCGACGGCCGCTGACGTGGATAGCAGCGTCAAGACCTTTCGTGACTTCGGCATCGCCGAGCCGATCTGCGCCGCCCTGGAGGCCCAGGGCATTACGAGCGCCTTCCCGATCCAGGCGCTGACCCTGCCGGTCGCCCTGGACGGGCACGATCTCATCGGTCAGGCCAGGACGGGCACCGGCAAGACGCTGGCGTTCGGCATCCCGATCCTGGAGCGCCTCGGCGAAGCCAGCCGAGAGCCCGCGTCACCGCGCGCTCTGGTGGTTGTGCCGACGCGCGAGCTAGCCATCCAGGTCGCCGATGACCTGCGGGCCGCCGGGGCGCGGGTCGGCGCCAGCGTGGTCACGCTCTACGGCGGCCGCGCGTACGAGCCCCAGATCGATGCGCTTGCGAACGTCGACGTCGTCGTCGGCACACCCGGCCGCCTGCTCGACCTCGCCAGGCAGGGCCACCTGAAGCTCGGCAAGGTGCGCCAGCTCGTCCTCGACGAGGCGGACAAGATGCTTGACCTGGGCTTCCTGCCTGACGTCGAGCGCATCCTGCAGCTGACCCCGCCCACCCGGCAGACCATGCTGTTCTCGGCCACCATGCCCGGCGAGATCGTGACGCTGGCCAGGCGACACCTGAGCCGGCCGATGCACATCAGGGCCGAGCAGCACGACGAGCCTGCGCACGTGCCGAGCACCGAGCAGCATGTCTTCCGCGCGCACCAGATGGACAAGATCGAGGTGCTGGCCCGGGTACTCCAGGCCGAGAGCCGCGGCCTGACGATCGTGTTCAGCCGCACCAAGCGGTCGGCCGACCAAGTGGCGAGCACGCTGACTACCAAGGGCTTCGCGGCCGCGGCCATCCACGGTGACCTCGGCCAGAGCCAGCGCGAGCGCGCCATGCGTGCCTTCAGGTCAGGCAAGGTCGACGTGCTCGTCGCCACCGAGGTGGCCGCTCGCGGACTCGACGTCGAAGACGTCACGCATGTGATCAACTACGAATGCCCCGAGGACGAGAAGGCCTACCTGCACCGGATCGGCCGGACGGGCCGAGCTGGCCGCGAGGGCGTGGCGGTGACGTTCGTCGACTGGCACGACCTTCATCGCTGGAAGACCATCAACGACACACTGCACCTGGGCTTCGAGGAGCCCATCGAGACCTATTCGACGTCGGAGCACCTTTACGCGTCGCTGGGCATTCCGGCTGGCGCGACAGGCGTGCTACCACGCGCGCAGCGTGAGCGGCTGGGCTTGGAGGCTGAGTCACTCGAGGACATCGGCGAGACCGGCAAGACCCGGTCCCGCGCCTCGGCTGACGGGCGCTCGCAGTCAGGCGCACACACCGGCCAGGCACAGACCGGTAGGGCACAGACCGGTCGGGCCCAGTCCAGTCAGGACCTGCGCGGGGGCAGCGGCACCGAGGTGGCTCGGGAGGCTGGCACTCGCGGTCAGCGCAGCCGGCGACGTACGCGCAGCGGTCAGCTGACCGAGGCTAGCGGCCTGACCCTGCAGGCGGCCGATGGCGGCCCAGCGTCCGGCGCACCAGCCGCGGCCACGGCTGCGCCGACCGTAGACGCGACTGACGGCACCGTCCAGGCGCGGCGACGGCCCAGGCGGCGGCGACCGTCGCAGCGTCGGCCTGGCGATGGAGCTCAGCCGACCCAGCAGCCCGCCGAGTAACGCTCCGGCACCGCAGCCGGAACGCTTTCAGCGAACCCTGCGTTATTTGGCTGTTATATTTCAGCGAGTTCTCGGTAGGCTGCCACCCCGTGAGTACCCTCAGGTCTCTCCAACTGCCCGAGCGCGTCCGGTCCACCTCACTGGCGACCGCTCGCGGCAGGTTCGCCATTCTCGAGGCGCAGCCAACCCGCGGCGTGACGCACCGCAGGCCCGCCTTGCTGATCCACGGCTACACCGGCAGCAAGGAGAACTTCCTGCCGATCCTGGAGCCGCTCGCCGCAGCTGGCCGGGCCGTGGTCGCTGTCGACCTGCGTGGGCAGTACCAGAGCCCGCACGGTCGCGACCGGTCCAGCTACAGCGCCGCTGCGCTCGCCGCTGACGTCATCGCTATGGCGGATGCCGTCGCGGGCGACGGCGACGGCATTCATCTGGTCGGCCACTCGATGGGCGGACTCATAGCGCGCGAAGCAGTGCTCGAGCGCACCAGCGGTTTCTTGTCGCTGACGCTGCTCGGGTCTGGGCCCGGCACGATCGGCGGGCAGCGCGCCGACGCGCTCAACGACCTGCTGGCCGGCCTGGATCCGGACAACGGCGCGGAGCCTGACGACCTCGATCAGCTGACCGCGATGGTCCGACTGGCCTGGCAAACGCAGTTCGAGCCGCAGGCTCGAGCCGAAGGCACCGACGAGCACATCATCGCGTTCTTGCGCGAGCGAACGCTGCGGACCTGCCCGGTGAGCCTGATCGTGCTCGCGCGGTATCTGCTGGACTGCCCGGACAAAACCAGCGAGCTGGCGCGCGTCGTTGCGGCCGGGCTGCCAGCCATGGTGGTGTACGGCGAGAACGACGACGCGTGGCCGCCGTCAGTGCAGGACCAGATGGCCCGGCAGCTTCGGGCCGAGCGCACGTGCATTCCGGGCGCCGCGCACTCGCCAGCCATCGAGGCCCCGGTCACCACGGCGAGCACGTTGACGGCGTTCTGGAATGCCGCCGAGCGACGTCGGCCAACTGTGCACGTGTGCGGCCGGACGCGGCCTGCCGCTGCGCCGGAGACCGCACACGCCCGCCAGCGCGCCGACCAGGCCCGGCCAGACACCGACCAGAGTCCCCCCGAACAGGCGTCAGTCAGCTGACGGCAACGTCGACCGCGAGGCCGTCCGCTGGGGCCCCGGCAGCGCGGACTCCGTCCGCCTCCTCGCTGCCTGCCAGCGCGAGCCCGTCCCAGGGGCGGCGCCGCGGTGAGGCGGCGCTGCCCTCCGGGCAGTGCGCGCGGTAGTCGCACCAGCCGCAGCCAGGCCCGGTCCGCGGCTGGAACACGTCGTCGGCCGGCGGGCCACCGGCGGCGGCGCTCTTATATCGACCGTCCGCAGCGGCGCATTCCGCCGCGATGTCCTCGGCCCGCCGAAGCTGCCTGGCCAGCGACTCGGGTGTGTGCTCCCAGGCCAGCACTGTGCTAGTGGGCAGGTGGTGCAGCTCGACAGTCCGGCACGGGCGCCGCAGCACGCGCTCAGCGGCCAGCGCGTAGAGCGCCAGCGCGAGGGACGTGCGGGCGTCGTCGACGGTGAGCCGGCTCCGGCCGGTCTTATAGTCGACCACCACGAGGTCACCCGGTTGTTTCTCGCCGGGCCGCGGCTCGTCGGGCCGACGGTCGTCGAGCCGGTCGATGCGGCCGGATACGGCGATCAGGTCTGTCCTGGTGGCCACCGTGCGCTCCACCCCGGCCGGCTCGATGGCGGGGTCGAGGCGGGCCGCGTAGTCCTCCACCATCTGGCGGCAGCGCTGCCGGTGCGCACCAGACTGAGCGCTGTCGGCAAAGCCGTCCGACAGCCAGCCGGATTCGAGCAGATCACCGGCCGCGGTCACGGTTCGGTCCCGGCGAGGCAGCCGCCACCAGCCGGCCAGCGCGTTGTGCACGCTCGCGCCCAGGCTGTTGTGCGCCCACGGCGGCCCTTTCGGCGGCGCCGGCCTGTCCAGATAGCTCATCTTGTACCGGCGCGGGCAATCGAGCCAGGTGCTCAGGCGCGTGGGCGTGCAGGCGTACAAGCGTCGCGGCATGCCCTCGAAGCCCAGCTGTTCCATCTGCCCATCCTTGCCCGGTCCGGCGGCCAGCGCCAATCAGGCGCGCAGGTGCTGGGGAAGGGCTGCCAGCCCGGCTTAGTCGACCTCGTCAGCGTCGCGGTTCTGCCCGGTGGCGACCCATGCGTTGAAGCGCTTCTCCGCGAGCGCGACGGTGAATTCCTCGCCGTGGCCGGGCAGCAGCCGCGTTGGGGCCGGCAGCGTCAGCACCTGGGCGCCGATGGCATCGAGCTGGCGGCCCCAGTTCGGGTACCCGTCGGCGCGCGCGACCGGCCCCGTGGCCGTGACGACGTCGCCGGTGAACGCCGCGCCGAGTTCCTCGCAGTACAGCACCACGGATCCGCGGCTGTGGCCGGGCGCGTGCAGCACCTCCAGGGTCACGCCCGCAACCTCGAACGTCCCGCCATCCTCCATCTCGATCTGCGGGTTGGTGTCGTGCAGTTCGCGCCAGGCCGGGCGGTCAGCTGGGTGCAGCGCCACCGGCGCCTCGTCACGGTCGGCGACGGCCACCGCTGCGGCAGCGTGACCGGCGTGAGCGTGGGTGCAGATGACGGCCATGATTTCGCGGTTCCCCACTGCCTCAAGGACCGGATCGGCGTCGTCGCCTGGGTCGATGACAATGACCTCCTCGTCGTCACCGACGATCCACGTGTTGGCCGTGCCCGCCACAGTCTCGATCCTGGCGTCCTGACTGCTCATCGATGCTGTTGCCCTTCGTCGGTCATCGGCGCGTCGCGGGCTGTGCAGAGCCGCTGGCTGTGCAGAACCATAGCCCCGAGCTCATGTCCCGGTGACGGGACTCGCCCCAGTCGCCTGGCTGACCAGCGCCTCGTAGGCACCGTCAGCCGCGACCTCGGTGCCGATCCGGAATCCGGTCAGCGCACCGTGATCGTCGCTGCCGCCCGACACCAGCAGCCCGAGCCGGCCAGCAAGGTCGCGTAGTCGACCCCGTTCCGATTCATCTTGCTGGGGATGGTTGACCTCGAGTCCGGTCAGACCGACCGCGGCCAGGTCGGCGATCACCTCGTCGGGGATCTGCCAGCCGCGCGCCGCTCCGCGCGGATGCGCGAGCACGGTGACCCCGCCCGCACTGCGGACAAGGCGGATAGCCTTCGCCGGATCGAGTGCGTACCTGGATACGTGCGCGCGGCCGCCGGGACCGATCCACTCCGGCGTGAACGCCTCGTCGATGCTGGAGACCGTGCCGGCCTCGATCATCGCCCTGGCGACGTGCGGCCGGCCGACGACGCCCCCGCCCGCGATCTCGCTGACCTGCTCCCACGTGATAGGTACCCCAAGCTCGGTCAGCTTGTCGACCATGGCACGGGCGCGGTGCAGCCTGCTCTCCCTGATCTCCGCCATCTCGCCGGCCAGCGCGTCGTTCTCCGGGTCGAACAGATACGCCAGCATGTGCACACTGTGGCCGTCGAGCCGGCAGGACAGCTCGGCGCCTGGCAGCAGCGTCAGGCCCGCTGGCAGCGCGCCTGCGGCCTCGCGGTGGCCAGCGACCGTGTCGTGATCGGTTAGCGCGACAACATCGAGGTCAGCCTCGGCGGCGCGGCGGATCACCACGGCTGGCGGCTCGGTGCCGTCCGAGACGCTGCTGTGAGTGTGCAGGTCCGCGCGCACCTTGCGAGACTAGCCGGGAAGCTGCGGCGACGGCGCGCCGAACGGCAGGTCCAGGTCCTGGCCAGGATCGCGAAGATCCCGCAGCTCCAGTGGCTCGACCATGAGCAGGCCGGCCGTGTGCGGCCACAAGACGAGCCACAGCCAGTTCCCGCTGACCTCGCCGGCGAACGCGGCCGGCCCCGGCGTGTCCACGCTCCACAGCGGGAACTCGTGATTGCCGAACTCCACGACGGCGGCTGGCGGCCCGCTGGCAAAATGCGCGCCCGGATCTGGCCCGCCAAGACCAGCGAACCGCGCGCCAAGCCCGATGCCGGGCTCCTCCGAGATCAGCATCATTTCTGCTGGCCCGCCGACCGGGTTAGGCCCAGACAAGGCGACCGAGCAACCCCGCGTCCCGGTGCGCTCGTCACCGGCCACCGCGAATCCGGTGACCAGCCAGCCCTGCGGTAGCGGCCAGGGCACCCAGACCGGCACCTCGGCCTCCCGCAGGACCGCGTCCAGTCCCTCCTGGGATGGGCTGAGCCCCGACCGCAGCGGGTGCACCTCGCCATGCTGCTCGCAGTGGTAGGCGCTCGACCATATGCTCGGCTCGCGTACTGCACTCTCGCAGCGCGGACATCTGAGTACCGGTCTCATCTCACTTAGAGTTATCCCCAGGATCCGCTACGTCAAAGATTTACCGAGGGGTAAGCTGCCACGCTCGGACATAATGGACTCGTGTCCGATGCCGCACGCCCTGACGACCCAGGCCGTGACAAGCAAGGCCCTGACGACCCGCGCTCGGGGGCGGCCGTGCGGGTTCCGTGCGTCGGCGCGGTCATCAGGGATGAAGCGGGGCGAATGCTGATGATCTTGCGCGGGCACGAGCCAGGCAAGGGGCTGTGGTCCATTCCAGGCGGCCGGATCGAGCCCGGCGAGAGCGACGAGCAGGCCGTTGTCCGGGAGGTCCGGGAGGAAACTGGCCTCGAGGTCACGTGCGGCCGCCTGCTCGGTGGCGCCGAACTACCTGGCCTGGCGGGCTCCGTCGTGGTCATCCGGGACTACGAGGCATTCGTCGCGCCAGGTGCGTCCGGCGCCGAGCCCACCCTGGCCGGCACGGCGACGGCAACCGCCGGGGACGACGCGGCCGACGTGCGCTGGGTCAGCGATGCCGAGGCCGACGCGATGCAGGCCCGCGGCGAGATCACCGGCGGGCTGCTGGCTGCCCTCCGGTCCTGGCGTTAAGGCAGGGAACGGGGTCGCTCGGACGGCCGCCCTGATTACCTGAGTGCGATCATCCGCTCTGGGGCCGCAGCCGCTACGACGGCGCGCGCCGCGATGGCCGAGCCGCGAGCTCCGGCCATATCCAGGTCAGGCACCAGCGCGATGGTCGACACGCGCGCCTGCTCTGCTCGCAGCACCGTGTACGCGCGGACCCGATCGAGGAACCAGTCACGGAAGTGCGGCGCGGCCTCCACCACGCCGCCGCCGAGCAGGTACACGTTCGGATCGGTGAAGTTCGCCGCGATCGTCAGCAGCCGGCCGATGGCCATCGCCTGCTGTTCGAAGATCTTCAGCGCCAGCGGGTCACCCGCTTCGCCGTAGCGACGGACGAGCTTGGCCGCGACGCTGACTGGCTCGCCCGCCAGTTCGTGGCCAGGGAACTGAGTCAGCCAGTACGGCAGCAAGTTCTTCTCGATCCCGGTAAGAGACGCGATGCTCTCGGCGTCTCCGGGCAGCCCGCAGTTGCAGCTCGGGATCTGCTGGCCGGGGGCGAGCAGCCCATCCATCGGGAGCCAGATGTGCCCGAGCTCGCCCGCCATCCCAGCGGCACCGCGGATGACCTGCCCGGCTTCGACGACGCCGCCGCCGAGTCCAGTGCCGACAATGACCGACACCGACGAGCGCTCGAGCGCCTTCTCCGGCCCGAAGTGCTCATGGTGGGCGTACAGTGCGGCCGCGTTGCCGTCGTTGTTGAACACCACGGGCAGGCCCAGCCGCACTTCCAGCGCGCGCCGGACGTCGAACCCGCGCCACTCGTCGTTGGCGAAGTTCGTCGCGCCCCCGGACGAGATAACACCCTCCGCGGTGACCGGCCCCGGCGTATCGAGTCCGACCGCTCGCACGTCGCTGGTCGCGATCGCCGTCCGCTCGAGGACGTCGGCAAAAGACTGCGCGAGCGCCTCGATGGCCTTGGCCGGGCCGTCGCGGACGCAGCTAGGCGATTCGGCCATTTCCTCGACGAGGAACTGGCCGGCCGAGTCGAGCACAGTCGCGTTGATCGTGGTGCCGCCAGTGTCGAGCCCGACAACAGCCCACCGATCAGATTTCAGCATTCAGCTCGCCTCCCAGCACGGGTCCAGAGCCTAGCTTCCCAGTCCGACTGGTTCTGCGCCATCCGTGCCCGCGCCGCCGGCAGCGGGCTCGGCGGCGCCCAAGCCCGCGTGATCCGCGGCCGCGACAGCGAGCACCACAGCCGCCGCACAGGAGCCGAGTATCAGCCGGGAGATATGCGGCGCGAGGAGTCCGAGCAGCCCGAGCACACCGAGCGCCGCGGTCCGTGGCCAGTTCAGCCGTCGCCACACGGCGAGCTTGAACACCAGATGCCCGGCGATGAAGAGCGCGGGGCCGGCCAGGATGAGCCAGCTAATGGCGAGCCCGGCGACCGCCGTGGGCTGGGCAAGTACGCGGTCGTCGCCGGCCGCGACGACGATGATGCCGGCCACCATGATCGGGTGAATGAAGTGGTAGGACCGGCCAAGGCGACCGGGGTCTGCCGACGTGGCGATCAGCCGCGCGGCGTCCGCCGCGCTGCGGTCGAAGTACAGCCACCACAGGCCTGCGCTCCCTGCGAACGCGACCCCGAATGCCGCGACGGTCGGCGCGTGCTGGGCGCCCGGCAGCGCCAGCGGGCCCGCCAGGAGGCCGGCCAGCGTCGCGCCGGTCACCACGATCGACTCACCGAGTGCGATGAGGATGAAACCCTGGCACCGCTCGGCGAAATGACCTCCTTCGATGTTCCAGGCCTGGGTGGGAGTCGAGCCGAGACCGGGCGTCCAGAAACCGACGGCGCCGCCGAGCAGGTCGACGCCGACCGCGGCGAGCCAGAGGAGCGCTCGCGGCAACACGCCTGCCGCCAGGCCACCCGACACCGCGAGCGCGCCGCTGACGCAGCACCAGGCCAGGATCCGCTGAAAGTTGGCCGCCAGCGGCTGCCCGCGCAGCGCCCACACCGCGAAGATGCTGCGGCCGATCTGCATGACGGCGTAGCTGGACCCGACCAGCAGCCCGCTGTCGGTGAACGCGGACTGCAGCGCGGCCGACATGACCAGGCTGATCACCATCAGGGCAAGCAGCAGCAACCGCACCGGGAAGCGGTCGGGGTCCAGCCAGTTCGTCACCCAGGTGGTGTACGCCCAGAGCTGCCAGACCATGGCGAGTAGCAGTGCTCCCTGCACGGCGCCGGCGACCGTCAGATGATCGAGCAGGTAATGCGACAGTTGCGTGACAGCGAAGACATAGACCAAGTCGAAGAACAGCTCGATGTTGGTCACTGGCGAGTGGCCCTCGCCGCGGTCCCGCATCAGGTCACGCGCGCCCGCACCCCGTGAACCCGCGCCCGGTGAGCCCGCGCCCCGTGAACCCGCGCCAGATAGCCCGGCGGCAGGATCCGGCGGCGGCGATACGTCGCTCACGCCGCGTCTACGCTGGCGGCTCGAACCGGCGGGTCCGCGTCAGCCCCGCGGCGCGCCCGCGGGCGGCGGCAACCAGCGCGAGCTTGCGCGAAGCCTCGTCGATCATCTCGCCGTCCAGCATCGCGGCTCCGCGCCGATGCACCGTCGTGTAGTAGTCGTACGCCTCGATCATGAGCTCGGCCCGGTCATAGTCAGCCTGCGACGGCGAGAACTCGCTGTTCACGACGTCCACCTGGCCTGGATGCAGCACCCACTTACCGTCGAACCCGACGGCGGCCGCGCTCGCGGCGCTGGTGGTGAGGCCGGCGATGTCCCCGATGGCGGCGAACGGCCCGTCGATGGCCTGCAGCCCGTTCGCCCTGGCGGCAACGAGGATGCGCATGTGCGCGTAGTGGAAGGCGTCCCCCGCCGCGTACCCGGCAGGCTGGGCCCCGACAGTCAGCGAGCGCATGCCCATGCTCGCCATGAAGTCGGCCGGGCCGAAGATCAGCGTTTCCAGCCGCGGCGAGGCCGCCGCGATCGCGTCCACGCACGCCAGGCCGGCCGCGTCCTCGATCTGCGCCTCGATTGCGATCCGGCCGTGCTCCAGCCCGGTGGCCTGTTCGATCTGGCCGAGCAGCAGGTCAAGCCAGCCCACGTCGAGCGGCCCCGTGACCTTCGGCAGCACGATCGAGTCCAGCCACTCGCCGGCGTGCTCGACGATGTCGACGACGTCACGGTAGGCCCAGCCAGTTCGGACGTCGTTCACGCGCACGGCACGGATCTTCGTGCCCCAGCCGCCGTCGCGCAGCGCCTGGACGGCGGCCGCCCGGCTCTGTTCCTTCTCCGCGGGCGCGACGGCGTCTTCGAGGTCGATGAAGACTTCGTCGACAGCCAGCCCACGGGCCTTGATCAGGAACCGCTGGCTGCTGCCGGGCACGGCCAGCGTCGTTCGCCTTGGCCGGTATGCGCGTGCGGTCACGCCGCCCGAGCATACGCGCGCCGGGTCAGGCCGTCAGCTAGGGCTGGCCTCGCACCAGACGGAGCATGGGCACCTCGGCCCGCTCAGGCTGGCTGCCCAGCGCGCGGAACTGGCAGGCAGCGTCCGGCTGACCCGAGTAGTCACACACCTGCGCGAGCACGCCAACCAGCGCGTCGATCCGCTCGTCCAGCCGCCGGATGTCGAGTTCGGTCAGCGCGAGCCGGGCGGCCTCCTGCTGCCGCCGGAGTCGAGGTCGCCGGGCCCGCATGCGCAATATCATCCCGGCCAGCGCAGCCCTGATGGCAAGCGGTCGAGCCGCTCCCTCGGCCATGACTGTCTCGGCCATGACTGTCTCGGCCATGAAAAGCCTCACCCCCACGGGAACGGGGTCGACCACCACGCGGCCCTGTCGCCTGCGTGGCGCGCCGACTACGGACAGTAGGCGCCGACCCACAGAGCCATGATGACGTGGCCGCCTCGCGAGCGCGCGCGATTCGCTGACGCGGCCCCGGCGTGAACGCCGTGAACAGGTACAAGCGGGCCGGCCGTAGCATGGGGCCATGTCCACAGACGCAGCGCCAGCGGGCTCGAGTGTGGTCCTGCCTACCGCCGAGCAGGTGACGCAGGCCCTCTCGACCGTCAACGATCCCGAGATTCACCGCCCTATTACCGAGCTAGGCATGGTGAAGAGCGTCGAGGTAACGCCGGGCGGCGTCGTCCTCGTCGGCGTCTGGCTGACCGTCTCCGGCTGTCCGCTGCGGGACACCATCACCAGGGAGGTCACGGCCGCGGTGGGCAGGCTACCGGGCGTGACGGCCGTCCGGGTCGACTTGGACGTGATGAGCGAGGAGCAGCGTCGCGAGCTCCAGACCACTCTGCGTGGCGGGAAGGCCGAGAAGGAGATCCCGTTCGCCAAGCCAGGCTCGCTGACGAAGGTCTACGCAATCGCCAGCGGGAAGGGCGGCGTGGGCAAATCCTCCGTCACCGTCAACCTGGCGGTCGCGCTGGCGGCGCTTGGCCACAAGGTTGGGTTGCTCGATGCTGACATTTACGGCCACTCGGTGCCGCGGATGCTCGGCGTGACGGACCGGCCGACGCAGGTGGAGCAGATGATCATGCCGCCGACTGCTCATGGCGTCCGGGCAATCTCCAGCGGCATGCTCAAGAAGGGGAACGAGCCGCTGCCGCTGCGCGGCCCGATCCTGCACCGGCTGCTCCAGCAGTTCCTCGCGGACGTCTTCTGGGGGGATCTCGACGTCCTGCTGCTCGACCTGCCGCCGGGCACCGGTGATGTGGCGATCTCGGCCGCACACCTGGTGCCGGGCAGCGAGCTCATCGTGGTCACGACGCCGCAGCTGGCCTCGTCCGAGGTGGCCGAGAGGGCCGGCTCGCTCGCCAGCCAGCTGCATCAGCGGGTGGTAGGCGTCATCGAGAACATGTCGTACCTGCCGTGTCCGCACTGCGATGAGCGGATCAACGTCTTCGGCTCGGGGGGCGGTGCGGCCGTCGCCGACACGCTGACCCGGCTGACCGGCGCCGACGTGCCGCTGCTGGGCGAGGTGCCGATCGACACGAGGCTGCGCGAAGCGGGCGATGCGGGCGTGCCGCTGGTGCTGTCTGACCCCGATTCTCCGGCCGCTCAGCAGCTACGCAAGATCGCGGAGAATCTGGCCGGCCGCTCGCGCAGCCTGGCCGGACGGCAGCTTGGCCTGACCCCGGCTTGAGCCGGCCGGCCTCGCGGCCGCGATATCCGGGCTGCGCGGGCAGCCGGGTGGGCGCGCCAGGCCGTCAGGTGGCCTCGATGTCGTAGGGCGGGCTCTCGCCCGGCGCCAGCGCTGCCATTGGCGCAAGGCGTCCGCTCACCGCGCCGTTCGTGAGGCCGCCGTTCGTAACGCTTCCGTTGGTGACGCTGCCGTTGTCCGCCATCCTGCCGAGCAGCATGCCCTCACCGGTCAGCTCGGCACCAAGGTGCTTACGGACGAACTGCTTCGGGTTGAGGTCTGCGATGTCAAAGTTGCTGAACTCAGGACCTAGGTTGTCCTGCAGCTCCGACTTGGCACCCTCGGCCATCCGCCGCAGCTCGCGCAGCGCGCGGCCAGCCTGAGCCGCGAGGCCAGGCAGCCGCTCCGGCCCGAAGACGAGCAGCGCGACCACACCAAGCAGCAGCAGCTTGGTGAAGTTCAGGTCGAGGAACACCGCAAGCTCCACGGAGGCTAGGACCGCGCAGGCCGGGGGCCTGACAGGCTGAGGCCCGCTCCCCCAGAGTAGCCCGTGCGCGCCCAACATCAGAATCCCTGCGGGCCAGCCGTCGCCTTCCGGACGGCCAGCGGCCACCGGGGCGGAACCGCGGCGACAGCTTCCGGCTCAGGACGACGCCGAGCCGAGCGTCAGTTCCGTCCGCTGCGTCTGACCGTTGCCGATAAAAGTCAGGCTCACGCGCGACCCCGGCGCGAGGGACCTGACCGCGTCGAGCAGCGAGTAGGCATTGCTGATGGGCTGACCGCCCAGCTTGATGATCACATCCCCGGCCTCCAGGCCGGCCTGAGCCGCGGGCCCGCCGCGAACGACGGCTCCCCGGCCCGTCACGATCTGCGCTCCGTTCCCGGTGAAGTTCGCGTTGAAGGTCGCGCCGATGACCGAGTGCGTGGCGTGCCCAGACCTGATGAGCTCGTCGACCACCCGGCGCGCCTGGTCCATCGGGATCGCGAAGCCGAGGCCGATGCTGCCCCCCTGGGTCCCGGTGATGGGGTCAGCGCCGAGCGTGTCGATGGCGGCGTCGATGCCGATCACCTGACCGCTGGCATTGACCAGTGGGCCGCCGGAATTGCCGGGGTTGATTGGGGCATCAGTCTGAATTGCGTCGAAGAAGACCGCCGGGCTGCCCGGGGTGCTGGCAGCGGGCTGGACTGGGCGGCCGACTGCGCTGACGATTCCGCTGGTGACGGTGTCGGCAAGGCCAAGGGGGGAACCGATCGCGATCACCGGGTCGCCGACGGCGACGCCGGCCGAATTGCCGAGCGGCAAGGCGGGCAGGTTGGTCACGCCTACGGTCTTGATAACTGCGATGTCCGAGTAGGGATCGCGGCCAACGAGGACGCCCTTGGCGGACGTGCCGTTGCTGAAGTACACCTGGAGCGAGCCGCCGACCACGAGACCGTCCAGCGTCACCACGTGGTTGTCGGTGACGATGTAGCCACCCTTAATCAGGAAGCCTGACCCGGTGCCCTCACCGCCGTTGACCTTGATCATGACGACAGCCGGCATGTCACGGGCCGCAATCCCGGCCACCGAGCCGGGCGGCCGATCCGTCGACACCGACGGCACCGGCGCAAGGCTATAGCTCCGGTCCGTCAGCGTCCCCTGACTGCGCAAGACCATGAAACCGCCGACCACGCCGCCGAGCACGGTGCAGGCAACCGCGAGCACGGTCACCCCGGTCACCAGCCGCCAGCCGCGCAGCCAGCGGCCGCGACCGGTCGCTGGCTCGTCACTGTGCGGCGCCTGATTGGACAGCGGGCGAGCCAGGCCCCAGTGACTGAGCCCCCAGCCACTGGGCTGCCACCAGCCACGGGCAGCCGGCTTAGCGGGGCCAAAATCCTCGGACTCGGCAAACCAGTCGAATCTGCCAAAATCGCTCGTACGGCTGGCATCGCGTGCGTACTCAGCTTCGTGAGCTCGCAGTGGCTCGTGGGCTGGCACTGGCTCGTCAACTGACACTGTTTCGTCGGAGGGCACTGTTTCGTCAGCCGGCACTGTTTCGTCGGCTGGTACTGGCCTGGCGGTGATCGCCGAAAAGCCGTGACCCGGCGCCGTGGACGCAGCCATGCTGCCCTGCCCAGGCTGCTCGGACATCATCTGCCTCCCCGTGCAGACGGCACCCCGACTCGGCTCTCAGCCGTTATCGGAAGCATTCCTGCCCTTGTGCAGCCTCGCCTAGGCATGCGCAACTGGGGAGTTTGCGTCAGCCCGGAGCCTGGCGCGGAAGGAGACGGCGTGCGCAGAGACAGTCGGTTACGGGCGTTCCGGCCTGAAAGCGGAGTCGGTGGCGGCAGGCCGCGGCAACTCGGGAGGGGACTGGAAGCGTGCCGAGCCGAACCCGGCTCCTGGCGCCTGGTTCACGTTGTGCTGGGGAAATACGAGCACGTCAATGGACGGAGTAACGGGCGGCGCCGGTGCCTGGGCCTGCGGCTCACCGCCGATGATGAACGCCGCCGTGCCAAGACCCGCAAGAAAGACTGCCACCGAACCGGCGAGAAAGTAGCGGCCCGCCCGCTGCTCCGGGCGGCTAGCGTGATCGGCTGCCGTGGCGCCCTGCCCAGGATGTCCGCGCACCGGCCAGCCACCCGCTGGGGCAGGCGGCGGCCAGGTCGTCTCGCCGGAGGACATTCCCCCTGCCGACCTCGGATCGTCCAGTCCCATCAGCTCGCTTAGGCTCATCAGCCGGCCCGTCAGGCCCGCTCCAGCCGCCGCCTCACCCAGGGCATTCATGCGCCGCTTGAGCATGCGCAGCGAAGCGACTTCGTCTCGGCACGATCCGCATCTGGCCATGTGCACCAGCACGCGCTCGCGCTCCGAGCCTTCCAGCTCACCGTCGATCAGCGCGGACAGCCGCTGGCCGAGGTGGGTCATGGCTGACCGCCTTGCGGCATTGGCAGGTCGATCTGCAGCCGTGGTTGCGGAACAGGGGAAGGGAGCCGGCGTGGCCGCCGGTGCTCAAGCGCCTGCCGGAGCTGGGCCCGGCCACGGTGGATACGGCTGCGCACGGTTCCGAGCTTGACGCCCAGCGAGTCGGCGATTTCCTCATACGACAGGCCCTCAATGTCGCAGAGAATGACCGCAGCCCGGTACTCCGGGGCCAGCGCCATCAGCGCCGCGTGGATGTCGCCGTCCAGGTGCCGGTCGTCGAAGGCCTGCGCTGGAGTGGGCTCAGAGCCGCCAAGCCGAGACTCGGTCTCGTCGGCCAGGCCCTCGAACCTGATCCGCTGGCGCCGCCGTGCCATGTCCAGGAACAAGTTGGTGGTTATCCGGTGCAGCCAGCCCTCGAACGTGCCGGGAATGTAGCTGTCCAGGGACCGGAACACCCGGACGAAAACCTCTTGCGTGAGATCCTCGGCATCGTGGCTATTGCCGGTCAGCCGGTACGCCAGCCGGTAAACGCGGGCAGAGTGGTCGCGCACGACCGCCTCCCAGGTCGGCGGCGTCCAGGTCGGCACCTCGACGACGTCGGCGGCCCCGGCTGCCTCGTCCACCATGTCCCCCTGCGACGGCTCATCCTGCACCGGCTCACATCCTTCAACGCCTTGCTAGCGCAAACCTCCAGCCGATCGGCGTTGTTCCCGCAAGCCCGGATGCTCATTGTCCGTAACGCACAACGTTACCTGGTCGGTTCCCGGACCGTCGCCCAGGCCGCTAGGCTGCGGCCGGACGCACTATGCAGCCCGGCCGGGCCCTGAGGCCTGCGCGGTATCGCCGCGAGCAGGGTCGGCGCGGTGGCCAACGGGGAGGTAGCCATTTCCATCACGGCAGGCACTCTCGCCTACATCGACGACTTCCTGCCCGAGGACGACGCGCTCGTCAGCGCACGCCGGAACGCGGCTGAAATAGGCGGAGCGGCCCCAGTGGCCCCGCTCACGGGCGCCACGCTGCGCTTCATTACCGCGGCCATTGGCGCCCGATCGGTGGTGGAGATCGGCACCGGCTGTGGTACCTCCGGGATCTACCTGCTGAGGGGCATGCGCCCTGGGTCGGTACTGACCACTGTCGACGTCGAGCCCGAGCACCAGCGGCTGGCCCGGGCCGCCTATATCTCGGCCGGATTCCCGACAAGCAGGTACCGCCTCATCGGCGGCCTGGCCCGTGAAGTACTGCCTAGGCTGGCCGACGCCGCCTACGACATGGTGTTCTGCGATGCCGACCGGCAAGATTTCGCTGCTTACCTGGACGGCGCGCTGCGGCTGCTCAGACCGGGCGGCATCGTGGTCTTCAACGCTGTCCTGCCGGGGAGCACTGCCAACGAGCGGTTGCCGAGCGACGCCGAGGCAGCTGCTGCGGCCGAGTTGCGCGAGCAGGTCCGCGCCGACGAACAACTCGTACCGCTGCTGCTTCCCATCGGCAACGGACTGCTTGCAGCAGCTAAGCAGGCCGTTTAGGCCAACCGTGTCCAGGCACTGCAGGGTGGCGCCCGGACAGCAGCTGACTGGCTCAGCCGACGGCGGTCTTGAGCGCCTCGCCCAGCGATCGGGCCTCGTCCGGGGTGAGCTCTACCACTAGCCGCCCACCGCCTTCGAGGGGCACGCGCATCACGATGCCGCGACCCTCCTTGGTGACCTCGAGCGGACCGTCACCCGTCCGCGGCTTCATCGCCGCCATCCTGCTCCCCTTCCCTGCCCTGGGGCCGCACCGAACCGCAACCGCCGGAACTGACCCGGCGGACGGCGCCTGGCGGTACTCCAGCCAGCCACATGCATCTAGATCAGTCCCTCTATTATCCAGTGTTCGGCCGCCCGATGGTAACGATCAGCGTTCCCGCCCTTTCTTGCCCGATACTGGGAGAGAACAGGACACCCGGCGCGTACCCGCGCCCAGCAGCCCGCCGGGCATTCTGCCCGGTTCGTAAGCCGACCACCCGCAAGCTGCCGCGCAACCCCCGGTTGCCGCCGGGCCGGCCACTCGGGCATGCTCAGGGCGACGCCAGCGTGCCCCCGGAGGCCAGCAGCAGGGCGCATGAGGAAGGAAGCCACGTGGCCGATAGCGTGCTCTACCACGTCGACGGCAAGGTCGCGACGATCACGATCAACCGGCCGGACGCCCGGAACGCCCTGACGGCGGAGACCAAGGTTGCCCTGCTCGAGGCTGTGCGGGTGGCCAGCAGTGACGACGCGGTCCGCGCTGTCGTGCTGACCGGCGCCGGGCCTGCCTTCTGCTCGGGCCAGGACCTGCGCGAGCACGCTGAGCTGCTGGCTGCCGGGGCGGCACCGCTGGACACTGTCCGCCGCCACTACAACCCGATCATCGAGACGATTACCGGGATGCCCAAGCCGGTCGTGGCGGCGCTCCCCGGGGTTGCCGCAGGCGCCGGCGCGTCGCTGGCCTTCGCCTGCGATTTCCGCATCGCGGCGGCACGCGCGAGCTTTCTGCTGGCCTTCGCCAGGGTCGGGCTCGGCGCGGACTCCGGGGCGTCGTGGACTTTGCCCCGGCTGGTCGGCACGGCCAGGGCCGCCGAGCTGCTCATGCTGGCCGAGCCGATCGGCTCAGCCGCCGCACTGGGACTCGGGCTGCTTACCTCGGTCGTACCCGACGACGAGCTGCCTGCGGCTGCCGCTCAGTTCGCCGCCAGGCTGGCCGACGGGCCTACGCTGGCGTATGGCGCGATCAAGGAGAGCTTGCTGTACGCCGAGAGTCACAGTCTGAGCGAGTCGCTCGAAAAGGAAGCCGAGTTGCAGGTGCGGCTCGGCGGCAGCGCCGATCACCAGGCGGCGACGCAGGCCTTCGTGAGCAAGCAGACACCGGTCTACCAAGGCCGCTAGACGGCGAACGCCCCGCGGAGCGCGATCTCCTCGTGTGCGCACACGATCTGCTCGGCGACCTCGACCAGATCGGATAGGTCCGTCTGCTGGTACCGGCCGGCCGGGGTGCGCCAGGAGACAGTGCTGCCGTGCCGCCAGACCGTCAGGTGCTGACTGATGGATAGCACGGAGATGCCGTCGCGATCTGCTCTGACGATGCTGCCGGACAGGCCGCGATCACCCAGCATGGCCTCAAGCTCATTGATCAGCCAGTCCGGGCTGTACCGAGACCGGCCGACGTAGTCGGGCAGCACGGCCGGGGGGATGCGCAGCGCGAACCACACTGCCTTGCCCTGGACCCGCCAGTTCCCAAGTCGGGATCGGGTGAGGTGACATCCCCACTGACCAGCCGACAGTCCCGCGACGACCTGCAGTCCGCGACCGCTGACCGAGTCCAGCGGCGCCTTGTCCATGCCAGGATCGGTCCCGACGCTCCAGGTCCGCTCGGTGTCAAAGACCTTGCACACGAGCTCCCGCGTCCGGCCGGTCCCCCGCAAGTAGAGCCAGATCTCCGGGATTCCGGCCGCAACTCGCTGGCGGGCAGCGCTACGCGCCGCGTTCCGCTGCGCGTGCAACGTGTTGGCGGCTAGCTCGCTCGCCATCGTGACGCCGTCATGGAGCAAGCCAGCGGGGATCGCCAGCGTTGACGCCGCTTCCCGGAAGAACCGGCGGGCGGCAGACGCGCACGTCGTGTCGATCGGCAGGGGCCGGACGAAGCAGCCGCCGCCGCTGAGCCCGGCGTCGGATAGCCGCTCGGCCTGGTCGGGCACCCACGCCACCGCTTCAGCAACCGGAGCCGCCAGCAGGCCGGCCCCGGGTCCTGGCCTAGGGACACCGTTCTGCCCGACAACGCTGTGCTGGCCGGAGGTACTGCTCGGGCCGACGACACTATGCGGGCCGGAAACGCCGTACTGGCCCGAAACACCGTACTGGCCCGAAACACCGTACTGGCCGGCAACACTGTGCGGGCCGGCAACACTGTGCGGGCCGGAAAGGCCGTGCTGGCTGACAACACCGTGCGGGCCGGAGGCACTACGAGCAGAGCCGCTGACTACTGGCGTGCCCAACACACTCCCGCCGCTGTCGGCAGGCGTTGGCGGCCGCATGCTCCTCCGCCCTCCCGAGTAAGGCTTGCGTGAACCTCAGATTATGGGCATTGTGCGAAGTTTCGCAATGGGATTCGGTTAATGTCGCAGCAAATGGCTGGAGCGGCCGACGTGTTCGCGCCGGGCCGGGTCGCGCCTGCTGGCTACTGGCGCTGCCATTCTTGCGCGCCGCGGCCGTATGTGCTAGGGCCTGAGGGCAATCACGCGAGCCAGCAGCACACGCCGAGCCGCGTCGCCGCCCGCCGGGGCGCTGACCGACATCAGGCAATTGGGCACTGGCTTTCCACGTAGCCAGATCGGCGCGTTCACCAGCCGCGACATACGTCGGGAATTGACGCGCACGCAAATCCGGAAACAGAACCGAACTTGCCTTTCGGTCACAAGCTCAGCGCCGCATCTTTGGCTAAACACCGGACAATTGCGCACCCCGTCAGAGTGCACTTGGGCACCACTAGGACCGCCAACTATGACAAACAAGGACAGACAGCAGCTACTTGACCGCCATTTCGCGTCCAGACCACGTCATCGCAGCCTCCGATCTGGGCAAGCCAGGGCTGATCTTCCGGCCGAGGGAAATGGCCGGCATTTCGCTTGCTGCACTCTGTCAGCGACCCGATCTGCTGTCCGCGGCACGTGTGTCCCGGCACACGCAGTCAGCCAGGTGATCGTTCACGACCCCGCACGCCTGCATTGTCGCGTAAGCGGTCACCGGCCCTGTGAACCGGAATCCGGCCGTGCGCAGGTCCTTGGCCAGCGCCTTGGACTCGGGTGTGACCGCTGGCACGTCGGCCAGCGTCCGCGGCGCTGACCTCTGGCCGGTCGCGTACTTCCAGACCCGATCGGCCAAGCCCTCAGGCAGCTCTAGCGCCGCCCTCGCGTTTGCGATCGCGGCCTCGATCTTCGCCCGGTTGCGCACGATGCCCGCGTCCGCCAGCAGCCGGCTGATGTCCGCGGTGCCGAAGGCAGCGACCGTCTCAATGTCAAAGCCGCCGAATGCGAGCCGGAAGTTCGCTCGCTTGCGCAAGATCGTCAGCCAGGACAGGCCCGACTGGAACGCCTCCAGGCACAGCCGCTCGAACATCGCGGTGTCATCGCGGACAGGTCGGCCCCACTCGTCGTCGTGGTAGCTCAGATAGTCGGAAGTGCTGAGGCTCCACGGGCAGCGGAGCAGCCCATCCGGACCTGCGGCCGGCAGCCCTGCCGTCATTCGTCCTCGCCGAGGCCGCGGCCGACCGGCTGGGGTGCGCAGATGCCGCTACCGGCGCCCGGCTCACCAGCGCTGCCACTCTGCCAGGTCACGTCAGCTGACGGCGGTACCGGCGTGGCTGGCGACGCTTCCGTGGCCGCCGACGGCTGGGCTTCGGCAAGCCGCCGCCGCAGCCAGTCGATCTCGGCGTCCCGCTCGGCTATTGTCCGCGCGATCAGCGCAAGGGCATGCTCGGTCGTCGCGGCGTGATAGCCGAGCAGCGCACCCGGCGGGCGGTAGTCGGCCACATCGGACCAGGACCGGAAGTCAGCCCGAGCGGGCAGCTCGGGCCGTTCCCTGGACAGCTCACCGCCCTTGCCCATGGCCATCACGATGATGCCGCCGAGGATGACGGCGGCAGCGAGAACGATGGCAACGAGCACACCGTAATCGTGCCACGGCCGACGAGATGCTATGGCATCACCGTCACCAGGCGACCTTTACGGCGTCTCGGTCGTGCTCTTCAGGCTGGGGTTCAGGCTGTGCGCCTCGGTAATGATCCGCACCACCTCCACCGGGTCGTCGGCCACCGTGATCAGGTCCGGATCGGCGGCGGAGATCTTGCCAGTCGGCAGCATGGTCTCAGTGATCCACGAGTTCAGGCCCTGCCAGTACTCGCTGCCCACCAGCACGATGGGGAACCGGGTGATCTTGCCCGTCTGCACCAGGGTGATCGCCTCGAACAGCTCGTCCAGCGTGCCGAAGCCGCCCGGCAGCACGACAAAGGCCTGCGAGTACTTCACGAAGACCGTCTTGCGGACGAAGAAGTAGCGGAACTCCAGGCCGATCTCGACGTAGTCGTTCAGCCCCTGCTCCATGGGCAGTTCGATGCCGAGGCCGACCGAGACGCCGCCCGCGCTGATCGCGCCCTTATTCGCCGCCTCCATGATGCCGGGGCCACCCCCGGTAATAACGGCATAGCCCGCCTTGGCCAGGCCAGAGCCGATCTGCTCGGCGCACTCGTACTCCCGGCTGCCCGGCACCGTGCGGGCCGACCCGAACACCGAGACCGCCTGCCCAAGCTCGGCCAGCAGGCCGAAGCCCTCGACGAACTCAGCCTGGATCCGCAGCACGCGCCACGGATCGGTGTGCACCCAGTCGCTAGCCCCGCGCCAGTCCAGCAGCCGCTGGTCGGTCGTCGTTTTGGGGATGGCCTTGCCCCGCAGCGTGGCCGGACCCTGACGACGCAGCCGACGGCGCGGCTCGGAGTGCACGCTCATGCGCCATAAGGTAGCCGTCGCGACGACCTGAACAGTCCCGACACCCGGGCGGCCGGGGGCACGGCCAGTTCCAGCTGCCGAAACTCGCGCGATCGTCGTAGCGCCGGGGAACGGGGTCGGCCCCGTTCCCCGCCTTACGAACTGACGCCGTGATCGCGGAGGATGTCGTTGAGGGCGGCCTTGTCGTGAGCGGTGCCCTCGTCGAGCCGGCGCAGCACCAGGACACACGGCATGCCGAACTCGCCGCCCGCGAACGTGCGCTGCCGGGTGCCGCCGACGCAGACCGACCAAGCCGGGATCTCCCCGCGCGGCAGCTCGGCACCGGTCTGTACGTCGATCACGTGGGTCGACTTGCTCAGGATCGTGCCGGCGCCAAGGACGGCGCCGGTGCCAACCCTGGCCCCCTCGACCACCATGCACCGGGACATGATGAACGCGTCGTCCTCGATCACTACCGGGACGGCGCCCGGCGGCTCCAGCACGCCGCCGATGCCGACGCCGCCAGCCAGATGCACGTTCTTGCCGATCTGGGCGCAGGACCCGACCGTGGCCCAGGTATCGACCATGGTGCCGGTGTCGACGTACGCGCCGATGTTGACGAACGACGGCATCAGCACCGCGCCGGGCGCTACGTAGGCGCCCCACCGGACGATGGAGCCTGCCACGGCCCGGACGCCGTCGAGCCTCGCCGTAAGCGGGACGCGGTCGTGATACCGGAAGTCCCCGACCTGCGACTGCACCATCGGCAGCAGCCTGAAGGCCAGCAGGATCGCCCGCTTAGCCCGCTCGTCCACGATGATCTCGCGTGAGCCTGGGTCGGGCCAGGCCACCCGCGCAGTCCCCGAGTCGATCAGGTCGACCGCCGCCACCACGAGATCCCGGGCCGCGACATCGCCGGGTGTCAGGCTCGAGCGCCGCTCCCAGACTTCGTCGATGCCGGCCGGCAGCGCAGCCTGTAGTGAGGCAGTCTCTGCGGATAGGTGTGGCATGACGTCGGAGCCTAATGCCAGCACCGACGGCTGCGCGCTCGCGGACCGGGTAGCTTCTTAGCGTGCCGAGGAAGCGCAAGCCCGCCCGTCGGGACCGGCGGCCGGGGACGGCGGCCGGCCTCGTCATCGTTGTGATCGCGGCGGTCATCGGTTACCTGGCGCTGAAGCCCTCACATCCGGTCTCGCCGCGGCTGACGGGGTGCTCCGCGGGTCCTGACGGCCAGGGACTAGAACTTACGCCTAGCCAGGCCGCCATCGCCGCCACGATCGCCGGGGTGGCCAGCGATCGGCATCTGCCGCCGCGAGCGGTCGCGATCGCGTATGCGACGGCGCTCCAGGAGTCCAAGCTTCAGAACCTGCATTACGGCGACCGAGACTCGGTGGGCGTGTTCCAGCAGCGCCCGTCCGAAGGGTGGGGTACCACGAGCCAGATCGAGGATCCGGTGTACGCGACAGACCGGTTCTTCGAGGCGCTCACGTCAGTGCCTCGGTACCTGCGTATGCCGATCGACGTGGCGGCTCAGGCCGTCCAGCACAGCGCTGACGGCTCGGCCTACGGCCAGTACGCGGGCATGGCCAACGAGCTGGCGACCGCGTTCTCTGGCACAGAGCCGCACGCGGTGTGGTGCACCTACGGGTCAGCGCCGGGCAAGGCCCGGCTGCGGGCCGCGGACCTAGCGCTGACCCACGCGTTCGGGCCGCTGCCCCGACAGCAGAGCGGCGATCCGGCTGAGACCATCACCGTGCCCGACACCCCGCAAGGCTGGGCGGTGACAGCCTGGCTGATATCGAACGCACCCGACTACGGCATCACATTTGTGCAGTATCAGGGATATCAGTGGTTCGGCTTCCGCGGTCCCGGAAAGTGGACAGCGCAGCCAGCCAGCACCCGCGCGCGGGCTGCCCCGGGCGCCGTGGTGTTCGGCTGATAGCCTGCGACCCCGAGGATCGGCTGCACGCGTGCGGATCCCGCCGGGAACGCGATACTGGTGGCAAGCCGCGACACTTGGGTCAGCCGCACCGCTGAGTGCACCAGGGCGCGGACGGAAGAGGAGAACGCGGAAGTGACCTATATCATCACGCAGCCTTGCGTCGATGTGCTCGACAAGGCCTGCATCGAAGAGTGCCCGGTCGACTGCATCTATGAAGGCGAGCGGATGCTCTACATCCACCCGGATGAGTGCGTGGACTGCGGCGCCTGTGAGCCCGTCTGCCCGGTTGAGGCCATCTTCTACGAGGACG
>DATHQE010000178.1:0-7414 GCA_035483035.1 Streptosporangiaceae bacterium | reverse complement strand
CAGCAGATCGAGCTGCGCACGCACCTGGATGTCGACGTGGTGGCTGGATCCTCCCCCAGCCCGACAACCATCGACCTGGCCGCCGGGAAGTTTGGCCAGCCCGCACTGGCGCTCAGTGAGGACTGGGTGCGCAAAGGCGTCGCGCTGGCGATCCTGACCGCAGTCGACAAGAACAGCGTGGTGCTCTTCATCCTGATCCTCGTCGTCTGCATCCTGTTCGTTGCCAACTCGGCGTCGGTGGCGATTCGAGGCCGGCGCCGCGAGCTCGGCGTGCTCGCCTGCCTGGGCTGGACCAGGCCACGGCTGTTCGCGGCCGTGCTCGGCGAGCTCGCCGCGATCGGACTGACCGCCGGGGTGCTCGGCGCCGCCGCCGCGCTACCGCTCTCATCGGCTCTCGGCCTGCACGCCTCACCGGGGCGGGCGGCGCTGGCCGTGCCGATAGCGGTGGTGATCGCCGCCGTAGCCGGGCTGATCCCGGCCTGGCTGGCGGCGAGCGCCGAGCCGGTGGCATCCGTCCGGCCGCCGGTACTGCCGATCAGGCGAGCGCACCATCCCGCCGGGATCACCGGGCTCGCGGTCGCCAACGTGCTCCGCACTCCCGGTCGGGCCGCCGTCGGCGCGGTGAGCCTGGCCATCGGCGTCGCTGCGCTGACCATGCTGGCGGCGGTGAGCTTCGCGTTCCGCGGCGTGCTTGTCGGCTCGCTGCTTGGCGACGCCGTTGCGGTGCAAGTTCGAGGCGTCGACTACGTCGCGGTCGTCGCGACGGTCGCGCTCGGCGTGCTGGCGGTCGCCGACGTGATCTTCCTGAACATCCGGGACCGCGCCGCCGAACTTGCGACGATCCGCAACTTCGGCTGGCGGGACTCGGCGCTCCAGCGGCTCGTGATCACCGAGGGCGTCGTCATCGGTCTCGCCGGGTCGATCCTCGGCGCCGTGCTCGGCCTGATCGCAGCGGCCGACTTCGCTGGCCAGCGACCGGTCGCCCTGTATGTCGTCGCGGCCGCTGCGGTCGCCGCCGGGGTCGTCGTCACTGCGGCCGCGGCACTGCTGCCAGCACAGGCCCTGCGCCGCATGCCGGCCGCTCATCTGCTCGCAGAGGAATAGCCCAGCTCGCGATTGGCAGCACGAGCTGGCCGCTCGCTACGATCGTCGAGATCCCGGCCGGTTCGGCCGGGTAGCAGCCTGTCCTCGACAGAGAGCCAGATACACCCGGAATGACAGATCCCTACGCCGCCGCGGCAGCCAGTGCACAGCGGCTCGCAGCAGCAGCTGGAAAGCCGCGCCACGACGTCGCCGTGGTGCTCGGTTCCGGCTGGGCAGCGGCAGCCGACGCGATCGGGACTGCCGACAGCGAGATCCCGTTCACCGATCTCGGCGAGCTGCCCGCGCCCACCGTGCCTGGCCACCTGGCCGTGGTGCGGTCGGTCCGGGTCGGCGGCCTGGACGTGCTGGTCTTCCTCGGCCGCACCCACCTGTACGAGGGCCACTCCCCTGCCGTCGTGGTGCACGGCGTGCGCACCGCGGTGGCCGCAGGCTGCCAGACCGTGGTGCTCACCAACGCCGCTGGCGGCATCGCCGCCGGCCTCCGGCCTGGCCAGGCCGTGCTCATCAGCGATCACCTAAACCTGACCGGGCAGTCGCCGCTGAGCGGACCGCCGCCGCCGGCCGGGTATCCGCCGAGATTCACCGACCTCACCGATCTGTATTCGGCGGACCTGCGGGGCATCGTCCGCGCGACGGCGCCGGACCTGACCGAGGCCGTCTACGCAGGGCTGCCGGGGCCGCACTACGAAACACCGGCCGAGATCCGCATGCTTGCTAACGCCGGAGCAGGCCTGGTCGGCATGTCGACCGTGCTGGAAGCGATCGCCGTGCGCCACCTGGGCGCGCGGATCCTCGGCATTTCGCTGGTCACCAACATCGCGGCCGGCCTGTCGGCGCAGGCGCTCGACCACGCCGACGTCGTCGCGGCCGGCCAGCAGTCCGCCCCGCGGCTGGGTGCGCTGCTGGCCTCGATCGTGCCCGTCGTGGCCTGAGTCATGAGCACTAAGTCATGAGCACCGAGTTATGAGCACCGGGGGCGTGCGCGACCAGGCGGCCGCCTGGATAGCCGCCGACGTCGACGACCGCGACAAGGCGGACCTCACCGCGCTCCTCGCCGACACGTCACCGGGGGCCGCGGCAGAGCTAGCCGACAGGTTCGCCCAGCGGCTGACCTTCGGCACGGCCGGACTGCGCGGCGCCGTGGCCGCAGGACCGAATCGGATGAACACCGCGACCGTCACCGCCACGACCGCGGCGCTGGCCAGTTGGCTGCTCGACCGTGACGCCGCAGCGGCCGAGTCCGGCGTAGTTGTCGGGTGCGATGCACGGCATCGCAGCGACGAGTTCGCGGCGCAGACCGCCAGGGTCCTGGCCGGCGCGGGCATCCGCGTGCACATGCTGCCGAGCCGGGAGCCGACCCCGTTCCTTGCCTATTCGATCCGGCACCTGCGCGCGGCGGCCGGAGTGATGATCACCGCCAGCCACAACCCGGCGGCCGACAACGGCTACAAGCTGTACCTCAGCGACGGCGCGCAGATCGTGCCGCCTGCCGACACCGACATCGAGGCTGCCATCGCGGCCGTCGGCCCGCTTGCCGATATCGCCCTGGCTCCGCTGGATAGCCCGCTGATCACCCGGCACGGCGATGCGGTCATGCAGGCGTACCTCGACGCCGTCATGGCCGAGCTCGGCCCGGCGCCCGCCAGTGCAGCGTGGCTTCGCTTCGTCTACACCCCGCTGCACGGCGTCGCCGGGCCGCTGGCCATGCGGGCGTTTGCGCAGGCCGGCTTCGCCGCGCCCGACGTCGTCGAGTCTCAGTTCGAGCCCGATCCCGACTTCCCGACGGTCCGGTTCCCGAATCCGGAGGAGCCAGGCGCCCTCGACCTCGCCATCTCCCTCGCCCGGCGCTCGGGCGCCGACCTCGTCATCGCCAGCGACCCCGACGGCGACCGGCTCGCGGTCGCCATCCCCGACGAGCTCGCGCCCGGCGGCTACCGCCAGCTCACCGGGGATCAGGTGGGCGCGCTACTCGGCGCGTTCTTGCTCGGGCGCCTCGCCGCTAATCCGGGCACCGTGATGTCGCAGCAGCTCGCCGTCAGCACCGTGGTGTCCGGGTCGCTGCTACCGAAGATCGCAGCCGCGGCCGGCGCTCAGTACGCGCGGACGCTGACCGGATTCAAGTGGATCGTCCGCGCCGCCGACCTGCGGACGGACGTCCGCTTCGCCTTCGGCTACGAGGAAGCGCTCGGCTACGCCGCCACCAGCGCGGTGCGCGACAAGGACGGCATCAGTGCGGCCCTGGCCATCCTGAGCCTCGCGGCGGTCGCCAGGTCGGTCGGCGAATCGCTCCAGAATGCCTACGACGCCCTGGAGATCGCGCACGGCGTCCATCTCAATGCTCAGGTGACGCTCCTCACGGAAGCGACGGTCGATGTCATGTCCCGGCTGCGCGCCGCGGCGCCTGGGCAGCTGGCCGGCGAGCCGGTCGCGACCGTGACCGACTACAGCGGCGGGAGCTGGGAGCTTCCGTCCGCCGACATGCTGAGCTATCAGCTGCGCGGGGCCAGGGTCGTGATCAGGCCGAGCGGCACCGAGCCCAAGATCAAGGCGTACCTCGAGGTCGTCGAGCCGGTGACGGGCGGCACGCTGACGCAAGCCCGGAAGGCCGCCGCGGAGAAGATGACACGGCTGCGATCAGCGGTTACCGAGCTGCTCGCCTAGGCGGCGGTTGCCCGGCCGCGGACCGGATGGCAAGCTCGTACGCATGGCGAGTTCGGCGCACGAGCATGACCACCACGACCACGAGCACGGGCAGCACGAGCACGGGCAGCACGAGCACGGGCACCCGGCGCACGGTGCGGCAGGGCACGTCCACGATGACAGCTGCGCGGTCGCCCACGGGACCGCCGCGGCGCCAGCCGAAGACAGAGTCCTGGTGGCCGTCTTCGCCACGCCCGTAGCGACCTACCTGCTGCGCTACGCCGCCGATGCGGGTTACCGGCCGGTGCTGATCGAGCCAGACGCGGAGCGGGCGAAACAGGCCTTGGCCGACGGCTTCGAGCTGGCGGATGGGCTCGGTGACTTCGCGACTGATCGGACCGACGTCGTCGTCACCGATCATCACCGGGCAGAGCTTGGCGTCCAGCTGCGGGACGCACTCGCGGCTGGCGCGCGCTGGGTCGGCATCATGGGCAACCCTCGGCACGAGGCGCCGCACGTAGCCGCGCTTACCGAGCTCGGCGTGCCGGCTGTCGAGATCAGCAAGGTCCACCGTCCGATCGGCGTCAATATCGGCTCCCGGACCCCGCCGGAGATCGCCATCTCCACGCTCGCCGGCCTCATCGCAGACCGGAACGGGAAGCCTGGCGGCTTCACTTTCTGACGTCGCCTGCTGCCCCGACTTCCGTCATTCTGCCTGGCCAGAGCCCTGTTGCCGACTCGGATGTGGCGGCGACGCCTGGTCATTGGGCGGGTGAGATGTCAAGCTGGTCGGGGGAACGTCCGGTCCGCCGGACTAGGGGGAGGAGCGCAGTGCCTGAGCAGGTGGTTTACGCAGGGACGCCGCTGCCGCGCAAGCTTGGCATCGGCGAGGGCGACGAGGTAGCCCTGATTGGCGCGCCGGAGTGGTTCGAGGACACTATCGGCCAGCTGCCGGATGTTGCGAGCGTGCACACGGACCTGGCCGACGATGCGCGGTACGACGTGATCGTTGCTTTCATCACCGAACGGGCCGAGCTGGAGGCCGAGCTGCCCAGGCTCCGGGCCAGGATGGCGCCCGCGTGCGGGCTATGGATCGCCTGGCCCAAGCGCGCATCCGGGGTGCCGACCGACATGACCGACCAGGTGATCCGAGACGTGGCGCTGCCAACCGGACTGGTGGACAACAAGGTCTGCACGATCGACGACACCTGGTCCGGCCTGCGCTTGGTCATCCGCCGCGAGAACCGCTGAGCGGCAGCCCCGCGCGGATAGCTGTGGCTCTGGCATCAGGGTTCAATGGGGGACTTACCCGATAGTGCCGGTGCGGCCGAGCGGGCAAGCTGGCTCCCATGAACAGCTTTGCCGAAGGACCTCAGGCCGCAGACGGACCACAGGCTGCCCAAGAACCACCGGCTGCCCAAGAACCACCGGCCGCCCAAGAACCACCGGCCGCCGGGCAGCAGGCGGCGAGCCGTCCGCTGCGCCGTCCGGTCCGCGGGCGGATGCTGGCCGGCGTCGCGGCCGGTATCGCCCAGCACTTCAACATCGACGTCACGATCGTGCGCGTCGTCTTTGCCGTGCTGACCATCGTCGGCTTCACGGGCCTGGCCTACCTCGGCGGCGCGCCCCTTTACCTCGGCGGCATCCCGCTCTACCTGGCCTGCTGGGTGCTGATCCCGGAGGAGGGCAGCGACACCTCCATCGCCAGCGCTGCGTTGCGCCACGCGCAGCGGCGGTCGCGCTGACCACGGTCGCGCTAACCACGGTGCGCTAGTCGAGGAGCGTCTCGCCCTCGAACTTGCCGAGATCCTCGCGGTACAGCTCCAGGCCGACGCCGTTCGGGTCCCGGAAGTACATGCTGTTGTCCGCACCGCGGTCCGGACCGAGGTAGTCCACCCCAGCCTCGTCCAGCTTCTTCCTGGCGGCATCAAACTGGTCGGCCGTGACCGAGATGGCCAGGTGCTGGACGCCGCCGATCGTCTCCTGCCACGCCGGGTGCTCGTAGCCCGGGAAGTCGAAGAAGCCGAGCAGGTTGTGATTGCCGATGTCGAAGAAGAAGTGGTTCGAGCCTGCGTAGTCGCGGTTCTCGACGAGCTCGACCAGCGGGAAGCCGAGGAAATCCTGATAGAACCTGATCGTTTCCTCGGTGTCCTTGGCTATCAGCGCGAGGTGGTGGACTCCGCTGACGGTGCTGGCCGGCCTGTCGGCCAGCGGCCGGAGGTACCGCTGGCGTAGCGCCTCCCGGCGTGCGCGCACCCGTGCGAGCTCCTCGCCCTGTGGCTCTGGCATGTGCTGACTCCTTAGGTCACCGGCCTGCCGACTGAGGTCGCCCCGTCGCTGGGCTCCGACTTCTAGTGTCCCGCAGCCTGTCAACGACGCCGCGGCCAGCCCGCGGCTCCGTTCCCGCCTTAAACGTCAGCAGTGTGCGCAGCCTCCGGCTCCATGCGATGCCGGAGCCGCCAGCCATGCCATCCGTGCGCTTCGGCGGCGAGCGACGCCGGCGGTACCGCGATGACCGGGCATCGGGCGTGACGCAAGCAGTACCTGCTCACCGTGGCCGACACGAGCCGCCGCAGCGCGCCGCGCCGGCCGGCACCGATGACGAGGACATCGCCGGGCTCGGCCGCCAGCTCGCTGAGCACCTGGCCGGCTTCACCGCGGGCTACCTGCGGGCGGAACTCCAATTCGGCCGGCGGGCCGCCGATGCCCAGGTCGATCGCACGCCACAGCCGATCCCAGGCTGCTTGCTTCCAGGCGCGCCGCAGTTCCGGCGACGGGGTCCGGCGATCGGCGAGCTCGCCTCCTGGCGGCGTCCATGCCAGCACTGGCACCAGAAGCGCACCATCTGATCTGGCCATCTCGGCGGCGTATCGCAGCGCCTGGAGGCTGCCTGCCGATCCGCTCACTCCGGTGATAACCCTCCGCACGTACACCTCACGGCTCCTTTCCCGCAGTGACGCTGTCCAGTTAATCGCGGGATTCTCCTGCTAGGCCGCCCCCTAACAGCCTCCATGCGAAGCGGCGGCCCGCGCAAGCGCCATCCATGCGCCAGTCAGTGTCTCGAGTCAGTGTCTCGAGCCCATGTCCCGGCTATTGTGACGCCAGGATTCTTTTGATAGTCTCTCTCGTAAGCAAGTTACTGTCATTTCCTGGCAGGCAATCCCGCGCGACATCGGGAGACCAGCCCATGCAAGATCTTCAGCTCTCCGCGGCTCAAGGCGCGCGCCGCTGGTGGGCGCTCGGCGCGCTGGCGATCAGCGTCCTCGTGGTCGGCCTAGACCTGTTCGTCCTCTCACTCGCGCTGCCGACACTCGCAGTCGACCTGCATGCCTCTACGGGCGACCTGCAGTGGTTCGTTGACTCCTACAGCCTGGTGCTCGCAGCGGCGCTGCTCCCGGCCGGTCTGCTCGGCGACCGGATAGGCCGCAAGAGGCTGCTGATCGGCGCACTTGCTCTCTTCGGCGTCGCGTCGCTCGCCTGTGCCTACTCGTCCTCGACCGGCGAATTGATCGCCGCGCGGGCAGTGCTCGGACTGGCCGCCGCCGTCATCCTGCCCCTCGCGCTGGCCGTGCTTCCGGTGATGTTCACGCCGGCTGAGCGGCCCCGGGCCATCGCCATCGTCGGCGGCGCCACGTTCATCGGCTACCCGCTCGGCCCCATCCTGGGCGGC
>DATHQE010000177.1:0-5086 GCA_035483035.1 Streptosporangiaceae bacterium | reverse complement strand
GTCGTGGTCAGCCGCAGGTCGGCGGGATCCAGGCTTGTCTCGATCCAGGGCCCGAGCGGGCAGAAGGTGTCGAATCCCTTCGCCCGCGCCCACTGGCCGTCCGTTGCTTGCAGGTCGCGGGCGGTGACGTCATTCGCACAGGTGTAGCCGAAGATCACTTCGGGCACTCGGGCTGCCGGGACGTCGCGGCACAGCCTGCCGAACACGATCGCGAGCTCCCCCTCGTAGTCGACCCGCTTGGACAGGTGCACCGGCCGAACGATCGCGTCTCCCGGGCCGATCACCGCCGTTGACGGCTTGAGGAAGATCAGCGGCTCGGCTGGCGCCTCGGAGCCAGTCTCGCGCGCGTGCTCCAGGTAGTTCCGGCCGATGGCGACCACCTTGCTGGGCAGCACCGGGGCCAGCAACCGCACGTCCGCGAGCGGGTAGACCGTGCCGGTCAGCTTCGTCTCACCGGTGCCGGGGGCGAACGGATGGCCGGCTATCTCAGCAACGCTCAGGTCCGCGGCCTGTCCCCCGGCACCGCTACCGGTGCCGTCCTCGCCCGCCACTACATCGTCAGTGGCGACGATGCCGTACTTGACGTCGTCATTGACGGCGAACCTCGCGATGCGCATTCCGTGCTCCCGCCCGTGGTGATTGCGCCCGTGGTGATTGCGCCCGTGGTGATTGCGACCGTGGTGACCGCAACCGTAGCGATCCTGCTCCCTACTGCATGTAGCCCTCGACCTCGGGGATAGGCCGCGGCGCACTGCCGCCCGGATCCTCGCCGAACTCGCGCCTGGCCCGCCGCTGCCGCAGCAGGTCCCAGTACTGGTCGAGTTCCTCTTCCGTGGCGCGCAGCTGCTCGTGCTCCTGGTCTGTGGTCAGTTCGCCAGAGGCAAGCCGGGCGCGCAGATCGTGCTCGGCTTTAATGAGGTCATCGATGTGGCCCAGGATGTCCTTATCGTCCATGAAGTGATCCCTTCCTCGAGGCTCCGCCCATCCTTGCATCCCCGCCATCGCAGACCGCGATGGTGTCGGACGTACGGCGTACGTTAGCGCCATGCAGCTCACTCGCAAGCTCATCGTCAATGCGGCGATGGAGCTGATCGAACAGGACGGAGTCGAAGCCGTCTCGCTCCAGCGCCTGGCGAGCGAGCTTGGCTGCGGCCTCGTCGCGCTGTACAACCACGTGCCGTCGACGTCAGCACTGCTGGACGATGTAGCCGACGCGGTGATGTCCGGCATCGCCGTCACGTCCGTGCCTGGAGCGGACTGGCAGGCGCAGGTTCGGGCGCAGGCGAGGGCGTTCCGCGAGATTGCGAGGGCCCATCCGCGCTGCGCCATGGTCGTGGTCAGCAGGCCGCCATCGTCGGCCGCCATCGTGCGGCCAGCGGAGGAAGCGCTGGCCACGATCCGCGCCGCCGGGTTCGGCCGCGCTGAGACGGTACGCATTCTGCGCGCGTTCGTCGCCTACATCCTGGGCTCGCTGCTACCCGACGCCGGGGTCGCGCCCGACCCGGCCGACGACGGCGACGTGCGTCGCGCACGTCTGCGGGCCGCCGAGTTCCCGCAGGTGACGGATCTGGGGCCGGAGCTGAGCAGCTGCGATCACGACGCCGACTTCGAATTCGGCCTGGACTTGCTCATCCGCGCCATCGCCTCCCTGCAGCCCGCCCGGGCCGCCTGCTAAGTCTGGCGGCCGCGCGGCCGGCTCGCGGCGCGGCCGCGCCAGACCCGCCCCTGCGCAGATCGCCAGCGCTAGCAGGATCGGTATGGCCAACGCCGTGGTGAGGCCGAAAGCACCCGCCAGGCCGCCGATGAGCACCGGGCCGGCGAGCATTCCCACGTAGCCGAGCCCCGCCACCGTGGCGATGCCGCGGGCCGGCCGCGCGGGATCCGCGCGTCCCGCCGCAGACAACAACAGCGGGAACGTGCACGACAAGCCGGCTCCGAAGATTGCGAACCCGGCGATCGCGCCAGCCGCGTGGCCGGCGACGAGCGCGCAGGTGAGCCCGACCGCGGCCGTCAGTCCGGAGCAGCGCAGCACCGTGACGGGTCCGAACCTCGCGGCTAGGCGGTCACCGGTGAGCCGCCCTGCGGCCATGGCGACGCAAAAGCCCGCATAGGCGAGCGCGGCCAGGCCAGCCGGAGCACCCAGGTCGTCGCGCAGATAGACCGCGCTCCAGCCGTCGGCTGCGCCCTCGCCAAGCAGGGCGCACGTCGCGAGCAACGCCATCAGCAGGAGCGGCGGCACTAGGAACGACCGGGCGGCCGGCGCCGGTGCGGCCCGATCTGCTGGCGGCGGGCCACTGGCGGGGTCGGCCCCGTTCCCGTCTTGATCGGGCAGCAACCAGCGGCCGGCCAGTGCCGCGCCGCACGCCAGCGGAATGCTCGCGGCGGTGAAGTTCACCAGCAGGCCGGCGCCGGCCCACGCAAATGCGCCGCCGAGCAGCGCGCCAGCCAGCCCGCCAATGCTGAAGCACGCGTGGAACGAGGTCATCAGCGGCCGGCCGGCGGCGCGCTCGACCAGGACAGCCTGCGAGTTCATGCCCACGTCGAGAAGGCCGCTGGACAGGCCGAACGCGAACAGGGCGGCCATGAGCGCGGCACGCGATGACGCCAGACCGAGCGCGAGCAGGCCCAGGATCACTAGCAGCCCGGCCACTAGGGTGAGCCGGCGGCTGCCAGCGCGGTGAGCGATGCGGCTAGCGATCGGGGCGGCTACCACGAGCCCGGCCGGCGCGGCGAGCAGGGCCAGCCCCAGCGCGCCGTCACTCAGGTGCAGTCCCTGCTTCACTGCCGGGATCCGGGCCAGCCAGACGCCGTTAGCGACGCCGAGCACAACGAAGTACGTCACCACCGCGATCCGCGCACGCTGCAATCGTCCAGATCGTGGCGGGCTCGGAGCGCGGGTAATGTCATCGAGGACGCGGCCGCCGCTGGTGGCGGGGGCGTTCCCGGCAGCCAGGGAGTCGATCTGTCGAGGCTACCTGGCCAGTCTCTCGACCGCGGCCGCGGGCTTCGTGGCGAGACCGGCCATTTCAGCCGTCAGCACGTCCGCTCGGCGGTCAGCAGACCTTATGCACCCAGCCGTGCGGATCGGGAAGCTGCCCGAACTGGATCCCGAGCAGCTGCTCACGAAGCCGCATCGTGACCGGGCCGGCCTCGCCGTCGCTGACGGTCCAACCGCCGGCCGCGCCGCGGGCCGCGCCTACGGGGGTGATGACCGCCGCGGTGCCGCAGGCGAAGACCTCCGTGATCTCGCCAGACTCGCAGCCGTCGCGCCACTGGGAAACCGAGATGGCGCCTTCGGTGGCCGGGATGCCGAGGTCGGGTGCCAGTGTGAGCAGGGAGTCCCTGGTAATTCCTGCCAGCAGCGTTCCGGTCAGGCCAGGTGTCGTGATCCGGGCGCCCGGCCCGGAGCCGTGGACGAAGAACAGGTTCATGCCGCCCATTTCCTCGACCCACTGATGCTCGGTCGCGTCGAGCCAGACCACCTGCTCGCAGCCGTGCGCCAGCGCCTCCAGCTGGCCGGCGAAGGCCCCAGCGTAGTTGCCGCCGGTCTTGGCCGCGCCGGTACCGCCCGGCGCTGCCCTGGTGTAGGAGTCGGCGACCCAGACCGAGACGGGCCGGACGCCGCCGGAGAAGTAACTGCCAGCCGGCGAGGCGATGACGGCGAAGGTGAACGACGTCGACGGCTTGCTGACGCCGAGACCCACCTTCGTGGCGATCATGAACGGCCGCAGGTACAGGCTCTCCTCGCCACCGCCCGGTACCCAGTCCCGGTCTTGGGTCACAAGCAGCTCGAGGGCCTGGACGAACGTCTCCTCGGGCAGCTCTGGCATGCCCATCCGGGTCGCCGACCGGTTAAACCGGGCCGCGTTTGCCATCGGCCGGAAAATCACCACGGCGCCGCCGGCCTGCCGGTAGGCCTTCAGACCCTCGAAGATCTCCTGGGCGTAGTGGAAGACAGCGCTAGCCGGATCCATGCTGAACGGGCCGTATGGCCGCAGCTGGGCGCCGTGCCAGCCGATCCCCTCGTCCCAGTCGATCGTCACCATGTGGTCGGTGAAGACCTGGCCGAAGCCCGGTCTTGCCAGCAGCGCGGCCCGCCGGGCCGCGGGTACTGGCGTCGTGGCCGGATGGATGGCGAAGGTGATCCCGTTCTTCGCACCGGCGCTCATCGAGCCTCCTGCTCCGGGCCCGGCCTCATCGCCGCTGGCCCCATCGCCGTCGGCCCCGTTGCCGGCGACCCCGTTGCCGCTGCCCGTCACGCCCCAGGCTAGCCCGCTACCCGCTCGGCGATGTCATCGCCGATCTCCAGCGTGGACCGCGGCGACCAGGCGCCCTGACGCTCCAGCAGATCGTCGGACACAGCCTGCTCGATCCTCGCAGCCTCGGCGGACAGGCCCAGATGCTCGCACAGCATCGCCGCAGACAAGATCGCGGCGGTCGGGTCGGCCTTCTGCTTGCCGGCGATGTCCGGCGCGCTGCCGTGCACGGGCTCGAACATGCTGGGTGCCGTGCGCTCCGGGTTAATGCTGGCGCTCGCCGCGAGCCCGATGCCACCCGCCACCGCAGCGCCGAGCGCGGTCAGGATGTCCCCGAACATGTTGTCGGACAGGATCACGTCAAACCGGTCGGGCTGGGTGACGAAGTAGACAGCGGCTGCGTCCATGTGGCAGTACTCGGTGCTGACGCTGGGAAAGTCGGCAGCGACCTCGGTCACAGTCCGGCGCCAGAGGTCCCCGGCATACGCGAGAACGTTGCTCTTGTGCACGAGGGTTAGCCGACGGCGCGGTCGCCTGGCAGCGCGCTCCAGGGCGTACCTGGCCACCCGGCGAACGCCGAACGCGGTATTGATGCTCTCCTGGGTGGCTACTTCGGCAGGCGTGCCCTTACGCATGACCCCGCCGGCCTCGATGTAGGGACCCTCGGTGCCCTCCCTGATGACCAGCATGTCCACCGCCTCGTTGCGGACATTGGCCAGCGGCGACGCGACCCCCGGATACAGGCGGACCGGCCGGAGGTTGACGTACTGATCGAACTCGAACCGCAGGCGCAGCACGAGGCCGCGCTCGAGTACGGCGCTCGGCACACT
>DATHQE010000176.1:0-3952 GCA_035483035.1 Streptosporangiaceae bacterium | reverse complement strand
AGTCCGAACGTGCGGATCGGGGTGTCGACGTCGCTGTCGCGCAGCAGCCTGGCCACGGCGTCCCCGAAACCGCCGACCCGGCCGTTGTCCTCGACGGTCACGACGAGAGCGTGCTGCCTGGCCGCCGCCAGAAGCGCCGGGTCGAGCGGCTTGACCCAGCGCGGATCCACCACCGTGACGCCGATGCCATGATCGGCGAGCCGATCGGCCGCCTCGGCGCAGACGCCGGCCATCGGGCCCGCGCCGAGGAGCAGGACGTCGCGTCCCGCCGGGTCGGCCGGGAGCCGGAGCACGTCCATCGTCCCGAGCTTGTCGACCGCCGGTACGTCAGCGGTGGCGAGCCGGCCTGGGAAGCGCATCGCTGTCGGGCCGTCGTCGATGGCAACCGCTTCGCGAAGCAGCTCGGCCACCCTGCTGCCATCCCTCGGCACCGCAATACGCAGGCCGGGGACGAGCTGCAGGATGGAGCCATCCCACATGCCATGGTGGCTCGCGCCGTCCGGGCCGGTGACGCCGGCCCGGTCGAGCACGAAGGTCACCGGCAGCTTGAGCAGCGCGACGTCCATCAGTACCTGGTCGAAGGCACGATTGAGGAACGTGGCGTAGATCGCGGCAACCGGGTGCATGCCGCCGAGGGCCAGGCCAGCCGCGCTGGTGACCGCGTGCTGCTCGGCGATGCCCACGTCGAACACGCGATTGGGGTAGGCCGCCGCGAACTTCGCCAGGCCGGTCGGGTGCAGCATGGCCGCGGTGATGGCCACGACATCGGGGCGGTCCGCGCCGATGGCGGCGAGCTCATCGCCGAAAACCTGAGTCCATGGCCGCCCGGGGGCCGGTGCCGCGACCGGCGCGGCGGATGGCGGGGCAGCCGCCCGCGCGGGTGAGACCTGGTGCAGGCAATCCTCGTCGTTCTCCTCGGCTAGCGGGTAGCCGAAGCCCTTCCGGGTGATGACATGCACGAGCACCGGGCCGCCGAAGTCGCGCGCCCGGCGCAGGGCGTGCTCGACCGCATGCTCGTCGTGACCGTCCACCGGGCCGAGGTACTTCAGGCCCAGGTCCTCGAACAGCACCTGCGGCTGCAGGACGTCCTTGAGCCCCTTCTTGATGCCGTGCAATGTCTCGAACAGCGGCGCGCCGACCAGGGGCGTGTAAGACAAAGAGGTCTTGATGTAGTCCAGCACCTGCTCGTAGCGCTGTGACACCCGGACGGAGGCCAGGTGATCAGCTAGGCCGCCGATTGTCGGCTGGTAGGAGCGGCCGTTGTCGTTGACGACGATGACCAGCCTGCGATCCTTGGCCGCGGCGATGTTGTTCAGCGCCTCCCAGGCCATGCCGCCGGTCAGGGCGCCATCCCCGATGATGGCGACCACGCTGCGGTCCGACTCTCCGCGCAGCTGGTATGCCTTTGCCAGGCCATCCGCATACGACAGGCTGGTCGAGGCGTGGGAGTTCTCGATCACATCGTGCTCGGACTCAGACTGGCTCGGGTAACCGGTCAGACCACCCCGCTGGCGGAGCGAGCCGAAACCCGGATACCGGCCGGTGAGCAGCTTGTGCACGTAGGACTGGTGGCCAGTGTCGAAGAGGATCCGATCGACCGGCGAGTCAAAGACGCGGTGCACGGCGATCGTCAGCTCGACCACGCCGAGATTGGGGCCGAGATGGCCGCCGTTCTTGGACACCACCTTGATCAGGGTGTCGCGAATCTCCGCGGCTAGCTGGGGCAGCTCTTCAGCGCTCAGGTCCTTGACATCGCGCGGACTGCGGATGTTCGCCAGCAAGCTCACTTGACCTGCTCCTCGTGTCATCGCCGCGGCCTGGCGCCGTCGTGCGCTGCTCGCACGACCAGCACCCGGGCCCTGCGTCTGCCGGACGTACTGCGGGACGATACACCCCGAGTGTATTTCGCTGGTTCGGCCGGCCATGCGGGACCTCGCCGACTCGGGTGTTGCGTTGACGCCCGCCGCGCACGGCGCCGGGGTAAGCGGAGTCGTTCCGCCCGGCTGTGGCCGACCTCTACAGTATGTCCCATGACTGGTGAAGTATCCCCTGTCAGCCGCCCGAGCGAGCCGGTGCCACAAGGCGACGAGGCTAGGCCGCAGGGCGAACTGAGGGCGTCCCACATGGACAGGGACAGGGTCGTCGAGTTGCTGCGGGTCGCGGCGGGCGATGGCCGGCTGACACCAGAGGAGCTGGATGAGCGCCTGGAGTCAGCCCTGACCGCCAGGACCTACAGTGAGCTGGCGGTGCTGACCACCGATCTGCCCGCCGTCGGCCAGCAGGGCAGCATGGCGGTGCCCGAGGCCAAGGAGCTCGTCCGGATCGACTGCGGCTCCGGCACCGCCAAGCGAGACGGCCAGTGGGTCGTGCCGCAGCGGATGGAGGTGCGCGTCACGTCCGGTAGCGTCAGGCTGGACCTGACGAACGCCATCATCGCCAGTCCCGTGCTCACGCTCGATGCCGATGTCCGCAGCGGCAGTCTGGTGATCGTGACCAAGCCGGGGATCGAGGTGGACACCGACGACGTCGCGGTGCGCAGCGGCAGCGTTCGCGTCCGAACCCACCGCGGCTCTGGAGTGCCCGTGATCCTGCGGGTCCAGGTCTCGGGCAAGGTGACGAGCGGCACCCTCCAGGCCCGCCCGCCGCGACGCAGTTTCCTGCAGTGGCTGCTCGGCCGCCCAGCCAGCTAAGACAAGCAGTCGGCCGCCGCGACTAACGCCGGGCTGCTGCGGCTAGGCGATCGCCGGGACGGTCCGTGCGCGGCCAGCCAGCCAGCCGGTGATCAGCTGGAGCACCGCCACCGCGAGCAGCACCAGTCCCGGCACCGTCCAGCCACCCGTTGCGTCGTGCAGGAGACCGATGGTCAGCGGCCCCGCGCTGGCGATCAGGTAGCCGATCCCCTGAGCGAATGCCGAGAGCGAGGCCGCCGTGACCGGATCGCCCGCGCGCGCCATGGTGTAAAAGATGCCGAGGCCGAGCGTGGCGCCCTGGCCGAGGCCCAGCAGGACCATGAAGCCGGCGGCGAGTCCGGCCGGCCCGAACACCGCACCCGTCAGGCCGGCCGCCGTCGCCACCATCGACCACGCCGCCAGCCGCCGCTGGTCGGTCGCCCGCTGGGCCAGCATGGGGATCAGCAGAGCCGTGACAGCGTTACCGAGGTTCATCAGGGCGAGCAGGTCGCCCGCGTGCGCCGCGCTGACACCGCGATCACGGAACATCGTCGGAAACCACGACAGCGTCGCGTAATACGACAGGCTCTGCAGGCCCATGAACAAGGTGACCTGCCAGGCCAGCGCGCTGCGGCCCATCGCGAGCGCGCCGCGCCTGCGACCGGAAGCCAGATCGGTCCCCGCCGATGCCGCGCCACCCCGCCGGCGGGTCCCTGGCGGGCCGCCGTCAGGCATCGTCCGGAACCGTAGCTGCGGCACCCAGATCAGGGCCGCGATCAGCGCCGGGCCCGCCCACAGCGCAAGCGTGATCCGGACCGCCGCGCCGCCCGCCGCCCCCGCGCTGGCGTGCGGCAGCCCGCCGGCCGCGGTGTAGACCGGGATGGCGAGTACCGAGGCCACGATCGCGCCCGCCGCCAGCATCAGCAGGTACAGGCCGATGAGCAGTCCGGCCCGTTCGGGCTTCCGGCGCTTAACCAGGCTGGGCAGCAGGACGTTCATCAGCGCTATCGCGGCACCGGCAACCACGGTGCCGGGGAAAAGCAGAGCGGCCGGGCTCAGCCCGCGTAGCAGCAGGCCGGCCGCCAGCAGCAGCAGCGCGGCCCCGAGCACGCGCTCCTCGCCGAACCTCCGGCTCAGTGGTGCCGCTGAGCCAGAGAAGACGCCGAAGCACAGCACCGGGATGGCCGCCAGCAGGGCCAGGCCGGCGGCCGAGATGTGCAGGGCGGCCTGCAGCTCGGGGAAAACCGGGGGCAGGCTCGTGATCGCAGCGCGAAGGTTCAGCG
>DATHQE010000175.1:0-3781 GCA_035483035.1 Streptosporangiaceae bacterium | reverse complement strand
GTTGCGCTCGATCCTGCTCGCGCCGCCCTCGAGCGATGAGCCCGTCCTTGTCTACGGCTCGGGCACGCTCGCCTTCGCGGCGATCGCGCTGCTTCGCCACCTCTACCCGGCCACCGAGGTCTGGGCGGCGACGCGGCCCGGTGCCCGCGCGGACCTGGCGACCCGCCTTGGGGCGCACGCCGTCCTGTCCGCAACCCCCGACGAGCTCGTCGCGCAGGTCGCGCGCCGCGTCGGTACCACGCCGTTGGAGCCCTGGAGCAAGAGCGACTGGCTGCAGGACGGACCGGCCGTCGTGTACGACACCATCGGCTCGACCGAGACCGTGGAGACGTCCCTGCGACTGCTCGCTACTGGCGGCACCCTCGTCGTCTCCGGGGTGGAGCCGCCCAGGCGCTTCGAGTGGACGCCGCTGTACTTCAAGGAGCTCCGCGTCATTGGCTCGAACGGCTTCGGCATCGAGGAAGTTGGCGGCGTGGCAAAGCATGCCATGCAGCACTACTTCGACTTCATGGCCGCCGGTCTCGACCTCACGCCAGTCATCACACACCGGTTCCCGCTCGAACGCTGGGCGGAGGCCGTCCTCGCGGTCAAGAACTCACGCCGCACCGGAGCCGTCAAAGTGCTGCTCCAGCCCGCGCACTGACCTCAACGAACAACCCGCGCCCTTCGGCGCCATCGGGCTCGCGCCAGGTCGCCGTCACATACCCCGGCGACCGTGGCTCCTGCTGGAGTGGCTCGAGAACTCGCATGACCCGGACGGTCACCTCTGGCGACAACTCGCCGTCCCGGTCACCGGGACGGATCTGTCCCACACTGATATCGCTGCCGTGCGCCCCGCTGGTGACGGTCAATGACGAGAGACTCGCCCATACACGCGGTCCGGCGAAGTGACTTGTCACGGTCCGGTCCGGAGTGTCGCTGACGCGCTGGGCCTGCGGCTCAGCCTCGCCCTGAAGGAGCGCGAGAAGCTGACTAGCCAGGACCGGATCGTGCGGGCCGTCGTAGATCCACCGCGTTCCCAGCACCCCATGCTCCGCAGTACCGATCAGAGCGTCGTCGGCTCCATCCAGCGGGGCGGCACGGTACGAGAGCGGAACGTGGTAGTTGACCGGTCGGTCACCTGAGCTGTCGGTGACAACCATGAACTCGATCCCGACCTCGCCGGCCGGGTCATCGAGACGGAAGCCGCCCGCCCTCGCCAGTGCAGGCTGTCGCTCCGTGCCTGCGTACCAGGGCTGCGCCGGAAGCCAGGCAGTGAGCAGTTCCAGCTTGCCGGGCGTCAAGGTGGTGCGGTGGATGACGGCCATCTCTGCATCCTCGCATGGGCAGATTCTGGAAAGCTCGGCTCAGGCCGGCAGCCCGGCGAAGCGCTCGTCGACCTGCTCGCCCGTGAGCCCGAAGTCCGCCAGCGCGTACTGGTGCGCCGGCCTGGCCGCACCGTGCGAGGCCTCGGCATACAGCGCATGCACGGCGTCCGCCGCGGCGCCGCCGTAGGGCAAGCCAAAGTGCCCGTAGACCGACTCGACGGTGCCGACCGGGTCGGCCGTGAAATCCGCGTAGTCGATGTCCAGGAACTGCGTCTGGTCATAACGAGCCCGCGCAGCAGCGAACTCCGCCAGCCCGCGAGCCCATAGCTCGAGCTGGTCGCTGCCGATCACCGCGCCGCGGAACCGCTGCGACCAGCCGTCGGTCGCGTGCGCCGCGAGGCTGCACATGGACCCGATGACGGCGCGCGGTTCGCGGTGAGTCTGGATGACCAGCGCATCCGGATAGACCGCGAGGATGGCGTCCAGGGCGAACAAATGGCTTGGGTTCTTCAGCACCCAGCGCTGGCCGGGCTGGTTAAGCCCGATCAGCTGGAGATTGCGCCGGTGCCGCTGGTACGGGCCCACCCAGTCCTGCTCGCGGAGCCACGCCGAGTACGTCGGCAGGTGCGCGAGGCACTCATACGACACCGATCGCAGCGTCTGCCGGAGCAGCTGCCAGCACTCCTCCACGGTGTCCGCAGCGATGTAGTGGACGCCCATGAACTCGGGATGCTCGATGTGATGCCGCTGATAGCCGGCCTGGATGTGCCGGAAGACCGGGTTGTCGTCCCACGTATCGCGCGGCGGCCGGGGCTGCGGCATCTCAGCCAGCCATAGTTCCAGTCCCTGATGGCCCGGGTCTGCAGTGAGCAGTCGGTGCAGCGCGGTCGTCCCGCTTCGCGGCAGGCCGGTGACGAAGATCGGCCGGTCGATGGTGACGTCCGCGTGTTCCGGGTACGCCGCCCAGCCCGCCTCGCTGAGCAGCCGCGCGGCCAGCGCGCCGCGCAAGCCCACCCTGGCTACCTTCTGGCCAAGCGAGGTCAGCTCGGCGTCGCGCGCGTACGAATCCAGGATCACGGCGAGGCCGTCGCTGTAGTCGTCAACGCCGAAATCGGTGAGGCCGGTTAGCCGGCTGGCCGACTCGCGCAGGTCATCGACCGTGCCGACGCTGTCTCGGTTGGCGCTGTCTCGGCTGGCGCTGTCTCGTGGCATCAACGTACTCAGTGGTGGTACTCGCCGCAGTTCACGTCGAGGCACTGACCGGTGATGGCGCGTGCCAGCGGCGAGGCGAGGAAGAGGACCGCGTCGGCGATCTCGTCCGGCTCAGGCAGCCTGCCCAGGTCGATGTTCGCAGCGGTCTCCGCATAGATCTCGGCTGCATCGACACCGCGCTTCTTCGCGAGGTAGTTGAAGTACCATTTCAGCGACTCGCCCCAGATGTGGCCAGGCGCGACGGAGTTGACCCGGATGCCCTGCGGCCCGAGCTCGGTGGCCAGACTCTGCGCCATCGCGAGGAGCGAGGCCTTGGCCATCTTGTACGGGCCCATGGTCCGCTGAGAGAAACGGACGACCATCGAGTTGACCATGACGACCGATCCAGACGTCGCCGCGAGTGCGGGGATGAACAGCCGCGTCATCCGCAGTGCTGAGATCACGTTGTTGGTGAAGCCGGCCTGCACCGCGTCCAGGTCCACTGTGCCGAGGTCGGCGATCGGCGGCATCACCAGGGCGTTGTGTACCAGCGCGTCGACCTTGCCGAACTCCTCGACAGCAGCCGCTGCCAGCCGCTCCGCGTCCGCCTCCACTGTCATGTCAGTCGGCATCACGAGGGCCCGGCGCCCGAGTTCCTTGATCTCGGCCGCGACGTCCTCGAGCCGGGACACAGTGCGGGCGGCGAGGACGACGTCGGCGCCGGCGGCCGCGCCGCGGACCGCGATCTGACGGCCGAGGTCGGGGCCGACCCCCGAGACGACGAGCACCTTGTCCTGGAGATACATCAGCCCAGCTCCCTCTCCACTAGCCCGCACCGCAGCAGGCCCCGCACTGCCGTAGCCCGCACTGCGCTAGCCCACCATCCGGTTTGCGACCGCGGCCTGTCGCGCGGCGATGCGTGCCCGGAATTCAGCCGGGCTGATCCTGGCATGCTCGTAGTGCGGCAGCTTGGCCGCAAGGTCCGCGAAGCGAACCAGGCAAACATCCGGCCCGTCATCGGAAGCGAGATCCCGGCTCAGCCCCTGCCAGCGGATCTGCACGTAGCCGCGGGTCCGCCCGGTCAGCTCCAGCCAGTTCGCCACGCCCGGGTCGCGCTCGCTGATCACGAATCGCAGCATGCCGTCGGGGTCAGCGCGGGCCTGCTGGGTGGTGAGGCTGGTCTGGTGGTTGATGTAGTCGAGCGAGATGTACCACATGCTGCCGAGCTGAATGCCCTGGTACGGCGCCACGTCCTTGCTGGCGGCCGGTACCGTGACGATCAT
>DATHQE010000174.1:0-9157 GCA_035483035.1 Streptosporangiaceae bacterium | reverse complement strand
CCGATCCAGCGACAGCGGCACTGCTGCGCACGGCGCACCAGGCGGCCGAGCATGGCGACCAGCTCGCGTCGTCGACGCTGCTGCGCGGCACGCTGGCCGGCCTGCTGCGCGCGCACGCGGCGGGCGGCCCGGCTGCTGTTCCCAGTCCGGCTTTCCGGGCGCCCGCCGCCGTCCGCGCCGTCCGCGACCTGCTTTCCGAACGGCTCGCCGACCCGCCTGCGCTGGCCGAGCTAGCCGCGATGACCGGGCTCAGCCAGTTCGCGCTGCTCCGCGCCTTCCGCGCTGCGACTGGACTGCCGCCGCATGCCTACCTCAACCAACTGCGGGTGCGGCGGGCGCGGCTGCTGCTCGACAAGGGCGTCCCGGCCGCGGATGTCGCCGCGCAAGTGGGCTTCGCCGATCAGGCGCACTTGACCAGGCACTTCAAGCGCGTGGTCGGCGTTCCGCCAGCCGCCTACCAGCGAGAGCGCCGCCAGCCCACCCGCTAGGAACCGGCCATGATGGGAGCGACGGGCAAGAACATACAAGACCCGAAGCCCGCCGCTCGCTTGAATCACAGGTATGTCTGCGCCTGTCCGCGTGCCTGCAGCAGCCCGCCAGCCCCGCCCGGTCCGGGACGGCGTCGGCCTGGGCCTGGCCGTCGGGGTATCAGGGGTCGCGTTCGGCGCGGCCGCCGTGAGCGCGGGCCTGAGTGTCTGGCAGGCGTCCGCGCTCAGCCTGCTGGCTTTCACCGGAGCGTCACAGTTCGCGCTGGCGGGAGTGATCGCCGCGGGCGGGAGCCTGCTGGCCGGGACGGCTGGCGCGATCCTGCTCGGCAGCCGCAACACGCTGTACGGGCTGCGGCTAGCCGACGTGCTGCGGCCGCGCTGGCCGGGTCGGCTGCTCCTCGCGCTCGGCGTCATCGACGAGACCACCGCAGTCTCGCTGGCCCAGCCTGACCCGGACGCGGCCCGGACCGGTTTCACCGCCACGTTCTGCTGCCTGTACCTCACCTGGAACCTCGCCACCCTGGCAGGAGCCATCGGCGCCGGGCGGATCGGGTCACCGCAGTCGTTCGGGCTGGATGTCGTGGGACCGGCCGCGTTCCTGGCCCTGATCTGGCCGCGGCTGCGAACCGGGCGCACCGAGCGACTCGTCGCCGCCGCCGGCGCTGCCATCGCGCTCGGCGCGACGCCGCTGCTGCCGGTCGGGGTGCCGGTCATCCTGGCCGCCACGGCCGCGCTCGCCGGCGCGCTGGCCAGCCCGGCGACGCAGCCCGGCGCCGTGCCGCCCATCTCGCAGAGCGCGCCGCCGTCTTCGCTGAACGCGCCGCCGTCTTCGCAGAGCGCGCCGCCGTCTTCGCGGAGCGCGCCGTGACTGGCGTGTGGATCGCGGTGCTGGCCACCGCGGCCGGGTGCTACGCGCTAAAACTGGCCGGCCTCACCGTCCCGCAGCGCGTCCTCGCCAGCCCGCGGGTGCGCAGATTCGCCGAACTCGTGCCGGTCGCGCTGCTCATGGCGTTGTCGGCCGTGCAGACCGCCACCAGCGGGCACGCGTTCGCCCTCGATCCCGCCCGGCTAGCCGGCCTTGGCGCCGCGGTGGTCGCGCTGCTGCTGCGAGCGCCGTTCCTGCTGGTGATCGTCGCGGCGGCCGGCACCGCGGCCGCGCTGAGGGCCGCCGGGATCTCCTGACGGCAGGTCGCGCGGCCAGGCCCGGTCGCCAGCCGGGCTGGCGGCGGATGGCATGAACCCAGGTCGGCCCTGCGGGGGTAAGGTGCCCGAGTGACAATCGGCATCGAAGTACTGGACGAGGTAACCGACGAGGTAGTCGAGGCGTTCGGCCAGTTGCTCCCACAGGTGTCCCGCTCGGCCAAGCCACTGGATGCCTCGGCCCTCGCGACGATCGTGGCCTCGCCTGCGGTCACCGTCCTGGTGGCCCGCAGCGAAGGCCAGATCGTAGGCTCGCTGACGCTGGCGATGTTTCCGGTTCCAAGCGGGTTGCGGGCGTGGATCGAGGACGTGGTTGTCGACAACTCGGCCCGCGGCCAGGGCGTGGGCGGCTTGCTTATCTCCGAAGCGCTCCGGCTGGCACGCGAGGCCCGCGCCCGGACTGTCGACCTGACCACGCGGCCTACTCGGGAAGCGGCAGGCCGCCTGTATGAGCGGGCGGGCTTTCAGCAGCGTGAGACGCGCGTATATCGGTACGCCATCGGCTGAGTCGCGGGCGCTAGGCCAAGCCGATCCGACTGCGGCTGGCGGCCCTAGCTGGCTCCAGCCAGTCGCCACAGGCAGGAGCCGCTGACATAACGACGGCCCGGCCGAAACCGGGCCGCCGCTCGCGCCGACGCGGCGCTACTTCTTGAACATCCGCTTGACGGCATCCACGCCCTTGGCGAACGGGTCGTGGTCCGGCATCTCGCCCTGCGGTGTCGCCTGGTTCACCATCTCTGGCAGGGCCTTGGCGACTTGGTCGCTGGCCTCCGTCGGCGTCATGCCGGCCTGCTTGGCGACGGCGTCCAGCTGCGTCGGATCCATGGCCTGCTGGACCTGGGCGCCGCTGACCGGCTTGTTCTCACCCGTGCCCACCCAGGACTGGACCTGCTGACCGAGCCCGCTGCTGGTCAGCTTCGACGTGAGGCCGTGGAGCCCGCCGCTGGAGCTGACCAGCTTCTGAAGCGACGCGATCCCGCCGTCCTGGCCCTGCTTCCCGCCGAGCTTGGCGGTGATGTCATCGAGCATTCCCACGTGACTCTCCCCCCTGGTTGGCGGCAGACGGCCGCCTTGACCTGGCATTGGGTCACCGTCATGGGATTACTTCCCCACCCAAGCGGAGTTACCCGCCGGCCGGTATCTGCCCAGCTCAGCCCGGGCAGCCAAGCCCGTGCAGCCGAGTTAGTGGAGCAGAGTCGCTGGCTCGGCCCAGCCGCTGGCGCAGCGCGGTACCGCCTTTAGCCTCAGGCCAACACCGTGGCTGTGATTCTGCTGACGAAACAGCAACGTGGCTGCCGCAACCATGACCGTGGCATCAAGGCCCGGGCGTCGGCGCGGCGCTGGCCGGGCCTGGCCCAACGCCATGGCTGTGACTCTGCTGACTAAACAGCATCGTGGTTGCCACGACCATGCGGCTGCGGCCACGACCATGCCCGCCGCGAGCCGTGGCTCAGGCCAGCTCCGCCACGGCTGTCAGCAGCCGGTCCACGTCGGCGCCGTCGTTGTAGTGCACCAGGCCGGCTCGCACTGCGCTGCCTGTCTCCCGGATCCCGAGCACACCGGTCAGCTCCCAGGCGTAGTTGTGCCCATGCCAGACGTTAATCTTCCGGCTGGCCATGTGCTCGGCGACCTGCTGCGGTGAGTAGCCGTCGACGGTGAAGTAGGCGGTCGCGGTCCGGCTGACGGCCCGGCCGTAGGTCCGCACCTGCTGCATGCTGTCCAGACCGGCCAGCAGGACCTCGAACAGCTCCTGCTCATGCTGCTGGACCGCGGTCATCGACTCGAGCACACGGCCCCGCAGGCTCGCATCGGAACTGCCATCCGAAGGTGCGGCCAGCGCAGCCAGGTGCTGCACCGCGGCCGTCACGCCGGCCAGGCTCGCGAACGGCAACGTGCCGAGTTCGAAACGCTCGGGCACGTCGTCGGAAGACGGGACGAGCTTGTCCGGGCGCAGCCCTTCCAGCAGGGTCGGGTCGGCGACGACGATGCCGATGTGCGGGCCGGACCACTTATAGGCACTGGTTGCGTAGAAGTCCGCGCCGAGCGCGTGCACATCCACGGGCACGTGCGGAGTCGCGTGCACGCCATCGACGTAGCTGAGCGCGCCGGCCGCCCGCGCGATCGCGGTAATGGCGGGCACGTCGGGCCGGGTCCCTATCACGTTGCTGGCGGCGGTCACCGCGACGAGCCTGGTCCGGTCGGTGATGAGCTCGCCATACTGGCCAGCTGGCAATTCGCCAGTCTCCGGGTCGACGTCGGCCCACCGCAACGTCGCGCCCGACCGCTCAGCCGCCTGCACCCAGGGCCGCACATTGGCGTCGTGGTCCAGGCGCGAGACAACCACCTCGTCACCTGGTGCCCAGTCCTTGGCCAGCGTCGCCGCGAGCCGGTACGTCAGCGCAGTCATGCTAGGCCCGAAGATGACGCCGCCAGGGTCGCCGCCGGTCAGCGCTGCAACGGCGGCGCGGCTGTCCGCAGTGATCGCATCGGCTCGCTTGCTCGCGGGGAACGCGCCTCCGGCGTTGCCCAGACCCCGTGCCTGCGCCTCGCTCATCGCTTCGATGACGGCGGCCGGGACCTGCGTGCCGGCGGCTCCGTCCAGGTAGGCGTAGCCGTCAGCCAGCGCCGGATAGCAGGCCCGCACAGCCGCGACGTCGAGTTTCACTGTCTTTGCTATTCCTTCCGCCTGAGGCGCAGCCGGGCCGGCTGCAGGGCCCGCAGCAGCCACGCCGGGACGGCTGAACTGTCCTGGGCACTGCGCGGGATGCGACCCGAAGCCGCCAGCACAGCATGCCAGGCGTCGAGATGACGCACTGCCTTGGCCCCTGGCGACCCGTGGGGCAGCGGCAGGTGCGGCATGCCGGCGCGCCAGCCCGCCAGGACAGCGCCAGGATCGGCCGGCCGGTAGTCAAGTCCGAGCGTTCTCGCCAGGTCCCAGGCGTGCAGGTGCCACTCCGCACATGCTGCCCCGGCCATGCCGCCGACCGTCACGACGGTGTCGCGGTACTGGTGATGCGGCAGATCCCAGACCGCGCCGAGCCTGGCGGCGTACCTGCGCGCTGACACTTCGAAGACGGCGATGTGCGCGGCGGGCGGCGCGTCTGCGAGCGCGGCAAGCTCAGCCGCGTTCTGCCGGGCGATCTTGCGGCCGAGGGTGTCCGGGTGCACGCCGGTTGCCATCAGCCGGGCGTACCGGCTGACCGGCGCCTCGTCGAGGTATTCATGCAGATCATCGGCTACGCAGCGCAGGTGTCCGGCGAGCTCGAACGCGCGCCACTCCGGCAGCGGCGTCTGCGCGCCCCAGCTCGCTTCGTCAAACCGCGCGGCCAGCTGGCAGATTGCCGCGACCCCCGCGTCATATGCGACTAAGACCGGGACGGGCTCTCGTAGCGGCGCGGCTAGTTCCCAGAAATGGGTGCGCTCCACGGGCCCCCTCCAAGCCGACTCCGGCACCAGCACGCGCCGTCGTCTGGCCAGCGTGCCAGAGTTACCCGCTCTTCGCCACCCTGCGCCCAATGGATGCAATCGCGACCTGCGCCCGGCACCCCGGCAGCCGGGCCGTGACGGACAGGCGTACAGATCCTGAACGTGGAGGCGCCGCCTGCCTGCTGAGACTTCTGCGACTCGATGCGATAAAAACCACGCCCGCTGTGCCGCATGGCTACCAGCGTTCAGGCGAACACAGGTCCGCCACGAGAAAAACTCTGGTGACAGCACTCTGGCTCGCCGGTTAATCTGCAAATAATGCCCCCCACGACTGCTAGTTCGCCTCCGCATGCCCAGACACCGTCGTCTGAGCATGGTGCGGAGCCTGCCCAGGTCCATCCCACGGCAGCTGCGGAGCAGCAGCCGGTCCACGTCCAGACGCCTGCGCAGGCGCTGTGGCGGATGCGCGAGTACATGCGGCCCTATTACTTCGCGTTGTTCCTGATGATCTCCGCCGCCATCCTGGCCGTCAGCTCCGAGATCGCCATCCCGCTGATCACCAAGTCGGTCATCGACAGCGTGGTCGTGCAGGGCATCCGGTCCAAGCTGATTCCGCTGGCCGTGGCCGCGATGGCACTCGGCACGATTCAGGCCGGGCTTAATTTCTTCCGCCGGTGGTCGGTGTCGGGGGCCGTGATCGGCATGGAGAAGACGGTCAGGGACGACCTCTATCACCACCTGCAGCAGCTCGAGCCGGCCTTCCATGACAGCTGGCAATCCGGCCAGCTGCTGTCGCGCGCGACCAACGACCTGGCCACGATCCGGAGGTTCGCCGGCTTCGGTGTGGTGTTCCTTATCACTAACACCTGGACGTTCCTGCTGATCGTCGCGCTGCTGATCAGGCTCAACTGGTGGCTCGGGCTGCTGACCGGCTTGCTGTTCCTGCCGGTCGTGGTCCTGTGCCTGCGGTTCGAGAAGAAGTACCGGGTGCTCTCCCGGCTGAACCAGGACCAGCAAGGTGATCTGGCCACCTACGTCGAGGAAGCAGCCACCGGCATCCGGGTGCTCAAGTCGCTGGGCCGGCGCGACGAAGCCGCCGCCCGGCACCTCGCGCAAGCTCGGCTGGTCTACCGGTCCCAGGTCGACAAGGCCAGTCTGCGCGGCACGTTCTGGGCGGGCCTCGACATGGTGCCGAACGCGGTGATCGGCTTGCTGCTCTTGCTCGGTGCGCTGGCGGTCAGCCGGCACGAGCTCAGCCTGGGCGGCCTGGTCGCCTTCGTCACGCTGACCCTGCTACTGGTCTGGCCGATCGAGTCGCTCGGCTTCATCATCGCCACCGGCCAGGAAGCCGCGACCGCCGCGCAGCGGATCTACGAGATCTTCGACACCGTGCCGGCCATCCGCGATCCGGCCAGTCACGAGCTCGGCGCGACTGGTGACCGGCCGGGCTTGTCGGCGGGACGCTGGCAGAGCGGCAAGAAGGCCGCTATGGCGAGGACTGCCCTTAAGGCGCAAGCGGATTCCGGCGCTGCGGCGGCCGCGGCCGCCCGCCGGGCCAGCCGGCCACGGCCAGCCGGCCTGCTGATCTTCGACGAGGTCGCCTTCAGCTACCCGCAGGCCAACTCGCCCGTGCTGCGCGGGGTCTCGCTCGAACTGCAACCCGGCGAGACCGTTGCGCTGGTCGGCGCCACCGGGTCGGGAAAGACCACGCTGCTGCACCTGGTACCGCGGCTGGCCGACGTGACCGGCGGCCAGATCACGCTGGACGGGACCGACATCCGCGACCTGCCACTGCCCGAGCTGCGCAGCCGGGTCGGCTGCGCCTTTGAAGACCCGATCCTGTTCTCGGCTAGCGTCCGGGAGAACGTGGGCTTCGGGGTTCCCGATGCCCGCGAGGACGACATCCTCGCCGCCCTGGACGCGGCTCAGGCAGAGTTCGTCGCCGACCTGCCGTGGGGCCTGGACACCAGGATCGGCGAGCAGGGCATGGCGCTGTCCGGCGGCCAGCGGCAGCGGGTCGCGCTGGCCCGGGCGATCTTGTCCAAGCCACAGGTGCTGCTGCTGGATGACCCGCTGTCGGCGCTGGACGTGCACACCGAGGCGAGGGTGACCGCGGCGCTGGCCGAGGTGCTGACCAGCACGACCGCGCTCATCGTCGCCCACCGCCCGTCGACGGTGCAGCTGGCCGACCGCGTCGCGCTGCTGCAAGGCGGTGTCATCACCGCGATAGGCCGGCACAGCGAACTGCTCGCGACCGAGCCCCGGTACCGCTACCTGATGAGCGCGGACACCACTGCGGCCACCACCACCGGGGAGACGGGCGACGATGGTCACGCCGCTCCCGGCCTGACCGCAGGAGCGACCCGATGAGCGCAGCCCCCGCGGCTCCGTCACTGCCGCCGCCCGCCGGTCCGCCAGAAGCCTGGCGCGGCATTGCCTCCGAGCAGGAAGACGAGATCAGCGGCAGGCTCGGCACGCTGCTACGACGCCGGTCTCGGCGGCTGCTGGGCTCGCTGCTCGGACCGCACCGGCGCCTGGTGCTGGCGATCTTCCTGCTGATCGTGGTCTCGCAGCTGGCCGCGCTGGCCGGGCCGTGGCTGGTGGGCGTCGGCATCGACGCCATCCCCCAGCTGGAGAAGACCCGCGACGCCGGCCCGCTGGCCCTGATCATCGCCGCCTTCGCGGTGGCGGTGATCGTGCAGGCGGCGACCACCCGCTCCTACATCGCCGGCATCGGCCGGCTGGGCGGGCGAATCGTGCTGGAGCTGCGACGGCGGCTGTTCTGGCACTTCCAGGAACTGCCGATCTCCTTCCACGAGCAGTACACCTCCGGCCGGGTCATCTCCCGCCAGGTCTCCGATATGGACTCGATCACTGACCTCTTCGACGAGAGCCTCGCCAACCTGGTCTCGGCCGTGCTCTCGCTGCTGCTGGTCGGCGGCGGCATGCTGCTGCTGGACTGGCGACTGGCCTTGGTGGTGATGGCGGGCTTCCCGCCGCTGATCTGGCTGTCGGCCTGGTTCCGGCGCGAGTCTGCGATCGCCTACCGGCGCACCCGCACGACCATCGCCTCGGTGATCGTTCAGTTCGTGGAGACGTTCGGCGGCATCAAGGCGGTCCAGGCGTTCCGCCGGGAGCGCCGCAACGAGGATATCTTCGGCGAGCTGAACCAGGCCAACGCCGAGGCGAACCTGCGTTCGCAGCGGCTGCTGGCGATCTACTTCCCCGGCGTGACGCTGGTCGGCAACCTGGCCATCGGCGTCGTCCTGCTCTACGGCGGGTTCCGGGTGATCGACCACCAGATGCAAGTCGGCGTGCTCGTCACGTTCCTGCTGTACCTGCAGCGGTTCTTCGACCCGCTGATCGACTTGTCGCAGTTCTACAGCTCGTTCCAGTCGGCGGGCGCGGCCCTGGAGAAGATCTCCGGCGTGCTCGATGAGGAGCCGAAGGTCGCCGAGCCGCAGCACCCGGCGTCGCTGCCCGCCACGGCTGGCCCGGCGAGCCGGGGTCGGCGGGTCGTGTTCGACTCGGTCCGCTTCGGCTACCGCAAGTCGACGGTGCTGCCCGGTCTCAACCTGACCATCCCTGCGGGCCAGACGGTGGCACTGGTCGGCGCCACCGGCGCGGGCAAGACCACCATAGCCCGGCTGCTCGCCAGGCTCTATGACCCGCAGGAGGGTCAGGTCACGCTGGACGGAGTCGACGTCCGGCAGCTGTCGGACTCCTCCCTGCGACGCGAATTGATCCTGATCACGCAGGAGAATTTCCTGTTCTCCGGATCCATCGCGGACAACATCGAGCTCGGCAAGCCAGGCGCGAGCCGGGCCGAAATCGTCGCGGCGGCCACCGACATCGGCGCGCACTCGTTCATCGCCGAGCTGCCGGCCGGTTACGACGAGCAAGTCGGCAAGAGCGGCGGCCGGCTGTCGGCCGGCCAGCGTCAGCTCATCTCCTTCGCCCGGGCGTTCCTGGCCGCGCCTGCCGTGCTGGTGCTGGACGAGGCCACGTCACTGCTCGACATCCCGAGTGAGCGGCTGGTGCAA
>DATHQE010000173.1:0-10496 GCA_035483035.1 Streptosporangiaceae bacterium | reverse complement strand
TTGTCGATCCGGACCCAGGGCAGCTCCTGCCGCCGCCGGGCCAGCTCATCGCTGCGCCGCGTCAGTTCCTTCTCGGCGTCGAGCAGGTCCAGCCGGGCGGCGAGCCAGTCAGCGCGTGTCCCGATCGTGTGACTAGTCATTTGCTATCTCCTTCGTGTGTGTCGGGTTACATCGATGGCATGAGCCCGGGGATTGACGCGGGCGCGACGATGATCAGGAGTCCGAGGCCGACGATGGCCAGCGCGATCGGCAGATCGATCGCCGCCCTCGCCGGCAGGAGCTTCTGCGCCACGACGACGACGGCGATCACTGCCATCCAGGTGATGCTCATGACGCCCAGCGCCAGCAGGATCAGCATGAGCCCGATGCTCGAGCCAACGCAGCACAGCCCGAAGACGTAGCCCGCGCGGCGGCTGTCACGGCAGCGCCGTCGGCAGGCCTGCTTGACGGGTGTCAGCTCATAGATGCCCGCCGCGATCACCAGCACCCCGGCGGCGACCGATCCGTGTGGCCGGTACAAGAAGTACACCGCGATGCCGACCAGCGCCCAGACGGCGATATACGAGACGACAAAGGCCGGCACCATGCGCAAGCCGCCGCCGGCCCGAGCGCGTTGCAGCGCAACCGGAACCGCACCCGGCAGCATCATTGCCGCCATCATGGGCACCCATAGCGCAGCGAAGAAGGCGAACGAGCCAAGGCGCGTCGCGACGCCCATGTCCATGCCATTCATCTGGGCGACCGAGATGATCCAGCATCCGGCGGCCAGCCCGAGCGTCGCCGCCAGGGCAACGGCGGTCGCGGCCGTCCCGGCTCGCGGTCTAGTGACCGAGGTGTTGTCACTCATCTATGCCTCCATGTTTCAGCGATGTCTGGCGCCCGAGGTCACCGATTGAGGCGGTCCTGGAGCGCGTCTAGCGGTCCGTCCCAGTCGCGGGCCAGCGCAGCGAGGAACTGCTGAGCTAGCTGCATCGGACCTGACTGGAGCCGGTAGCGGACCCGGCGCCGCTCGCCTGGCTCCGCGGTCACCAGGCCCGCTTCGGTCATCAGCGCGAGGTGCTTGGCGATCGCCTGCCGCGTGATGGGCAGGCGCCTGGCCAGGTCCGTCGCGGTCGCCGGCCCGCCCGACGCCAGCGCCGCCAGGATTGCGCGCCGGCTGGGGTCAGCTAGCGCGACGAACACTTGCTCGGCGATCCCCTCGATGTCAGCTGGCATCGAGGTAGTCGACCAGCTCGCCGAGCTCGCTGGCCCAGCCTCTGGTATTGCCGTCGTACGCCGTCCGGTAAGCGTCCTCCGGCAGCTGAGCGAAGCCGGACTCGACGACGGTCAGCCGGGTGCCCTGGTCAGTCGGGACGAGCGTGAATTCGACGTACGTACGGCGCGGATCGTCATTGGGCAGGCCGTAGATGTGCCATGTGAAGCCGAAAACCGTCGGCTCCTCGACTCGCTCGACTCGCATGTCAGCGGCATGGCCGCTGCTAAATGTCATCCGCGCAGAGCCGCCCGGGCGCAGGTCGATCGTCGTCTGGTCCCCGAACCAGCCGGCCAGGCCTTCAGCCGTGGTCAGCGCGGCCCAGACCTTCGCCGGGGGGTGCGCGATCTCGACGACTCGCTCGATGCGATCAGGGAACGCCATGGCAGCCTCCGGATGGTAGCAACTGTTCGGTTGCTACATTATAGCAACCGGCCAGTTGCGTCAAACCCGGCGCTGCGAAGGCAGCTTCGTCAACGGCACGCTCGCGCGGTCACGCCAGTCTTCGTAGCGCACCGGGCCGCGCCGAATAGGCTGAGCTCGTGGCGCAGCTTCGGATCGGGCTCGCTCAGGTCAACGCGACGGTCGGCGACCTGGCGGGCAACAGCGACAAGGTGATCGAGTGGACCATGCGCGCCGCCGAGCAAGGCGCGCGCATCGTGGTCTTCCCGGAAATGGTGCTGACCGGCTATCCCGTTGAGGACTTGGCCCTGCGCAAGTCATTCGTAGACGCCTCGATCGCCTCGCTGCACGGCCTGGCGCACAACCTCGCCGCCGAGGGCCTGGATGGCGTCGCCGTGGTGGTGGGCTACCTGGACCGGCGAACTGGTCAGCAGCCGCGCGTCGGCGTCCCGGCCGGAGCGCCGCTGGATGCCGCCGCCGTGCTGCACGGCGGCGCTGTCTCGATCACGTCTGCCAAGCATCACCTGCCCAACTACGGAGTGTTCGACGAGTTCCGGTACTTCGTGCCCGGCGACACGCTGCCGGTGTTCCGGCTGACCGCTGGTGCCGGCGACCAAGTGGATGTCGCGGTTGCGATCTGCGAGGACCTCTGGCAGGACGGCGGCCCCGTCGCTGTCACCCGCCAGGCCGGCGCGAGCCTGCTCGTCGTGCCGAACGCATCGCCCTACGAGCGCAACAAGGACGACGTCCGGCTCGAGCTCTGCCAGCGCCGCGCTCGCGAGGCCGGCACCGTGCTCGCCTACGCCAACATGGTCGGCGGTCAGGACGAGCTCGTGTTCGACGGCGACTCGATCATCGTCGCCGCCGACGGCTCGCTGCTGGCCCGCGGTCCGCAGTTCGAGGAAGCGCTCGTCCTCGCCGACCTTGACCTGCCCGCCGCCAATCCCGGCCTGCCCGCCGGCCGGCAGCGCGCCAACGCGGCCGACGGCACAACGATGACCATCGAGCGGATCGAGCTAGCCCCGCTGCCCGCGCCGGAGCCCGACGCGCTGCTCGCCGCGCCGATGGTGTGGCCGCGGCTGCCGGACCTCGCCGAGATCTATGGTGCGCTGGTGCTCGGCGTCCGGGACTACGTCCGCAAGAACGGCTTCAGCTCCGTCATCCAGGGCCTGTCCGGCGGCATCGACTCGGCGCTCGTCGCGACCATCGCAACGGACGCACTTGGGCCCGACCGGGTCCACGTCGTGCTCAACCCCAGCCCCTACTCCTCCGAGCACTCGGTCTCCGACGCCGAAGACCTGGCCAGGCGCCAGGGGATTCACGCTCGCATCGTCCCGATCAAGCCGATGATGGACGGTTTCGGCGTCGGCCTGGACCTGCATGGCCTGGCCTACGAGAATCTCCAGGCGCGGATCCGGGGCACGATCTGGATGGGGCTATCCAATGAGGAAGGTCATCTAGTCCTCGCCTGCGGTAACAAGAGCGAGCTCGCGACCGGCTACTCCACGCTCTACGGAGACTCAGTCGGCGGCTACGCGCCGATCAAGGACGTGCCCAAGACGCTGGTCTGGGACCTCGCCCGCTGGCGGAACGAGCAGGCGGCCGAGCGCGGGCAGACCCCGCCGATCCCGGAGAACTCCATCACCAAGCCGCCCAGTGCCGAGCTCGCACCTGGCCAGCTGGACACCGACTCGCTGCCGGACTACCCCGTACTCGACAAGCTGCTGGACGACTACGTCGAGAAGGACCTGGGCTCGGCCGAGCTCGTCGCGGCAGGCCATGATCCGGCCCTCGTCGAGCGCGTCATCCAGCTCGTCGACCGGGCCGAGTACAAACGCCGGCAGTACCCGCCAGGGCCGAAGATCAGCGCGAAGAATTTCGGCCGTGACCGTCGGCTGCCCATCACCAGCCGCTGGCGCGAGCCCCGGTTCGGTTAGAGAGCGCAGTCGGGCGTTCCCGTCACCCTGGTGTGCTCTCGACTGTGCCGTGCGAGATCGCGGCCACTAGCTGGGCGTGGTCGCGCTCGTTCTGGTCGGCGTACCGGCGGGCGAATCGGCTGATCGCAGCGGTGAAACCGGCACCCTTTCCGATGTAGGCGTCGATGGCGACCGGATCCCCGGTGCGGGCGTGCGCCCTGGCGAGCGTGTCACCGCAGGCGGTCGCGAACTCGGCAAGGCGAGGAGCGATGAGCTCCGTGGTCGGGATGATCTTCATGTCGCGGAACTGTCGCACGTAGTAGTCGTGGCCCCGCAACGATCCCCAGCCGACGAAGATGTCCGTCGCGCTCTGCACCAGCCTCTTGCCATTGATCACCCGTTCGCCGTGGCTGGCGTACTTGCTCGCCCTGGTGTGCGCCTCGTACACCGCTGGTCCGGCCTGCTTGACCTGGAGGAACAGCGGATCGGCGCCGGACCGCCCTTCGAGCAGGACCAGGTAGACGCGCATGCCGACACTGCCGACACCGACGACCTGCCGCACGGTGTCGACCTCGGTGAACCGGTCGAACAGCGTCCGCCGGTCCGCTTGAAGCGTGAGCCGGTACTCAGCGAGAAGCTGGTCGACGAGCTCGGCCTGCTCGTCGTCCGAGATCGTGACCCGGATCGGCGGATCCGCAGTGATCCGAGGTCGCCCGTGCGCCATGGTCGTCAGCTTGGCGAACGCGCCGCGGCTCGTGCGGCGCTCGCGCTTTTTCTCGACGTGGATCGACAGGCGGCCGCGGTCAGCCGGCTCGAAATAGCGCATCAGGCCCTCGACGCGCACGCCGTCGTACCAGATGTCGAGCTCCGCCATCCGCGCGTACCGGCGCATCCGCCTGCGGTAAGCCTCGAGGCCAGCCGTCACCGCGGCGGCGGCTCTGGCCGAGCCGATCCGGTTCTCGCGTGCCGCGACTACCAGGCTCGCGGCGAAGCGCTTGACGTCCCACTCGAATGGCCCCGGCAGGGTTTCGTCGAAGTCGCGCAGGTCGAACGACAGGTTCCGCTCAGGCGTCGCCCACAGGCCGAAGTTCAGCACGTGCGCGTCACCGCACAGTTGCACGATGAGCCCGCTGTCGGGCTGGGCGGCAAGGTCGCTCGCCATGACCGCGGCAGCGCCGCGGTAATAGTTCCACGGCGAGACCGCCATGCGGTGATGCCGGATGGGAGTCAGCTCGGCGACTCTGATCTGGTTCTGGGCAAGGATCGTTGCCAGCGCGTCGTGTCCGCGGTCGGCCTCCGCCCAGTCGCCGAGGCCACCGCGACGGGCCCGCTGCCGGGCAGCCCGCCCTGCTGCCTGCCTCTCGTCACTGGTCGCGGCCAGGTCAGACAGGCGACGACTGGTGCTACGTACCGTCATAGGTCAGTTACTCTACGCGACTCCTCTCTTCGTAGAGCTGACGGTCAGATACGGTCGGGTCATGCTTCCTGTCATGGCGGTCGGGTTCGCCAGCCACGCCGCGCCACCTCGGCCATGAGTCTCACGATGTGTGTCTTGCTGTGGGCGAAGGCGGACGCTGACGATGCACTCATCGCCTATGAGGATCGCGTCCTGGACCTCGTTCCGGAGCACGGTGGCACGGTGCTGAATCGCGCCAGGAGCAGCGGCGCGGACGGCCAGCCGCTGGAGATCCAGCTGCTGGAGTTCCCGTCCGCGGCGGCACTCAGCGATTACATGACCGACAGCCGCCGGCTAGCTCTAGCCGATGACCGCGATCGGGGCGTCGCGAGAACCGAGGTCATCAACGTCGAGCTCATTCGGCGTGGCTAACGCCGAAAGCCAGCCGCAGGATCGCACCCGACGCGACATCGAGGCTGCGATCCGGGCCGCCTGGGCGCTCGACACTTGCGACCCGGTGGATGCTGCCGACTGGTCGCCGGCCAACCCCGCCCGCGGGCAGTGCGGAGTCACCGCCGTGGCCATCCATGACTTGCTGGGCGGCGAGCTGCTGATTGCCGAAGTACTCCGTCGCGACGGCAGCCGGCAAGGCGTGCACTACTGGAATCGCCTGCCGGACGGAACCGAGCTCGACCTGACCCGCGAGCAGTTCAGCAGCGACGAGCTCGTCCAGGCGCCCCAGGTTGTCATGCGTCCGCCCGGCCTGCCGCGACGCGGCGCCGACCAGTACCTGCGGCTGCGACACCGCGTGTGCCACACCCTCGGCTTGCCTGCGGCCGACGACACGTCTGTGTCGTAGCGGTTGCTGCAACTTCGCCGGGACTAGGTACCGGGGCCGGCCAGGCTCTCGATGGCGGCCTTCCACCGGCCCGCGAGTGCGGCAGTCTCGGCGGCGTGCAATTCGCGGTGCGCGTCCTGGCCATTGGCAGACCGTCCTGGACAGCGGAGCGTCAGGCGCAGGGTCGTCCCAGCGCCGGCCGGCTCGCAGCGGTAGGTAAACTCGGCAAATGGCGGCGTCACATAACGCACGATGACCCCGCCCGGCGAGGATGCCGCGACGAGGGAGCAGTTGGCGCGCAGGCCGCCTTCGGCCCGGCGGTAAACGTGATACCGCAGCCCGCCTACCTGGCCGACAGGAGTACCGGGAACATAGCCGCTGTAGAGGAACTTTTCGGCGTTGACCACGCGCAGTAATTCGGGCGTCCCCAGCAGCGCCTGGCTGACGCCATCGAGCGGCGCGTCGACATCCACACTTGCCGAGCATTCGATCGCTTCCGTACTGGCCACCCCGGCCGCGCACGCTTCTCGCACCCGGTCGGCTGCGCCGTCGCCAGGCCACGGGGCGCGTCCCTCGGCGCTCGCACTGAGGTTCTGCAGCCAGGCCTTGAGCTCGCCGCGCTGGTGGGACGCAACATCCAGCTTGCTCACCCGCAACACCACGAAAGCCGCCGCGATCCGCAGCTTCGTCCCGCGCCTGACCGGCTCTGCCGACAGCTGCCAGGTCACCCGCCCGTCGGGAGCCCGCAGGCAGATGGTCTGACCGGGCACCTCGTCCGCAACGAGGTAAACCCGCGCGGCGGCCCTGCCACCAGCGGCGCCGAGATAGAACCGAAGCCGGTCGGCGGCCGGAACATCAAACATCAGGCAGCTGACCCGCCGCGCGGACCAGGCCTCAGGGCTGCGCAGCAGTGACCACGCGCGCTCGAGCGGGGCATCAACAACCGACGAGACGCTGACTCGGACAGTCGTCTCCCACACAGGCTTCTGTGCCCTTCCGCCGTTGAACTACAGGTCGATCGTAGTCCCGGGCACCAAGAAGCTGGCCGGGCCGGCGGCGGCCGGGGCCAGGTTCAGCAGGTTGGTCAGGAGATTAGCGCCCTTGCTGTTGAGCAGCGCATCGTGAATCCAGTACCCGCGCTCTGGCGCGACCGTCCGGATGTAGTCGGCGACTTCGCTGAACTTCAGCCACGGCGCGCTGACGGGCACCAGCAGGGTCGGAATCTTGTCCTCCGGCACGGTGAACGAGTCACCGGGGTGGAAAATCTCCCCATCAATACCGAAGCCGGTGTTCGGCACGACGGGGATCGCGCGGTCGAGCAGCGCGTGCTCGGAGCCGTAGACGTGCACGTCGAAACCTGCCGCATCGAAGCTGTCCCCATGATGGACAGCGCGGACCTGGCCAGCGAACTCCGCGAGCTGCCCAGCCACGCTCTCGCTGGCCCACAGGCGCAGGCCTTGGTCGGCGGCCAGCGCGGAGCGCACGGCCTGCGCGTCGAAATGATCGACATGCTCGTGGGTGATAAGCACCGCCGTGGCCTCGGCAAGGACGTCCGGACCCGCCCAGATGCCGGGATCGATGACGAGCCGGGCGCCGTTCTTCTCCAGCCGGACGCACGAATGACCGAACTTCGTCAGCAGCATGATCCGAGCGTACCGGTCAGCGTGCGGCCAGGCCGCGCAGCAACTCCTCCACGACGCGCCTGGCATATTTCGCGTCGGTGTGTCCGTGCCCGTACATGCTGGCGAGGACGGCACCGTCGAGAAGGAACGTGGCCGCGTCGATATCGGTGTTTTCGCGCAGCTCGCCGGTTGCCACGCCACGGCGAAGCACCGACCTCACGACCTCGCGGCGTGGCTGCATCACCGTCTCGACGTATTTGGCCATCAGCCGCGGGTAGCGCGCGCCTTCCCCTTGCAGCAGCGCGAACAGCCTGGCCCGGCGCGGATCCGCGGCGTCCCGGCAGATCGCGTCCAGCAGCGCGACGAGGTCGGCGCGCACGGACCTGCCCTGCGGCACTGGCAGCGGCGTGGCCAGGCCGGCGACCGCGTCGACGAGCATGTCCTCCTTGCCTGGCCACCGGCGGTAGATCGTCGCCTTGCCGACGCCCGCCTTCGCCGCGACCTGCTCAATGCACAGCGCATCCGGGCCGCACTCGGCGAACAGGTCGAGCGCGGCCGACAGGATCGCCTGATCGGCCCGCTCGCTCCGGGGCCGGCCCGGGCGCCGCGGCTCGGGCGGCGCGCTGGCGGCCGGGCCAGTCGCGGGCTGCACTGGCGCGGCCGTGACTCGCTGACGGCTAGGCATCGACTGCTCCCGTGGGGATTACGTCCGCCGCCCCGGCAGGCGGCACGGGCGCTGCGGGAGCCCGGCCGGCCGTGACCCGGCCCGGCATCCAGATCGCCACCGCCACCGCGCCGGCCACCGCGATCAGCACCGAAATCAGCGCCGTCACGTGCATGGCGGCAACGAATGATGAGCTCGCGGCGGTCATCAGCCGCGTCCCCGCTGGGCCGAGGTGCACGGCGACAACCTGCGTCTGCGCGATCGATACGGTCGCACCGGACCGGGACGCGGCCGGCAGCACGGTCAGGTAAGGCTGCAGGCGGGCCCGGTAGACCTCGGCGAGGACCGACCCGAGCACCGCGACGCCGAGCGCCACTGCCACCTGGCGCGATGTGTTGGTGATCGCCGATCCGGCGCCGCCGCGCTCGCGCGGGACGACCGACATAACGCCCTCTGTCGCGGCGGGCATGACCAGCCCCATGCCTGAGCCCTGGATCAGGAAGGTCACCAGGAGCACCCAGGCGGGCGTGCTCGTGCCGAGGAGGTGATAACCGGCTAGCGCGCAGGACATGACGACAAGGCCGCTGGCGCACACAGCCTTGGCGCCGAATCTGCGGACTAGGCGCGCGCTGCGGGTCGCGAACAGCAGCTGACCGACCGCCAGCGGGATGGTGAGCAGACCGGCGTGCAGCGGGCTGTAGCCGCGGACGTTCTGGGTGTAGAAGCTGATGAAGAAGTACACGCCGCCCATGGCGAAGAACACCAAGGCGATCGCCGCCGCCGACGACGACAGCCGCGGATCACGGAACAGCCGCACGTCCAGCGACGGGTGATCAGTCCTGGCCTCGTGCCAGCCGAACACCGCCAGTGCGGCTAGGCCGCCTGCCACCGGTCCGAGCACGTCACCGCGCAGCCACGAGCCAGTGTCGCCGCCCTGGATGATCCCGTAGACGACCAGCACCAGGCCGGCCACCGACAGCAGGACGCCCGGGTAGTCCACCCGGCCCGGGCTCGGGCTCCTGGACTCGGGCACCAGCGCGACGATGGCGGCGATGCCGATTGCCGTCAGCGGAACGTTGATCAGGAATACCGAGCCCCACCAGAAGTGGTCGAGCAGCAGCCCGCCGGCGATCGGGCCGACGGCAATGGCCACGCCGACCGCCGACGCCCAGATCCCGATGGCGCGGGCCCGCTCTTTCGGGTCGAACACATTGGTGATGATGGAGAGCGTCTGCGGCATGACGGCGGCGCCGCCAAGCCCCATGGCCGCCCTAGCCCAGATGAGCTGATCGGGCGTCTGCGCATAGGACGAGACCAGTGAGGACAGGCCGAACAGGGCCATGCCGATGATCAGCATCCGCCGCCGGCCGATCCGGTCCCCGATCACACCGAACGTGAACAGCAGGCCGGCGAAGACCAGTGTGTACGAGTTGATCGCCCATTCCAGCTGGCTCTGGCTAGCGCCGAGCCCGACCCGAGGTTCCGCGATGGTCTTGAGGGCAATATTCAGAACCGTGTTGTCCAGCACGATCGCGGTGAGGCTGATGATCAGGACGCTGAGGATAAGCCAGCGGCGCCGGTGAACTGTCGTGCTATCCATGCCTGCCCTCGGGAAGCGCGCGCCCGGTCCCTGACGTTCTGCCTAGTGGCCCGTCAAAAACGATACGAGACAAGATCGTATCGCAAATCGGGGCATCGCCGCCAGGTAGTTCTGGCGGCGGAACGAGCCGGAAACTTGCCCTGTTCACCGGTCGGCTGGCCGTGCAATCATCAGATGGTCCGGGGACGCCACAAGGGCGCAACGAGACGCGGAGGATGCCATGACTGCTGACCAGGGCCGCCAGGTTGCGCCCGTCACCTCAGCCAGCACAGCCACCCCAGCCAGCACAGCCACCCCAGTCACGCCAGCCAGCACAGCCAGGACGCCAGAGCCCCTGTACGGCGGCCAGGCCGGCCGCCGCCTGACAATCCACGACATCGCGGCGGCTAAGGCCCGCGGCGAGAAATGGCCCATGCTCACCGCCTACGACGCCCTGACCGCGTCGGTATTCGATGCGGCCGGCATTCCCGTCCTGCTGGTCGGCGACTCAGCAGCCATGGTCGTCTACGGCCACGACTCCACTATTCCGGTCACGGTAGCGGAGCTCATCCCGCTCACCTCCGCCGTGGTCCGCGGTACCAGCCGCGCCCTCATCGTCGCTGACCTGCCCTTTGGTTCCTACCAGGCCTCCCCCGCCGCAGCCCTCGAGACCGGGATCAGGTTTCTGAAGGAGACCGGGGCGCAGGCCGTCAAGCTCGAGGGCGGGTACCGCGTCATCCGCCAGGTCGAGGAGCTGGTCGCGGCCGGGATCCCGGTCATGGCCCACCTGGGCCTCACTCCGCAGTCAGTGAACGCCTTCGGCGGGT
>DATHQE010000172.1:0-3046 GCA_035483035.1 Streptosporangiaceae bacterium | reverse complement strand
TGACTGGCCGTCGATGTTCGGCGGATCCGCCTGGACTCGGGTCACCGAGGCGGACGGCCAGCCGGGCGAGTGGTACCTGCATCTGTACGCGCCGCAGCAGCCCGACCTCAACTGGGGCAACCCGGAGGTCAGGGCTGAGTTCGAGGACATACTCCGGTTCTGGCTTGACCGCGGCGTGGACGGCTTCCGGATCGACGTGGCTGATTTCCTGGTCAAGGATCCGGCGCTGCCCGACGTGGCCGGGCTGGCCGACGGCGCACGCAGGCCGTGGGAGGACCAGGACGGCCTGCACGACGTTTACCGGTCCTGGCGGCGGCTGATCGACTCCTACCAGGGCGACCGGGTGTTCGTGGGCGAGCTCTGGCTCAAGCCACTGACGAGGCTGCAGCCGTATCTCACCGGTGATCAGCTGCACACCGCATTTAACTTCGACTTCCTCGGGGCGCCGTGGGACGCCGCCAGAATGCGATCCGTGATCGATGCCACCCTCACCAGCATCGGCGCGGCCGCGCCATGGGTGCTGTCCAATCACGACGTGACCAGGCACCTGACCAGATACGGCCGGGCCCACACCGGCACCGGCTGGCAGCCCGATCCCGGCGCGCCTGACCTCGCGCTCGGCACCAGGCGGGCGAGGGCCGCGATCCTGCTGTCGCTGGCGCTGCCCGGCAGCAGCTACCTGTACCAGGGCGAGGAACTCGGGCTGTGGGAGGTCGAGGACATCCCTGCCGAGCTCATCGCCGACCCTATCTACGAGCGCACCAATCACGTCGTCCGCGGCCGCGACGGCTGCCGGGTCCCGCTGCCCTGGGTCGCCGACGCGCCCGGCTTCGGATTCGGCCCGGCGGACGGCGCGCCGCCCTGGCTGCCGCAGCCGGCTGGCTGGCGGCAGCTCGCCGCGGACGCGCAGACGACCGGCGGTGAGTCCATGCTGGCGCTGTACCAGACCGCGCTGCGCCTGCGGCGGACCAGCTACCGCGCCGCCGTCGACGCGCTCACCTGGCTCGAGAGCGCAGCGGGCGTGCTGGCATTCCGCCGGGGCAGCGGGGCGGGCGGCGCGGGCAGCTTCTGCTGCGTGGTCAACATCTCCGCGGAGCCAGCCCCGCTGCCGGCGCACGACGCGGTCCTGCTCACCAGCGGCCCGCTTGAGCAGGGGCTGCTGCCGCCGGACACCGCCGCCTGGCTGCGCACCGCCGGCTAGCGAGCTATCACTCGCGGCCCGCCAGCGACTACTCGAAGCTCGCGCGGCATCGGCCGGACGATAACGTCAGCCGACCAGAGCCTGGTACACCATCTGCCGCAGCTGGGGCCTGATGGGGTAGGCGCTCGAGGGCAGCAGCTGGGTGAAGAACGTCGCCGTCAGCTGCTCGGCTGGATCGACCCAGAAGGTGGTCGACGCGGCGCCGCCCCAGTTGAACTCCCCGGCCGAGCCGAGCGACTTGGTCGCCAGCGGATCGACGACGACGGCAAAGCCCAGACCGAAGCCGACCCCGGCGAACACCGTCTCGGCATACAGCGGCCGGCCGAAGGTCTCCAGGTCGGCGCCACCTGGCAGATGATTGCTCGTCATGTAGGCGACCGTGCGCGGGCTGAGCAGCCGGACGCCGTCGAGCTCGCCCGCCGGGCTGTCCGGCCGGTGCAGCAGCAGCTGGGTGAACCTGTTGTAGTCGCCCGCGGACGACACCAGCCCGCCACCGCCGCTCAGGTAGACTGGCTCGCGCAGCGCGGCGTTGCCCATCGCGTCCATCCGCGCCGCCTTGCCGTCCGCCGGGCTGCGCGTATACAGCGCGGCTAGCCGCGGCTGGTCCTCTGGCCGGGCGAAGAACGCCGAGTCGGTCATGCCGAGCGGCCCGAAGATGCGGCTGGCGAAGAACTCATCGAGCCGCTGGCCGGACACGACCTCGACGAGGCGGCCGAGCACATCGGTTGCGACCGAGTAGCTCCACTCGCTGCCGGGCTGGAACAGCAGCGGCATGGAAGCGAAGTCGTCGCAGATGGCCGCCAGGTCGGCGCCGCGCGGCGAGCCCCATTCGTAACCGCGGGCCCGGTAGATCGCGTCTACCGGGTGATTGCGCATGAAGCCGTAGGTGAGGCCGGAGGTATGACTGAGCAGGTGCCAGATCCTGATCGGCTCGGTCGCCGGCACCGTTTTGTAGCTGATGTCGCTGCCGCCAGCGAAGACCCGGACGTCACGGAAGGACGGGATGTACTTGTGCACCGGGTCGGTCAGCTCGAAGCCGCCTTCCTCGTAGAGCATCATCGCGGCCACCGACGTGATCGGCTTCGTCATCGAGTAGATCCGCCACAGCGTGTCAGGCTCGACGGGCTGGCCCGCCTCGAGGTCGCGCTGCCCGTAGGTGGCCACGTGCGCCAGCTTGCCGTGCCGCGCCACCGTGATCAGCCAGCCAGCCAGCTTGCCCTCGTCGACGTAGCGCGCGAAGTGCTTGTCGATCCGCTCCAGTCGCGCCGGGTCGAATCCGGCCTCAGCCGGGTCCACCTCGATCTGCAGTCCGCCCATGTCGCCAAGCCTCCAGTTATTTCGCCCTCAGCAAGCTTCACCCTGATCCTGCCAACTAGAACCAGGTTCGGTCCAGTCCGGGGCTGCTATTTGGCCCGGTGGTTATTGGCCCGGCGAGCGCGCGCCCGCCCGACCGGCCAGGCCGGTCCGGCGCCGGACCTCGTAGAGGAGCACGCCCGCAGCGACCGCCAGGTTCAATGACTCGGCGGTCCCGGTCATCGGGATCGCGACTCGCAGATCGGCGGCCGCGAGCAGGTCGTCGGGCAGGCCGGCGCCCTCGCTGCCGAGCAGCACTACCAGCGGCGGCGCCAGATCCGCGTCCCAGCACGACACGCTGCCCCGCGCCGATGTGGCCGCGATCCTGGCCCCGCCAGCGCGAGCCCAGTTCAGGAACTGCGCCGCCGATGACGCCAGCACGACCGGCACGGTAAAGATGGCGCCCATGCTCGCCTTCACCGCGACCGGATCGTGCGGATCGGCAGATGGCCCGATCAGGATGACGCCGTCCGCGCCGACCGCGCTCGCGGT
>DATHQE010000171.1:0-2368 GCA_035483035.1 Streptosporangiaceae bacterium | reverse complement strand
CACGATCCACCGGCTGGCCGCGTCGTCCCACTCCAGGTCGGTAACCCGCGTGTGGAACAGGGCGTTGTCGTGCAGTCCGTACAGCTTGCCGATCTGGTCGCAGTGGTCGAGGATCTCCGGCGCATGCGCGTAGAGCTCGCTGGGCATGTGCCCGGTCTCCTCCAGCAGGGGCATGTAGATCATCGCGGCTGTGTCGCACTGTGCGCCCGGGTACCGGTTCCAGTACCAGGTGCCGCCGAAGCCCCCGCCTTTTTCTACGATGCGGACATCGTCGATGCCGGCATCCTTGAGCCGTGCCGCCGTGACCAGGCCGGCGAAACCGCCGCCCACGAACGCCACCGTCACGTGATCGCGGCAGGGCTCGCGCTCCACCCGCTCGGTGTACGGGTCGTCGAGATAGCGGCCGAACTGCCCGGCCACCTCGACGTACTGATCGTTGCCGTCCGGCCGCAGTCGCTTGTCGCGTTCCCGTGCGTACCGCTCGCGCAAGGCGCGCGCGTCAACCTGAGTCACCGACGTACCCCCAGTTACCGTGCTTTACCTGGCATCGCGACTAGTGAGTCATAGCAGCACCGGGCTCGTCAAGGTCCGCCTCCCCGCCGGGACGGCGCCCGCACAGAGCGATTGCTCTCGACTCCAGTAATGTTCTCGTTAATGAGAATGCTGGTGTACTCTGTGCCCTGTGACCGACTCGGCTGACCTGCTGCTGCATCCGGTGCGGCTGCGCATCGTGCAGGCATTCCTGGGCGATCGGGCGCTGACAACGTCGCAGCTCAGCGCCGAGTTGTCGGACGTCCCTGCGGCGAGCCTCTATCGGCACGTGGCCAGGCTCGTGCGCGCCAATGTGCTCCAGGTCGTCGCTGAGCGGCAGGTACGCGGCGCTGTCGAGCGGACCTACGTCCTGCGGCTCGCCGCAGCGAGGATCGGCCTCGCCGAGATCGCCGCGATGAGCACCGATGACACACGCCAGATGTTCCGCGCGTTCGCTGCCGGGCTCCTCGCCGACTTCGATCGCTATCTCGAGCGCGACAGCGTCGACCTGGTCCGCGACGGGGTGAGCTTCGGCATCGAGGGCTTGTGGCTCGATGACGCCGAGTTCCGCGAGCTCATGCTCGACCTTTACCGGGTGCTCGAGCCCAGGCGGGTCAACGGACCGAGGAAGGGCCGCAGCCGGCGACTGCTGGCATCGGTCCTCATGCCAGCCGACGGCCAGGCTCGAGACGATGGGAGGCCGGCCAGATGACCGAGCAGAACGTCACCTTCGACAGCGACGGGTGCGCGCTCGCCGGGACCTACAGCGAGGTCGCGCAGCCGGTCGCAGCGGCGCTGCTCATCGCCGGCTCCGGCCAGACCGACCGGAACTCTGATGTCCGGCTGCCGCTGCACCAGATGCTGCGCGGCGGCATCACTAGTGCGGTCGCCGAGGCGCTGGCAGCAGTCCAGGTCTCGACGCTGCGGTATGACAAGCGCGGCGTCGGCGCCAGCGGCGGTGATTACTGGACTGCCGGTATGGCCCAGCGGCTCGCCGATGCACGAGCTGCGCTCGGCTGGCTGGCGACCCAGGCGGCTGGACTGCCGCTGCTCGTGGTAGGCCATAGCGAAGGGACGTACTACGCGGCGCAGCTGGCAGCGGAGGGCGGTGTGGCGGGCGTCGGGTTGCTGTCCGGGTCGGCGCGCACCGGCGACGAAGTCCTCGCCTGGCAGGCCGAGCAGCTCGCGTCCCGGCTGCCGCGCTCCTCGCAGCTGATCCTGCGGCTGCTGCGCACCGACGCCATCCGGATGCAGCGTAAGAATCTCAGCAAGATCCTTACGTCGGCAGAGGACGTCATCCGAGTCCAGGGCACCCGGGTGAACGCCCGCTGGGCTCGTGATTTCGTCCGCTACGACCCAGCGCCCGCGCTCAGGCAGCTCACGGTCCCGGTCCTGGCGATCACCGGCGGGCACGATCTTCAGGTTCCGCCTGACGACGTCGCGGCTATCGGACGCCTGGTAGGCGGCCCGTTCGACGGCCACGTGGTCGGAGACCTCAGCCACATGCTCCGGCCCGACCCTGGCTCGGTCGGCCCGCGAGGATACCGCCGCGCCGGCCGCCTGCCGGTCAGCCCGGAGGTTCTGGCCCTCATCGCGGCCTGGGCCTCGCGGACCTGGGTCCGGCCATGAGCGGCTTGTCCGGCTCGCTCGCGCACGGTGCACCGCTCGCGCACCACCTGCTCGCGCACCACCTGCTTGCGCACCACCTGCTCGCGCTGGCGCCGGCCCTGGTGCCGGTGTTGCTCCTGGTCCTCGGCCTGGATGTGTTCTGCCTGGTCAACCTGGTGCGGGCCAAGTCTGTCCGGAACGCGCCCAAGCTCGCCTGGGCGATCGTCAT
>DATHQE010000170.1:0-1923 GCA_035483035.1 Streptosporangiaceae bacterium | reverse complement strand
GCGCCTGGGTCTGCTGCCCCCGTGATCGGCCTGCCGATCACGAGCAGGTCAGCTCCGGACCGGAGAGCCTCCTCCGGGGTGGCCACCCGCGCCTGGTCGTTCACGTCGGAACCAGCCGGCCGGACTCCCGGCGTGATCAGCAGGATGTCGTCGCCGACCTCGGCCCGCAGCGCCGCGACCTCCTGCGGTGAGCACACGAGCCCGCGAGCGCCAGCCTCGACGGCCAGCGTCGCGAGCCGTCGCGCCGCGTCACTCACGGGTCCGGCGAGGCCGATCCGGCTCAGGTCGGCTTCCCCAAGCGAGGTCAGCACCGTGACCGCCACGACCCTGGTACCCGGCACCGCGTCCGCGACTGCCCTGATCGCCGCAGGCCCAGCGGCCGCGTGCACGGTCAGCAGCGCCGGGCGCAGCCGGGCTACCGCCCTGGCGGCTCCGGCGACCGTGGCCGGAATGTCGTGCAGCTTCAGGTCGAGGAAAACTTGCACGCCACTGGCGCCGCGGACGGACGCGACCGAGTCCGGACCGTACCGCAAGTACAGCTCGAGGCCGACCTTCACGGTGCTGACGTGCGGCGTCACCAGCGCGGCCCAGCGGGCCGCGGTCTCCAGATCGGGCGCATCCAGCGCGACGGCGATGGGCGCTCGGCCAGCCATCAGCTTCTCCTCACTCTGGCATTCGGGCTCAGGGTGCGCCCAGCCAGGGCGCGCGCCTGGTGCGCGAGCCCGACGACATCCGCAAGCCGCTCTACCCCGCGCTCGGTCAGTTCCTCCTCAAGCTCGCGCAAGATCCGGGCACAGGCCGATGGATCATGAAAGATCGTCGTGCCTACGCTGACCATCGACGCACCAGCAAGGATGAGTTCCAGGGCATCGCGGCCCGTCCGCACGCCGCCCATGCCGATGATCGGCACGTTGGGCAGCGCCTCGCGGACCTGCCAGATGCAGCGCACCGCGACCGGCCTGATCGCCGGACCGGACAGTCCGCCGGTGAGGCCGGCCAGGTGCGGTTGCATGGTGTCGGTGTCGATCACCATGCCGAGCAGCGTGTTGATCATCGACAGACCGTCGGCGCCCGCCGACACGCAGGCCTTGGCGATCGCCACGATGTCGGTGACGTCAGGCGACAGTTTCGCGAAGACCGGGATGTCATAGCGCGCACGCGCGCGGACGGCCTCGATCACGGCAGCCGAGGAATCCGGCTGGCAGGCGAACACCTGGCCACGGTGCTCCACGTTCGGGCACGAGATGTTGACCTCGATTGCGGTGACGCCCGCCGCGTCTGACAAGCGGCCCGCCAGGTCGGCGTACTCCGCTACTGTCCCGCCCGCGATGGAGACCACGGCCCGGGCTCCCCTGGACAGCAGCCAGGGCAGGTCGCGCTGCAGGAACGCGTCGATGCCAGGTCCCTGCAGCCCAATCGAATTCAGCATGCCGCTCGGTGTCTCGGCCATGCGCGGCGTCGGGCGGCCCGACCGCGGGCTCAGCATGACCGACTTGGTGACGATCGCGCCGATCTTCGAGACGTCCACGAACTGGGCCAGCTCGCGTCCGGCGCCGGCGCACCCGGATGCCGTCATGATCGGGTTAGGCAGCTCCACATGGCCGAGTCTGGTCCGCAGGTCAACTGGCATGTCCTTGCCTCCCGCCGCGCGCCTTGCCGGCTTTGCCCTGGCCCGGCGACCCGCCAGTCGCACCGCCGCCCGTCGGACCGCCCGCGGCTGGACCGCCGGTAGCTGGACCGCCCGTCGCATCGTCAGCCGCGGTGGTCAGGCGGCCGAGGCCGTTCCCGGCCCCGTTCCCGCCATGGTCGGGCTGGCCAGGGTTCTGGAGCTGCGCCGCGCGCCGCGAACGCGGTTCCCAGCCAGGCGCGCCAAACGCATCGAACGGGATGGTGCCGACGTCGTCCCAGCGCACCGACTCGCCG
>DATHQE010000169.1:0-13625 GCA_035483035.1 Streptosporangiaceae bacterium | reverse complement strand
ACGGTCCGGCTAGCCGACTCCGACGGCTGCCTGTCGTTCTCGGTGGCCGACGACGGTCCCGGATTCGACCCTGGCGCGGTGCGCTATGGCACCGGCTTGCAGAACATGACAGATCGGCTGTCCGTACTCGGGGGGCAACTCGACGTCCGCGCAGGACCCGGGGCCGGCACCACGGTCGCCGGCAACGTGATGGTGGCGGCTCCGGCGCCCGCCAGCCCGGTACCCGCCAGCGCGGCGCCCGCCAGCCTGGCGCCCGCCAGCGCGGCGTCCGCCTGCTCGGCGATCGCCAGTCCGGCCGCGGATCCGCGAGCTACTCCGGTCGCGGTGGCCGAGCCGGCCTAGCCGCGAGCTCGCCCGGCGGTTGACTCCTGGGCGAGGTCTCGACCGCGTGCCACTCGTCGGGAGATGACCGCGATGTCACCGCCGTCAGTCGTGAGCACCTGGATCCCAGCCCCGAAGTGCGCGGCCAGCACGGCGTCGCTGAGCACTTCGGGCGCCGATCCGGAGGCCGCGATCTGTCCGTCTGCCAGCAGCACGAGCCGATCGGCGAACTGTCCGGCCAGGGTGAGGTCATGAATGGCGGACAGGACTGTCAGGGACCGTTCGCGGCGCACCTCATCGATGAGCTCGAGCGCGTCCATCCGGCGGCCGAGGTCCAGCGCGCTGGTGGGTTCGTCGAGCAGCAGCACCGGGGCCTCCTGGGCGATCGCACGCGCGAGCACAACCCGCTGGAGTTCGCCGCCAGACAGGGTCTGCAGCGTCCGGGCTGCCATCGCGCCGAGGTCAAGCCGGCCGATAGCAGCGGCGCAGACCCGGCGGTCCGCGGCGGTCTCCGACCGCAGGTAGCCAATGTGCGCGGTCCTGCCCAGCAGGACGTAGTCGCTCACCGTCATGTCCGGCGGCAGCAGCGGCCGCTGCGGTACGTAAGCAATCAGCCGGGCTAGCTCGCGCCTGCTAAGCCGGCCGGTCGGCTGGTCGCCGAGGGTGACCGAGCCCGCGTAGGGCGTCAGCCTCGCGATCGCGTTGAGGAGCGTGGTCTTGCCGGCGCCGTTCGGGCCTATCAGCCCGAGCCACTCACCGTCGCATACCTGGCCGCTGACGCCAGCCAGGGCGGTCGTGCCGCCGTAGCGGACGGTCAGCTCGGTGAACCCGATCACGACAGATCCTGCTGTGAGCGCCGGGACCTCAGCACGATCAGGAAGAACGGCGCTCCGGCTACCGCCGTGATCACGCCGATCGGAACTTCTGACGGTGCCTGTACGGTCCGCGCGGCGACATCAGCGAGCACGAGAAAAGCAGCGCCGCCGATCATCGAAACGGGCAGCAGCACTCGGTAGCTCGGCCCGGCGGTGAGCCGGACCGCGTGCGGGACGATGATGCCGACGAACCCGATCAGCCCGCTGACCGCGACAGCAGCCGCGACCCCGAGCGTCGCCGCCATCACGACAGTCAGCCGCAGCCGGTCCACGTTGATGCCGAGGCTGGTCGCCTCGGTCTCGCCCACGCGCAGCACGTCCAGGAGCCTGCGGTGCACCAGCAGGGCGATCGCGGAGACTGCCACGTACGGCAAGATCATCCACACGTCGGACCAGGTCGCGGCGGACAGCCCGCCGAGGATCCAGGAGTAGACGGTCGCGAGCGTCTGCGAGTGCTCCTGCTGAAGGTAGGTCTGGAACGCCGTCAGCATTGCCGCGACGGCGATGCCAGCCAGGAGGATCGACCCGGTCCCGCTGCGACCCGCCAGCGACTCGCCGCCCCGTCCCGCTCCGGCACCCAGCAGGTAGGTGAGCGCTACCGCGCCGACGGCGCCAGCGAACGCCGCAGGGGGCGTCAAGGCCAGGCTCCCGCCGGAGACGACCACGATGGTCGCGCCGAGCCCGGCCCCGGCGGCCACGCCGAGCAGATAGGGATCGGCGAGCGGATTCCGGAAAATGCCCTGGTAGGCCGCGCCGCCCCCCGCCAGCATCGAGCCGACCAGTACGCCGAGCGCGACCCTTGGCAGCCGGATCTGCCACACGATGGCCGTGTCGAGCGGCGGCACCAGGATGTGCGGATGCCACGGCAGCCGTACCGCGATCGCGTCGAGGACCTGGTGCGGCGAGAGTCCTGCCGGTCCGACAGCGACGCCGATGACGACCGCCGCTAGCAGCACGATGCTCGCGATGAGGATCGCCCGTCCGGGCCTGGTCCGGACGACAGCAAGACCGTCGCCCGCTGATGCGTCCGCGTCGCCGGTCGCGGGTGCCTGCCCGGCGGGTGCTCGCCCGGCGGGTGTTCGGCTGGCCGGTTCCCGCTCGGCGGTTGCTCGGCCGGCTGGTGCTCGCTCCACAGGTGCCTGGCCAGGACCGGCCGGGCCCGCCGCTGCGGGCCCGGTCGTGTCCGGAGTAGCTGTCACGACGTACCAGGCTTGATTCCCGCGGCGACCGTTTGAAGGAGCTGCACGATCCGCGGTCCCCAGCGGGACGCGATGTCGGCGTTGAGCACGACGACGTGCTTGTCCTTCACCGCGGTCAGCACCGACCAGCCTGGCCGGGCGCTGACGGTGGCGGCGGACTGCCCGCCGCCGGTGCTGCCCGTGTCGGACAGGATGATGTAGTCGGGGTTCGACTTCAGGATGAACTCGGCCGACAGGCTGGGGTAACCGCCCGCGGCCGCGGCGCCCGACGCCGTGTCCGCGATGCTCTTCATGCCGAGCAGCGAGAGCAAGCTGCCGATGAAGGTCGAGTCGGTCACTGAGTAGTACGGGTCCGTCCCGAGCTCGAAGTAGTACGTCAGCGGCGCTGAGCGGTGCGGCTCGGACGACACGATCTGGCTGACATCCGCCTTGAGCTTCTGATCCTCGGTCCTGGCCTCGGCCGCATGGCCGGTCGCGGCGCCGAGCTGCGTGAACTCGCTGTACACACTGGACACGTTGGGCGCCGCGGGCAGATCGAGAACCGGGATCGACAGCGCCGTCAGCTTGGCAGTGATCCCGTTGATGTCGTTGGAGATGATCACCAGGTCGGGCTTGTAGGCGGCGATCGCCTCGGCATTCGGCTGGTAGGCAGACAACTTGGTGTGCGGTGCGTTCGCGGGGTAGTCAGAGTCGCTGTCGACAGCCTTGACCTGGCCGCCCGCCCCGATCGCGTACAGCATCTCGGTCGCTGTCGGCGACAGCGAGATGATGGAATCTGGCCGCGAGCTGAGGTGGGCGGTCCCGCCGGCGGTCGTGACGGTCACGGGGAAGCCCGCGGTCGATCCGGTCGCGGCTGAGTTACCTGCCGCTCCGGAACTAGAACTGGCAGCAGAACTGCTGCACGCCGCGCACGCGACGGCGAGTGATGCGACCACCATAACGGCCGGCCGCGCACGGGTGAATGCCCGCATGATCATCATCCTCCGTTGATTCTGGAGGACGAAGTGCGTTCGCTGCGACGCCAACCAGGCGTCGGAACGAGCCGCCCTTCCTCCGAGGACAGGTCGTTGGCGCAGGCCAGGCGTCCGGGCTCGTCCGCGGCCGAGTCAGCTCGGCCGGGCATCACCGTTGCGGGACAGCGCCGGGATCACACCGGCTTCGCTGTGCACAGCACCCGCCCAGGGACGTTGGGCCCTGGGATGGCGGAAAGCTTATCGCGTGGACGTGGCGGCGCACGCACAACGGCCGCGACCGGCAACGTCAAGGCCCCTCCATCTCATACCTGGAGGGGCCCGCGACCATTGTCCGGCCGGACGTGCCGATAGCCCGGCTGCGACACGCCGGTTCGCGTAACTGAGCAGAGGGGCCGAGAACGAGAAAGGGCTCGCTCCTTTACTAATTGCAATCAACTGGTAACGCGTCGTGCAATCCGGGCCGATAATGAGGACAGGCGCAGGCGGCGTGGGTACCCCCGAGCTCACGTCGCCGCGTCTGCACCTGGCGCCCTGCCGTGCCGGCAGTGCGCCACCGCGTCTCCGCCCGGTAGCGTTCGGTATATGACCGAGACAGCGAACCCGGCCGGCTACCCGGCCTCAGCGCCTTTCGGGCGCATGCTCACGGCGATGGTCACGCCCATGGATTCCCGTGGGGAAGTGGATTACGACGGCGCCGCACAGCTCGCCGAGTACCTGGTCACCGACATGCGTAACGACGGGCTGGTGATCAGCGGTACCACCGGCGAGTCCCCGACGACGTCGGACGAGGAGAAGGCCAGGCTGCTGGCCGCCGTGCTCGAAGCCGTCGGCGACCGGGCCACCATCGTCGCCGGCGTCGGCACGAACGACACGGCGCACACGTGCGAGCTTGCCCGCGCCGCCGAGCGGGTTGGCGCACACGGGCTGCTAGTCGTGACGCCGTACTACAACAAGCCACCGCAAAGCGGTCTAGTGGCGCATTTCAAGCAGGTCGCCGACGCGACCGGCCTGCCGAACATGCTCTACGACATCCCAGGCCGCACCGGCACGCCGATCGCCGTCGATACGCTGCTCCAGCTCGCTGAGCATCCGCGGATCGTCGCAGTCAAGGATGCCAAGGGCGACTTCGCTGCCGGCTCGGTCGTCATGGCGGCCACACCGCTGGTTTTCTATAGCGGCGACGACATGGTCAACTTGCCCTGGCTCTCGCTCGGCGCGGCTGGCTTCGTCAGTGTCGTCGGGCACGTCGTCGGCGACCGGCTGCACGAGATGATCGACGCCTACCGCGCCGGTCGGGTTGCTGACGCGCTGCAGATCCACCGTGACCTGCTGCCGGTCTATACGGGCCTGTTCAGGTCCCAGGGAGTAGTCATGACTAAGGCCGCGCTCGGCCTGCTGGGTCTGCCCGGCGGAGCGGTTCGCCTGCCGATGCCCGATGCCACCGACGCCGAAATCGACCGGCTGCGGACGGACCTAGCGGCGGGTGGTGTGAAGCTCAAGTGAGCCACCCGCATCCCGAGCTAGGGCCGCCGCCGCCGCTAGCCGCTAACGGCCTGCGTCTCGTCGCGCTCGGCGGCCTCGGCGAGATCGGCCGCAACATGACCGTCTTCGAGTACGCCGGGCGCCTGCTCATCGTCGACTGCGGCGTGCTGTTCCCCGAGGACAATCAGCCCGGCGTCGACCTGATCTTGCCCGACTTCTCCGCTCTCGAGGGCAGGCTGGACCAGATCGAGGCGCTCGTTCTCACGCACGCGCATGAGGATCACATCGGCGGCGTGCCGTACCTGCTGAGGCAGCGAGCGGACATCCCGATCGTGGGGTCCCGGCTCACCCTCGCGCTCCTGCGCAGCAAGCTCACCGAGCACCGGATCACCCCGGTGGACGTGGAGGTCGAAGCAGGCGGTACCCAGCGGTTCGGCCCCTGGGACCTGGAGTTCCTCGCGGTCAATCACTCCATTCCGGACGCGCTCGCGGTGGCCATCCGGACGCCGGCCGGGCTGATCCTGCACACCGGTGACTTCAAGATGGACCAGCTACCGCTCGATGGCCGGCTGACCGACCTCGGCGGGTTCGCGAGGCTCGGCGCTCTCGGGGTGGACCTGCTGCTGGCCGACTCGACCAACGCCGAGGTGCCGGGCATCGTGACCTCCGAGCGCACGATCGGCCCGGTGCTGTCCGAAGTCTTTGCCGCTGCCGAGCAGCGCATCATCGTCTCTTGTTTCGCCAGCCACGTGCACCGGGTCCAGCAGGTCATGGACGCGGCGGCCGAGCACGGCCGCAAGGTGGCGCTGGTCGGTCGCTCGATGGTGCGCAACATGGGCGTGGCCCGCGACCTCGGTTACCTGAAGGTTCCGTCCGTCCATGGTGGGCTGCTCGTCGACCTCAAGGAGGCCGAGGAGATGCCGCCGGATCAGATCGTGCTGATCTCGACCGGGTCGCAGGGCGAGCCGATGTCGGCACTGTCGCGGATGGCAGGCCGCGATCACCCGATCCGGATCGCCGAGGGTGACACGGTGATCCTGGCGTCATCGCTCGTGCCGGGTAACGAGTCCGCCGTCTCCCGGATCATCAACGAGCTCACCCGGCTCGGCGCGCGCGTCGTGCACAAGGGGAACGCCCTGGTCCACGTCTCCGGCCACGCCCCAGCTGGCGAACTGCTGTACGTCCTGAACCTGGTCCGGCCGAGCAACTTCATCCCCGTTCACGGCGAGTGGCGGCACCTGAAGGCGCACGCTGAATTGGCCGCGCTCACCGGCGTGCCGCCGGAGAACATTGTGATCGCCGAGGATGGCGTCGTGGTCGACCTGGTCGACGGCCAGATCGCGGTTGCTGGCATGGTCCCGTGTGGCTACGTGTACGTGGACGGGCTGTCGGTGGGCGAGATCACCGAGGCCTCGCTCAAGGACCGGATGATCCTCGGCGAGGAGGGATTCATCTCGGTCGTGGTGGTGGTGGACTCGACAAGCGGCAAGCTGGTCGCCGGCCCGGAGATTCACGCGCGCGGGGCAGGTATCGACGACGCCAGCCTGGCCGAGGTGCGGCCGCTGATCGAGGAGGCCCTGGCCAACGCCGCCAAGGAAGGTATCACCGAGGTGCATCAGCTCCGCCAGCTGCTGCGCCGGGCGACGGGGCGCTGGGTCAGCGACAACTACCGCCGCCGACCAATGATCATCCCCGTGGTCGTGGAGGCCTGAGCTCGGCCCGATATCCGCGTTTTGGCGCCTTTCCGCTGGTCAGGCGCCTATCCTGGGCGGGCATTGACCAGGCCCAGCGAGGACGGATACGGCCGTGCCACCGAGCAACCAGTACCGGCGCGACGCTGATTCCGGCGAGCCTCGCCCTCGCCGGGCGGCAGGCACCCGCCGGCCGCCGGACTCCGGCCGGACCCAGCGGAAGCACGTACTTCTGTCGGTCGGCATCGTCATGGTCGTGGCCGTGCTGGGCGGCTGGGCCCTCGTGGCGACGAAGGGCAAACCGCCAGCCAGCCCGGCTGCCTCGGGCGCCCGCCCCGTTCCGGTCGTGGCACACTCGTCGCCTGCCGCCACGCCCGCCCTGCCCACCGTCAGCATCACCTGGGTCGGCGACATGACCTTCGGAACGCTCAACGCCTGGCCGTCGGCCGGGACGGGATCACTGCTGGATGACGTCAAGTCCGACCTGTCCAGCGACCTGACGATGGGCAACCTGGAGTCGGCGCTGGGCACGCTGCCGATGTCCAAGTGCGCGCCCGGCGAGACGGACTGCTACCAGTTTGAGGCGCCCGACGACACCGCGACGGACCTGAAGAACGACGGGTTCGCGGCCGTCAACGTGGCCAACAACCACACGCTGGACGCGGGTGCGGCCGGCGAGGCGAGCACCGACGCCGCGCTGCGGGCCGCGCACCTGATGTGGGCCGGGCGGCCCGGCCAGATTACGTACTTCACCAGGGACGGCATCAAGATCGCGCTGCTCGGCTTCGGGCCGTGGTCGTATGACGCGGACGCGCTCGACATTCCGGCCGCCGAGGCGCTCGTCCGCCAGGCCAAGCAGCACGCCCAGGTCGTCATCGTGATGGAACACCTCGGCGGCGAGGGCGACGGCGCACAGCACGTCGTGCCGGGGGAGGAGTACTTCCTCGGCCAGGATCGCGGCAACTCGATCGCTTTCACCCACGGCGTGATCGACGCCGGCGCGGATCTGGTCGTGGGCTCTGGCCCGCACGTGCTGCGCGGCTTCCAGTGGTACCACGGCCACCTGATCGCTTACAGCCTGGGCAATTTCTGCGGCTACAACACTCTCGGCCTGGACAGCGTCACCTCGGTCAGCGCGATGCTGCACGTCACCCTGAACGCCCAGGGCCAGTTCGTGCGAGGCAGCATCACGCCGCTACGGCTCGTCTCGCCCGGCATCCCGGAGCCCGATCCGGCTCACGCCGCCATCACCGTAATCAACTCGCTGTCGCAGGATGACTTTGCCGGGAACGGGGCCGCCCACATCTTCGCCGGCGGTCGCATCGAGCGGCCGTAAGCCAGTCAGCCAGTCAGCCAGTCAGCCAGGCCCGTCGGCGTTCGCGGCTTGCTGACGGAGCCGGAATCGCTGGAGCTTGCCGGTGTTCGTGCGCGGCAGAGTCGTGACGAACTCGACCGCCCGTGGGTACTTATAGGGCGCGATCCGCTGCTTGACCAGCTCCTGGAGCTCGCGGGCCTTGGCCTCATCGCCGGTTACGCCGCCGGTCAGCACGACATACGCCTTGACGATCTGGCCGCGGGCCTGGTCGGGCACCCCGACGACGCCGCACTCGGCCACGTCCGGGTGGCTGAGCAGCACCTCTTCGATCTCGGGCCCGGCGATGTTGTAACCACCGGAGATGATCATGTCGTCCGACCGCGCCTGATACCAGAAGTAGCCGTCCGCGTCGCGGATGTAGGTGTCGCCGGTCAGGTTCCAGCCGTCCTGCACGTAGGTACGCTGGCGCTCGTCGTTGAGGTAGGTACACCCGGTCGGGCCCTTGACCGCCAGCCGGCCGGGCTGGCCGTCCGGCACGGGCTTGCCGTCCTTGCCGACGACCGCGGCGGTGTAGCCGGGCACTGCCTTGCCCGTCGAGCCCGGCCGGATGTCGTCGTCGGCCGACGCGACGAAAATGTGCAGCATCTCGGTGCTGCCGATGCCGTCGATGATTTTCACGCCGGTGGCGTCGTAGAAAGCCTGCCAGGTGGACTTCGGCAGGTTCTCGCCGGCCGATACCGGTCGACGCAGGCCGTGCAGCCGGTCGGCCTTGCCCGCCGCGAGCATCGCCCGGTAGGCAGTCGGGGCGGTGGACAGCACGGTCACGCCGTGCTCGGCGATCGCGTCGGCGAGCTCGGCCGGGCCAGCCTTTTCCAGCAGCAGGGTCGCAGCGCCGACGCGCAGCGGGAATAGCAACAGCGCCCCGAGGCCGAACGTGAAGGCCAGCGGAGGTGTCCCGGCGAACAGGTCGTCGGGCACCGGCTTCAGCACGTGGGCAGAGAACGTGTCGGCGGCCGCGAGCAGGTCGCGGTGGAAGTGCATGGCGGCCTTTGGCTTGCCGGTCGTGCCGGACGTGAAGGCAATCATCGCCACGTCGTCGGCCGCCGTCTGGACCGAGGCGAACTCGGCCGGCTTCGCCGCGGCCAGCCGTGTCAGGTCACCGGCTGCGGTGCCCCCGAACTCAACGATCTGCAGGTCCGGGATGGCGGCGGCGCGCAGGTCGGTGGTCAGCCGGTGATCGCATAGGGCCAGCCGAACCTGGGCGATGTCGGCGATGCTGGTCAGCTCGGCGGCGCGCAGCATCGGCATCGTCGCCACTGCGACCCCGCCCGCCTTGAGCACGCCGAGCCAGCATGCCGCCAGCCAGGGGCTGTTGAGCCCGCGCAGCACCACCCGGTTGCCGGGCACCAGGCCAAGATCGCCAGTCAGCACCCCGGCGATCTGGGCTGCGCGCGCCGCCACCTCACCGTAGGTCCAGGTCTCCTCCGGCGAGAGCAGGCAGCGCCGGTCGGCGCCGCCAGCTTCGATCGTCGGGTTCAGCAGCTCGTCCGCCGCGTTGAGCCGGTCGGGGTACGCCAGCTCAGGCAGCGTGAACTCCAGCTCCGGCCACTCCGCGGGTGCGGGCAGATTGTCCCGGCAGAACGTGTCGGCGTGTGCGGACGGGGAGAGCTGCATGCCCGGACCTCCTCGGATGCCACCACGACGGTCTCAGTATTCCGCCTTTGTGACGATAGTCAATGAAGCGGCGCACCGATACAGTGCCAGGCATGCGACGGCGGACAGGGCAAAGCTAGGTTCTGACGGTGACCATCTCCGAGCCGGGCGCCAGCGACGGCCTCACGGCCCAGCCGCGGGCGCTCATCGTGACCATCTACGGCCTGTATGCGCGCGATACCGGCGGCTGGTTCAGCATCGCCGCGCTGATCAGGCTTATGGCTGAGCTCGGCGTGGAGGAACCGGCGGTCCGGTCGGCGATCTCCCGGCTGAAGCTGCGCGGCCTGCTGGAATCCCGCCGCGTCGGCGGCGCGGCCGGTTACGGCCTGTCCGCCGGCGGCCGCAAGATCCTCGCCGACGGCGACCGGAGGATCTTCCGGCCGCCACGGGCGAGTGCTGACGACGGGTGGCTGCTGGCGGTCTTCAGCGTTCCTGAGCACGAGCGCGCGCGCCGGCACGCGCTGCGATCCAGGCTTGCCTGGCTGGGCTTTGGCACCGTCTCCGCCGGCGTCTGGATTGCGCCGGCGCACCTGGCCGACGAGACGCGCGACGTGCTGGCGACCGACGATCTGACGACGTACGTCAGCTTGTTCACGGCCGGCTACCTCGCCTTCGGTGATGTCCGGGCCAAGATCGGCCAGTGGTGGGACCTGGCTCGGCTCGAGCAGCTCTACCAGGCGTTCATCGACTCGGCTGCGCCGGTTCTGGTGCGGTGGCAGCCGGCCGACGGTGATCCGGGGCAGGCCTTCGCGGATTACGTCCGGGTGCTCACCGCCTGGCGGCGGCTGCCGTTCCTCGACCCTGGCCTGCCGCCGGAGCTGCTGCCAGCGGACTGGCACGGCGCCCGGGCGGCTGAGCTCTTCGGTCGCCTGCATGCCCGGCTGGGGAGCCTGGCCAGGGAGAACGTACTCGCGGTGACGGGCGCCGGCCCGATCTGATCAACTGAGGTAGTCGGCAGTCCAGTGGCGTGACTAGGCTGTGCGGTGCCGCGAGGCGATCTGACCAAGGAGTCACGATGACTTATCAGCCGTACCCGACGAGCGGGTCCGAGCAACTGCCCCAGCAGCAGCGTCCCGCCGCGCCGCCCTCGATCAGTAACGCGGTCAAGCTCATGTACGTCGGGGCCGGGCTGAGCGCGCTGGAGTTCGTCGTCGGGCTGGCGACGGTCGGCAGCCTGAAGCAGGACATCATCAAGGCATCCACCAAGCACCTGACCGCTACTCAGCTGCATACCGCGCAAGTCGTGGGCATCGCCACGATCGTCATCCTCGGCCTGATCGGGATCGGCTTGTGGATCTGGATGGCCCGCGCGAACGGTGCTGGCAAGAGCTGGGCGCGGAACGTCGCAGGTGTCCTGTTCGCGCTCAATACCCTCGGCTTGCTGTCGGCGGTCGCGCGGCCCAACGCCATCGGCACGAAGATCTTCGACATCCTCGGCTGGCTCGTGGGGCTCGGCGTCACGATCTTGCTATGGCGCCGCGATTCCTCGCAGTACTACGCTCAGAGCCGGTAGCGGCCGCGCCTGCTTGACGCCTGCTGAGGTCGCTCACCTGCGCGACTAGGTTGTGGCTGGCGGCGGCTGGGGGCCATGGATGACGTATCAGCCCTACCCGTTCAGGAACGGCGTCGACGTCGGCCTGCCCGTTGTCGAGCCTGAGCAGCCACCATCACTGCGCTACGCCGTTTACCTGATGTACGTCGGCGCGGGCGTCGCCCTGCTTGGCACGGTCACCGCGCTCAGCCTGGACGGCAAGATCAAGACCGACATCTTCAACCGGGAGCGCACGAACAGCCGCGACGTCGGGGCCCCATTCAACGTCGCGCAGCTGCACAGGATCGCCAACGCCTCATTCGTCATCCTGGCTGTGGCCGGCCTGATCTGCGTGCTGCTGTGGCTGTGGATGGCCTGGGCTAACAACCGGGCCAGCGGCTGGGCGCGGATCGTCGCGTCCGTGTTCTTCGCCGTCATGACTGTCGAAGCGGCCATCTCGCGCAGCGAGGCCCCGGTGCCCCTGGTTTCCGTCGCATTCATCGTGCTGCAGTGGGTCGTCGGGCTGGGCGCCGTTGTGCTGCTGTGGCGGCAGGAGACGACGGCGTACATCGGCCCGGGCTGAGCCGCCGTGTGGCCGGATGCGTGCCGGTCAGCTACTGGCGCCGATGACCGCGAAGCCCTGAACCTCGACCAGGGCCGCTCGATCCCAGAGCCTGGACACGCCGACGGCGGCCATAGCCGGATAATTGCGCCCGGCTAGCCGGCGCCACACCGCTCCGATCTCCTTGCCGTGCTCGCGGTAGTCGCCCAGGTCAACGGCGTAGACGGTCAGGCTGGCCAGGTCCGTGGGCAGCCCGCCGGCCGCGTCCAGGGCCGTGAGCAGGTTTGCGAGTGCCTGCTCGAACTGCTCGACGACCGTGTCTCCGACGATCGCCCCGGCCGCGTCCAGGGCGGTCTGCCCGGCCAGGAACACGACCTGCCCGCCGGTCGTGATCACCGCGTGCGCGAACCCCGACGGCGGCGCCAGCGACGGCGGATTGACTCGCTCGATGCTCATCGGCCTATCCTCCATCAGTTCGCGGCCCGCCCAGTCGGCCAATCGCCCTCATGGGTGGCGAGTTGCTGTTGCCATAGCAACAGTGATTCTCCACCCATGGAGATCATGTCGGCTGGGGCGCAGGGGTTGCGGCGGTCAGGGTCGCCAGCGGGCGTGCTTCGTCCCGGTGACGCCGGCCCGGATCAGCTCAAGCCGCGGCCGCGGCCCATCGGTCCGCCCCGAAGCAGGCGGCCGGCTCCCGGCCTGCCACTGGACGGGCCAGCGGGCGCCGGGCCCGGAGTAGCCCTGCTCGGCCGCCGCGTGCAGGGTCCAGTTCGGGTCGTACAGGTGTGCACGACCGAGCGCGCACAGGTCTGCGCGGCCGGCCAGGAGGAGCGAGTTCACGTCGTCGTAGGAGGAGATCACGCCGACCGCGATCGTGGCGATGCCGACCTGGTTCCTGATCGCGTCGGCGAACGGGGTCTGATACGACCGGCCGAAGGCGGGCGTCTCCTCGGGCGTGACCTGCCCCGTCGACACATCCACGGCGTCGGCTCCGGCGGCCGCGAACGCGGCAGCAATCGACACGGCGTCCGCACCGGTGACGCCGTCGGGCACCCAGTCGCAGGCCGAGATCCGGACGGTCATGGGCTTGTGTGCCGGCCACACCGAGCGGACCGCGGCGAACACCTCCAGCGGGTAGCGAAGCCGTCCGGCCAGCGAGCCGCCGAACGAGTCGGTCCGCTGGTTCGACACCGGCGAGATGAACGACGACAGCAGGTAGCCGTGCGCGCAGTGCAGCTCGAGCAGGTCGAACCCGGCCCGGTCTGCGGCCTCCGCGGAAGACACGAACTGCCCAAGGATCTGCCGCATCTCCGCGATCGTCAGCTCGCGCGGCGTCTGGCTCAGGCCCGGCGCATACGGAAGGGGCGAGGGGCCGCAGACCGGCCACGTTCCCGCTGTCAGGGGCTCGTCCATGCCTTCCCACATCAGCTTCGTGGCACCCTTGCGGCCGGAGTGTCCGAGCTGAATCCCGATCCTGGCGCCGGACGACTCGTGCACGAACGTCGTGACTCGCCGCCACGCCGCCTCGTGCTCGGGTGCGTACAGGCCGGCGCAGCCGGGCGTGATCCGGCCATCGGCGCTGACGCACACCATCTCGGTCATCACCAGGCCAGCGCCACCGAGCGCCTTACCGCCGAGGTGGACCAGGTGGAAGTCCGACGGCACTCCGTCAGCAGCTGAGTACATGTCCATGGCCGACACCACGACGCGGTTCGGCAGGTCGAGGGAGCGCAGCCGGAACGGCTGGAACATCGGCGGCACCACCTCGCCGCCGCCGAGGCCGCGCCGCTTGCACTCGCCGGCGAACCAGGCGTCCATCCGGTCGGTGAACTCGGGATCGCGCAGCCGGAGGTTGCCGTGGGTGACCCGGCGGCTGCGGGTCATGATGTTGAACGCGAACTGCTCGGGCTCCTGCCCGGTGTACTGGCCGAGGTTCTCGAACCACTCCAGGCTCGCCTGCGC
>DATHQE010000168.1:0-9957 GCA_035483035.1 Streptosporangiaceae bacterium | reverse complement strand
GCCGCTGTCGATCTGTGTGATCGTCGGGGCAGTCGATGGTGAGCGGTAGAGAAGGCTCAGCTTCGTCACGATGTCGCTCGGGCTGCCGGCGATGGGAATCAGCTTCACGGTAACGCCGGGATGTGCGGCCTCGAACTCCCGCGCGATATTTCCGTAGTACTGAGGGGCGAGGGCCGCCGTCGCGAACACGAAGGTGGAGCCGTATGCGATGGTGAGCACGTTCTTGCCCGGACCGGCTGAGGAGCCCCCACAGCCGGCGAGGGTAACGGCTCCTACCGTAAGGGCTGCGGCGGTGCAGGCGAGCTTGGCTCGAAATGTTCGGGGTCTGGATTTGGTGAACACTGGATTACGCCTCCCGGGCTGACTCGGTCTGGTTTCAATGCGCCCCGCGGTCGAGGGGGACACCCTCTTCCGGTCAGTCGATGGATTCTCCGAGGAAGGTCTCGATCTCCTCGGCCGCCGACCGGTGGCGGGGCCCGTGCCACTTGATGACGCGATCGCCAGAGTCCGGGTCGAACAGGTGCACGTCCCGCGGATCAAACGCGACCGTGATCCGCATGCCGGGGGTCACGCGAAGGGCCCGTGATATCCGCACCAGGATGGTCTCGCTGGTGGCCGCCGGCTTCACCACCGCGAATCCTTCCGCGCCCGTGAGCTCGACCAGCTCAACGACGGCGCTGAAGCGCGCTGTGCAGCGTGCTGGTGACTCCTCGGCCAGGAACAGATCATGCGGCCGCAGGCCAACCCGCGTCTGCGCAGGCAGCTGGCTGACGCGCAGCTCGCACTGGCTCTGGTCGATGGACATGTTGGTCGTGAGGCAGCTCAGCGTCGTGGCTGTCGTATCCTTCGTGATCTCCCCCGGGACGATGTTCATTTTCGGCGAGCCGATGAAGGTGGCGACGAACTCGGTGGCAGGCTCGTCGTACAGGGCGTCCGGAGTGTCCACCTGAACGAGGACGCCTTGGTCGAGCACGGCGATACGATCGCCCATCGTCATCGCCTCGACCTGGTCATGTGTCACGTATACGGTGGTGACCTTGAGTTGCTTTTGCAGCCGGACCAGCTCCATGCGCATCTGCACACGCAGTGATGCGTCAAGGTTCGAAAGCGGCTCGTCGAGCAATGACAGGCGCGGATGCCGGATCATCACGCGACCGAGAGCCACGCGCTGCCGCTGCCCGCCGGACAGCGCGCTCGGGGTGCGGTGGAGATACTGGTCCAGGCCCAGTGTCCGTGCGACCTCGGTGACACGCTGATGGACTTCGGATTTCGGTTCTCGCCGGGCGCGGGGACCGAATGCCAGGTTTTTGTAGACGGTCATGTGCGGGTACAGCGCGTAGCTCTGGAAGACCATCGCCACGTCGCGTTCCCCGGGCGGCACCAAGGTGACGTCGTCATCGTCGATCTCGATGCTCCCGTAGGTGGGGGTCTCCAGTCCGGCGAGCATGCGCAGTGTGGTGCTCTTGCCGCACCCTGAGGCGCCGACCAGTACCAGGAACTCGCCGTCGCGGGCTTCCAGCGAGAGGTTCTTGACGACTGGATGCTCTCCGTAGAGCTTCCAGACGTTATTCAGTGAGATTTTCGACATTGCGTTCTCCTTGCATGCGATGCGGCGCCTTAGGCGGTTGTTCGGCTGAGCTCCCGAGAAGGCTTCCGGTTCTTCCATGGTTTGGCGGCTGAGGCCTGGTCCAGTCAGGCCCCTTCTGGTCGCGGTGAGCGGGGGTCGGCACGGTATAAGCAGACACCGGTGTTGGAGCCAGCCGGCCGAGCACGGCGTCGGCGAACTCGGCGGTGCCAGCCGAGCCGCCCAGGTCAGGGGTTCGCGTTCCTTCAGCCAGGACGCTCTCGAATGCCGCGACCAGATCGGCCGCGGCGGCGGTCTCGCCGAGATGGTCGAGCATCATCGCGCCCGCCCAGATCTGGCCGACGGGATTGGCGATGCCCTGGCCGGCGATGTCCGGTGCGGACCCGTGCACTGGCTCGAACATTGACGGATGATCCCGGTCGGGGTTGAGGTTCGCGCTCGGCGCGAGACCGATGGACCCGGCCAGGGCGGCGATCAGGTCTGACAAGATGTCGCCGAAGAGGTTGGAGGCGACGATCACGTCCAGCGAGCCGGGCTTGAGCACGGCCCGTGCCGCTAGTGCGTCGATGAGGACATGCTCAATGTGCACGCCCCCATACCCGGCAATGACCTCTGACACGACCTCGTCCCAGAAGGGCATTGAGTGAATCATGCCGTTGGACTTGGTCGCCGAAACAACCAGCCCTGCCCGGTCGGCGGCCAGCTCGGCTGCGAACCGAGCTACTCGCTCGATACCGGTCCGGGTGAAGACGGCTTCCTGGATGGCGCATTCTTCTGGCCGTCCGGCGTAGATCCGGCCTCCGGCCTCGCAGTACTCTCCTTCGACGTTTTCGCGGACTATGACGACATCCAGGCCGCCGGGGTCAGCCAGTGGTGACCTGACACCAGGAAGGATCCTGACCGGCCGGAGGTTCACGTACTGCAGGAAGGCACGCCGGATCGGGATCAGCAGGCCCCACAAGGTCACATGGTCGGGCACACCGGGTGCCCCGACCGCCCCGAGGAAGATGGCGTCGCCGTCTGCGAGCTGGTCAAGCCCGTCAGCGGGCATCATCCTCCCGTCAGACCGGTACCGGTCAGAGCCCCAGTCATGGTCGCGCCAGACGATGCCGAATCCGTGGCGCGCGCTGACTGCATCGAGGCAGCGGATCGCGGCGGGCACGACCTCTTGGCCGATGCCGTCACCCGCAATCACGTCGATGACGTGTCGGCGCGGCTGGTCAGGCATTGACGGCACCAGCGCGCCCGGCTCGCAGCGCCTCTCGCAGCCCTGCCACGGTGGCTACCGACTCATTGCTGAGGCAGTTCACAGCGGCCTCCCCGGCTAGGGCCGCGGCCTTCCGCCAGACCGCCCGACCGGCCAGGAAACCCTCCGCGCCGCCCTGCGCCGTCCGCTGGACCGCCTGCGGGAACTGGTCTCCCGGCACGCCACTTGAGAGAATGACCCACGGACACTCGATGCTGCCGGTGATGAGGGCGCTGACGCGGGTCACGTCCTCAGCTGAGGCGCGGTTCTGATAGGGAACCTCGGTCTTGTAGAGCGTGGCGCCAAGCGGCGCGGTCTGTTTCGCTGCCTCCACCAGCAGCTGGGCCTGCCGCCCGGGAGGCGGCGGCGATCCGTCAGCTTCGCGGACGACGACTTCCAGGACGCTGTCCAAGCCGGCCCTCGCGGCGTCGTCGATGAACTGCTGAACCTCCGATGCATCACACCCGAGCCATTGCCCTGGAGTCCATAGCAGCAGGAACTTCAGCCCGGCGACGCGCTTGTCCCAGGCGGTGCCGAGTAGGTCCTTTCGCAGCGCAGTAGCCTGGGCGACACCCTGCGGACTGTAGCTGATGGCGTCCACGGCGACAATCAGGTCGCAGCCCTCCGCCAGGGCGTCGGCGTCGAGAATCGGCTGAAGAGCCAGATCGGTATCCACGAGCAGTGCCGAGGCGACCGGTGACAGCGCCCGGGCCACCTTAACCTTGAACTCGCGCATCTGGTCATCGGTGACCGGGCCGGAGCCGGACTGCGCGAGCATCGCCCGCAGCGACTCACGCTGGTCGACTGCCACCATGGAGTACAGGCCGTCGGCGTCCCGCATGCGGCCAGGGCTGGCGGGGCTTCCACTCACAGTTTTCCTCATTTCTTCTGCTGCTAGCGGCCGGGATGCGGACCGGACATGGCGGAGCCGAGGTCCTTGCGCGCCGCTGCGCGGGCGAGCGCGCGAACCTTGTCGGCGGCTGCGGCGAGGGTGGCGGCGGTTAGCCGTCCGTCCTCGACGGCGCCGGTCAGCGCCTCGGCGGTTTCGCGGACCGCGGCGCCGCCCGGGATGAGCAGCAGCTCGACGCCCGCGGCGACGGCGGAGACGGCCACCTCGCCGAGGGAGCGGCCCTTCATGGTGCTGACCGCATCAAGGTCGTCGCTGACGATCAGGCCGCCGAAGCCCAGTCCCTGCCGGAGCAGGTCCACCAGCACGCGCGACGAGGCGGCCGGGTTTTCTGGGTCGATGGCGTCGACCGTGACCGGGCCGACCATGACGGCGCTCACTCCGGCGTCGATCAAGCGCTGGAACGGCATCAGGTTGCGCTCGACGTGATCGCGTCCCAGCTGCAACGTGACAGCCTCGTGCACGGGATTGGCAACGAGGTCCGAATGACCTGGGAAGTGTTTCGCCGTGGCGGCGATCCCGGCAGCTTGTACCGTCTTGCAGTACAGGACGGCGATACGGGCGATCGACTCCAGGTCGTCGGCCAGGGTGCGGCCGTTCAGCCAGAGGTTCGTCCCGGTGATGTGGTCGGCTACCGGGCCGAGGAACAACGTCACGCCGAGGTCCCGTGCGGCTCGCGCGTAGTCGCTGAACGCCCGTTCGAGTGCCTCTTCCGGCATCTGGCCGATGCTGTTCCGGTCGGGCAGCGGGGGCAGCAGGTGCTCCAGCCGCTGCACTCCGGTAGGTTCCGCGTCGACCGCCACGAGAACTGGCCCTGGCGACGTGGCGGCGACGGCGGCGGTGAAGGCGCGCATGGCCTCGGCGGGCTCAGCCGCCCTCCGCTCGTCGCTGATCCGCCGGGCGGTGTATTCCTCGGCGCTTGAGCCCATGAGGACGGACCGTCCCCCGGCACGCAGGAAGTCATCTGTCCAGGGCTCCACCGTGAGCGAGCCGCAGATCGGGAGCAGGACCGCATGTACGTCCCCCGGCACCGCGGTCATGCCTGCGCTCCGGTCACGAGGATCTTGCCCGCCGCCTTACCGGACATCAGCAGGTCCCGAGCGCGGTCCCAGTCGGCGATCGGGATGCAGTCCGTCACGATCTTGCCGAACAGGTCGGGGCGGGCGGCCAGCAGCGTCAAGGCCAGCGGGAAGGTGCTCTTGGCGATGTAGACGCCGTGGATGCTGGCCTCCTTGCCCTGGATGACCGCGGGAGTGATCGCGATCGTGGCCGTCTGGTTCACGCCGAAGACGAAGATCTCGCCGGCCTTGGCCACCAGGGTCAGCGCCTCTTCGAGCAGCGTCCCCAGCGTGTCGATGACGGTCGCGGCTCCGTGCCCGCCCGTGAGCGCCGTAATGCGCTCCAGCGCGTCCGGGTCGGTGGGGTCGACCACGTGGTCGGCGCCGATCTCGAGGGCTTTCGCGGCGCGGGCAGCGTTTGGTTCGGTCACGATGAGCGGCGCAGCTCCGGATAGCTTTGCCACGGCCAGGAAGAGCAGCCCCACAGGACCGCCGCCGAGGATGACGACGGGCTCGCCCGGATGCCAGTTGGCGCGCCTCGTGCCGTTCAGGACGCAGGCGAGCGGCTCGGCCAGGGCGGCGAGGTGAGGATCCAGCCCAGCGGGGACGGCGTACAAGTACTCGTCAGGAACCCACAGCAGCTCCGCCAGGCCGCCGTCGACGTGGACGCCGACGTGCGTGAAGTTGTCACAGAGGTTGATCAGGCCGGCCTGGCAGCTGTGGCATTTGCGGCAGGGATAGTTCGGGACTGCCACCACCACGTCGCCGGCCGCGAAGCGCGAGTCCGCTGCGGGGATGTCGACGATGCCGACGACCTCATGTCCCATGACCGTGTCCGGATTGCACGGAAGCTGCGGGGGGACGGTCATCGCCCGCATGTCCGAGCCGCACAGGCCGCACGCCAGGACCCTGATCAAGGTCTCGTGCTCGCTGCGGGCCTTCGGGTCCGGGCGCTCTTGCAGCTCCACGGCGCCGGGTCCTTCGAAAACGACTGCCTTCATGCTGTGCCTCTCCTTCGGCCGGTCATCGGCTGAGGCGCTCCGCACGGGAACGCGGCGTTGCGAGCTGGTCGATGATCACGAGGCGCTCTTCGGTGAGTTCCCGGACCGCCGACGCAGGTCCCTCGCGGGTGTTGCCGGAGTCCTTATTTCCTCCGTACGGCATGCCGTCGGTGCGGAAACTCGGTGCCTCGTTGACGAGCACTCCGCCGAACGCAAGTGCCTTGGTAGCGTCGAGCGCTAGCCGCAAATCGGATGTGAAGATGGATGCCTGGAGGGCGAACCTGGTGTCGTTGGCCCGGTTAAAGGCCGTGTCGACGTCGTCATATGCGGTGATGCCGAAGACGGGACCGAAGGCCTCCTCGCGCTCCAGCGGGGATTCAGCAGGTACGTCGCTGAGTACCGTGGGCGCGATCAGTCGCTGGTGTGCTGATCCTCCGCACACGAGTCCGGCACCGGCATTCAGGGCCTGCTCGATCCAGGAGGTGATGCGCTGGCAGGCGGGATCGTCGATGACGGGACCGACGGTCACCTTCTGGTCAGAGGGATCGCCGACGCCCATCGCGTGGGTGCGGGCTACCACCAGGTTGCTGAGCTCGTCGACGATTTCGCGGTGGGCGTAGACGCGCTGCACGGACACGCAGCTCTGCCCGGCGAAGGCGAAGGCGCCGACGGTCAGCTTGGCCGCGGCCATCTCCAGGTCGGCGTCGGCGTGAACGATGGCCGGGGCGCTGTTGCCGAGTTCGAGCAGCACCGTCTTGCGGGGCGCCTGCTGGCGCAGCAGCCAGCCCACCCTGGTGGAGCCGGTAAAGGTGATCGCGGCGATCCGGTCGTCTCCCGTGAGGACGGCGCCGATCTCCTCCGCCTTGCCGGGGACGACACTGAGGAAGTCTCCTGGCAGGCCGGCGTCGAAGAGCACCTGGGCGAAGGCCAGCGCGGTGAACGGCGCCTGCGGCGCGGGCTTGAGCACGACCGGGCAGCCTGCGGCGATCGCCGGAGCCAGCTTGTGGGCCACGAGGTTCAGCGGGAAGTTGAAGGGGGTGATGGCCGCGATGACGCCGACCGGTTCGGTCATGGTGTAGGCCAGCTTGCCCGCGCCGGAGGGGGCGGCGTCGATGGTGACGCCCTGGCCGGCATGGGTCCGCGCGACGGCCGCTGAGAAGCGCAGCGTACTCACGGCCCGGTCAGCCTCGGCACGGGCGAGGGAGATCGGTTTCCCGACTTCAGCCGATATCTGCCAGGCCAGATGCTCGCGCCGTTCCGCCAGCAGCAGGGCGGCCTGGTCCAGGACCTCGGCCCGCTGGTGCGGCGCCAGCCCGCGGCGCAAGGCCTCCGTTGCCAGCCCGATCGCGGCTTCTACGTCGGTGCGCCCGGCGAGGGACACTTCGCCGAGGAGGGCACCGTTGAAGGGGGCCTTCACCTGGTCGGCCTCGTCGCTGTAGCGCGGCCGGCCGGCGATCACGAACGGCTGGCGGCCACGGGCATCTGGGGTCATGACGCTCAGTCCTCCCACGCGGCCATGACATGCTTGACCGTCGTGTACTCCTCGACGGCGTACATGCTGAGGTCCTTGCCGTACCCGGAGTCCTTGATGCCGCCGTGCGGCATCTCCGACACCTGGCTCATGTGATCGTTGATCCACACCACCCCGAACTGCAGGGCCCGGGAAACCCGCAGCGCGCGCTTGACGTCGCTGGTCCATACCGAGGCGGACAGGCCGTAAGAGGTGGAGTTCGCCCACTGCAGCGCCTGCTCTTCGTCAGTGAACCGCTGGACCGTCATGACCGGCCCGAAGATCTCCTTCTGCACGATCTCCGCCGCGGGGTCGCTGGCGCTCACCACGGTGGGCTCCAGGTAGAAGCCGTCACCGGATAGCCGCCCGCCGCCGGTCACCACCTCGCTCCCGGCGTCCAGGCGGTCGAGGAAGCCCGTGATGCGCTGGAGCTGCCCCGCGGAGTTGACGGGGCCCATGGTGGTGCGCGGCGACAGCACGTCGCCGAGGACCAGGCGCTTGGCCTGCTCGGCCAGGCCGGCGACGATGTCGTCGTAGCGTTTAGCCGAGGCGATTACCCTGGTCGCGGCGGTGCAGTCCTGGCCGGCGTTGTAGTAGCCGACAGCTGCGATCTTCGGCACCACGTCGTCGATGTCCGCATCGTCGAAGACGATCACCGGCGCGTTTCCGCCCAGCTCCAGGTGCACTCGCTTGAGCGTGTCGGCTGCGGTCCGCGCGATCCACTTGCCTGTTTCCACCGACCCGGTCAGCGAGACCATCGCGATGCGCGGATCCTTGACGATCGCTTGTCCCACCTCGTCCCCGCCGGCGACCACGTTCAGCACTCCGGGCGGAAAGGCGTCCGCGGCGAGCTCCGCCATGCGCAGCGCAGTTACCGGGGTCGAGGGGGCAGGCTTGAGCACGACGGTGTTGCCGGCCGCGATCGCCGGGCCGACCTTCCACAGCGCCATCAGGATCGGGTAGTTCCACGGCGCGATACCGCCCACGACACCGACCGGCTCGCGCCTGGTCCACGATGTCCGTCCGGGCATGTACTCACCGGCCGCCCGGCCCTCGAGCAAGCGCGCAGCACCGGCGAAGAACCGCAGGTTGTCGAGGCCGTGCTCGAGCTCCTCGGGACGGACAACGATGATCGGCTTGCCGGCGTCCAGCGCTTCGAGTTCAGCGAGCTCGTTGTCGTGCGCCTGGAGAATGTCGGCCAGGGCCAGCAGCGCGGCCTGCCGCTGCCGTGGTGTGGTCTGCGACCAGGTCTTGAAGGCACGCTGGGCAGCGGCCACCGCCTGGCCGACATCCTCGGCGCCCGAGTCGGGCACCGTGGCGATCTCCCTGCCGTCGCCAGGGCTGGTGACAACGGAGCGCCTTCCCGAGGCGGCCTCCTGGGGTGAACCGCCGATGAAGTTGAGCAGGTGCAGAGGAAGCTTCTTTCTCATGCGGTTCCCTTAGACGGTGCGGGCGAGGCCATCGTCAGCGGACGAGCGGGCAGGGAGGAGAGGCCGAGCGTGCGGCTGAGCAGGCGCACGGCGAGGTCGGCGTCGAGCGAGAGCAGCAGGCCTGCCGCGGCGAGAACGTAGTCGTGGTCGGTTACCGTCCCGGGCGATGCCGGGCTCATGCCGACCTCGGCCGCGCGTACGAGGGCCGGCTTCAGGATGCGGTCCGGTTGTGAGTGGTGGGCGATGACACCACCGGTACCGACCATGACCGTGACGTCGCGCAGGTCCGGTCCGCTCATGGTGAGAGTGGGAGCCGTCTCGCCCGGCCGGTGGACCCATCGCTGACGGCCGCAGTGCCGGGTCAGGGCGTGGGTGACGCAGCTCGTAGCAAGCAGCTCCTCGCGGCGCAGCTCATCGGGGCTGGCCGCTATCCAGGACGGGTCGGCGGCGCGGCGCCAGCCCTCCTTAGCCCAGGCAGCCGCGGTGGTGCCTGCCCGCCGGGCGAGCCAGATGCTGTCCGCATCGACGGCACCGGGCGCTCCAGACCTCATGCCGAGGTCACCGCTCACCGTCCGGGACTCCTGGGACGGCGGGAGCAGCGGGAGCTGGTATCCCTGAGTTGCGGACGGCTCGGTGCGCACCGAGTGGACGTCAGTGGTGGCGCCCCCCACGTCAACGACCAGGACGTGGCCGGCGCCCGGTACGCGCTGCGTGCCGTAGGCGAGCAGCCGGGTCGCGGCCAGGGCGGCTTCGGGCGTGGCGGTTGTCACTGATTCCAGGAACTCGCGGCGGTTGCTGAGGTTCTTGCCGCGGATGACGTGCCGGAGGAAGACGCCGAGGATCGCCGACCGCGCCGCTTCGGGCCGCACGGTTCCTATCTCCGGCATGACGTTGTCGACCACGTGCACGGCCCTGCCGCTCGCGCGGAACGTCGCGGCCGCCGCGGCCGCGGCCTCCCGGTTGCAGGCCACCACTACCTGGCCCGACCACGACCCGCCGGACAGGGCACGGGCGTTGGCGAGCACCAGCTCTCGCTGGCCTCCGTCAGTGCCGCCGCTGAACAGCACGATCTCCGGATCGCACGCGTCGAGCGCGGCCAGGTCGCCGTCGTCGATCTGGCCGTGCAGTACGAGTTCAAGACGCCCGCCCGCGTTCAGCGCGGCACGTCTGGCCGCTGCGGCCGTCATGTCTTCCACGAGCCCCACCGCGGCCATGCGCAG